>NZ_JBEAKW010000017.1:0-20767 GCF_040065795.1 Klebsiella sp. JB_Kp004 | reverse complement strand
CCGGAGCCCGGGGGTACAGGGGGCGGCGGCGACTGGCCGCCCCCTGTGCGCTCCCGGCGCCATGAGAGACATAACGCAGAAGACATATCGGGAGCGCCATCTGCCTGGATATAACCCAGAACAGCCGTTTTTCCGGGGCGAAACCGTTGCAAACCGATAACTGTATCGACTTATCCGGCCCCCACCGCTCCCTGCGCCAACGCCGCGCTAATGTGGCTTAAACCGGCGTTACCCTGGCCTCCTTCGCCTCACGCGTCCCGCGATGAAGCAGCGCGTGCAGCAGGATCGCCCCGAAAGTGGCGGTACCAATCCCGCCCAGCGTAAAGCCGCCCAGCGACAGCGCGAAATCGCCGGCGCCCAGCACCAGGGTCACAGACACCATGATCAGATTGCTGTTCTGGCTGAGGTCGACGCGGTTTTGCACCCAGATCCGCGCCCCGGCGACGGCGATCAGGCCAAAGACCACGATCGAGGCGCCGCCGATCACCGGCCCGGGAATGGTGTGGATTAATGCGCCGAATTTCGGCGAGAAGCCCAGCAGCATGGCAATCAGCGCCGCGGCGACAAACACCAGCGTCGAGTAGACCTTGGTCACCGCCATGACGCCGATGTTCTCCGCATAGGTCGTGACCCCGCTGCCGCCGACCGAGCCGGAGAGCATGGTCGCCAGACCATCGCCGACGAAGGCGCGCCCCATGTACGGATCCATATTGCGCCCGGTCATCCCGGCGACGGCCTTCAGGTGGCCGAGGTTCTCGGCCACCAGGATCACCGCGACCGGGGCAATCAACATCATCGCCTGGCCGTTAAAGGATGGGGTGGTAAAGTGCGGCAGTCCGAACCACGCCGCCTGGGCGAGGGGAGAGAAGTCCAGCGGTTTGCCGAGGCCAAAGCCGTTAGCCAGCAGGGCGTACAGCGCGCAGGCGACGATCAGGCCGACCAGGATCAGCAGACGCTGCAGCATTCCGCGGGTAAATACCGCGACTATGCCGATACAGAGCACGGTTAACACCGCCATCCAGCTGTCGAAGGCGCTGGCGGAGACGCTGCGCACAGCAATCGGCGCCAGGTTCAGGCCGATAGCCATCACCACCGCCCCGGTCACCACCGGCGGCATCAGGCGCTCGATCCAGCGGGTGCCGATCTTCATCACCACCAGACCGATCAGGGTATAGACCAGCCCGCAGGCGATGATCCCGCCAAGGGCGACGCTGAGGTGAGGGTTGAGTCCCTGGCCGTTAAAGCCGGTAATGGCGATCACCACCCCGACAAAGGCGGCGCTGGAGCCGAGATAGCTCGGCACCCGTCCGCCGGTGACGACAAAGAACAGCAGGGTGCCGACCCCCGACATCAGTATGGACAGGTTTGGGTCGAGCCCCATCAACAACGGCATCAGCACCGTCGCGCCGAACATCGCAACGGCGTGCTGCACGCCCATCACCAGCGTTTGCCCGGCCGATAAGCGTTCATCGGGCGCGACAACGCCGGATTCGGCGGCGGGGGAGGTCAGCTTCCAGCGAGGAAAATCGAAGAGTGCCATGATGATATCCCGGGTTAAAGGTTAACAAGCGGGTCGCATAAGCGTGTGATAGCCGCGGTCAAACCACATCAGACCCCGGGGTTCCGGGTGACGGGTAATGGCCACGACGTGACAAAACAGAATGTCGTGCGTGCCGACGCTGACGCGCTGGTCGATGCGGCAGTCAAAGCTGACCAGCGCCGCCTCCAGCCGCGGACAGCCGGTGGCGCCGGTCTGCCAGTCGGCGGCGGCAAAGCGCTCGTCCATCGCCGTTTTACCGCCAAACAGCGTTGACAGCGCCTCCTGTCCCGCCGCCAGGGTATTGACGCACAGCGTGTGGTGTTCGCTGAACACCGGCCACACGGAGGCTGAGCGGTTCAGACAGACCAACAGGGTCGGCGGGGTGTCGGTCACGCTGCAGACCGCGCTGGCGGTAAAGCCCGCCCGGCCCGCCGGGCCATCGGTGGTAATAATGTTAACCGCGGCGCCGACGCGGGCCATGGCGTCACGAAAACTCTCTTTGTCCGCTAACTTCATCGCCAACTCCTTATGCCAGCAGGCAGGCTTCATCAAAGGACAGACGCGGCAGGCGGCCATACAGTTTGCCGGGGTCGCCATAGCCGATGTTCACCAGCAGGTTGCTTTTCCAGCCGTTGTCGGCGAAAAACGCTGCATCGACTTTTTCCCGATCGAAACCGGACATCGGCCCGGTGTCGAGTCCCAGCGCCCGGCAGGCGAAAATCAGATACGCCGCCTGCAGGGAGCTGTTGCGAAACGCGGTCTCTTCCGCCAGCTGCGGGCTGGAAGTGAACCAGCTGCGGGCATCGCCGTGGGGAAACAGGGTCGGTAGCCGGTCGTAAAAGGCGCTGTCACACGCCACGATGGCGGTCACCGGCGCCTGCATGGTTTTCTGCAGATTGCCGCTGGAGAGCGTCGGGCGGAGCTTCTCTTTGCCTTCCGCGCTGCGCACGAACACGATGCGCGCCGGCGAACAGTTGGCGGAAGTCGGCCCCATTTTCATCAGGTCCCAGACTGCCTGCAGCTGCGCATCGCTCACTGGCTTATCCAGCCAGCCGTTGTGGGTCCGGGCCTGGGTAAACAGCGTCTCGCAGGCCGTCTGGTTTATCGCGTCGTTCATCGGGTCTCCCTGGCGACCGGCAGCATAGCGGCCAGCCCGTCGCGTAAAATGGTATTAAAGGTATCGGCGTCGGTGACGTTGCAGGCATGCCCGCCCCACGGCATTTCCACGCGCTGGCTGCCGGGGATCGCCGTCTGCAGCACGCGGGAGCAGGAGGCCGGGACCAGCAGGTCGTCAGCGGCGCTAACCATCAGCGTCGGGCAGGCGATGGCCGCCGCGCGACGGGAAAAATCAGCCTGCTTCAGGGCCTGCAGCCGCTTCAGCAGGTTCTCCTTGCCCTGAAAATGGCTGATGGCAAGCGCATCTTCGGCTTCGAGGCGCGGCAGGCGCGCGGCCATCCATTCCGCCGGGTAGAGAAACAGCGGCTGCGCTTCGACCCACGCCTGCGCGCCGCCGGTATGCAGCAGACGCTCGCGCACCAGGAAGCAGCGGCGGGTGTGCGGCGACAGCGACAGCCAGCCGTTGACCAGCACCAGGGCGCTCACCGCCTCGGGGCGATCGAGCGCCAGCTGCAGGCCAATCAGCGCCCCCAGCGCGTGGCCCACCAGCGCGAAGCGGGCGATCCCCGCCGCCTGCAGAGCGCTGAACAGCTCCCCGGCCATCGTCGCCATGCTGTAGTCGGCGGGCAGCGGACCGGCGTTCTCCCCGGTCCCGTTATGGTCATAACTTACCAGCTGATACTGTTCCTCCAGCGCCGCGCGCTGCGCCAGCCAGTAGCCGCCGCCGCCGCCCAGACCTGCGCTGAGGACCACCACCGGCGCGCCGGGCCATGGGGCCGGAGCAATATTGAGCCTCATCATGTCGGGGTGCCGATATGGGCGACGCTGGCGATTTCCACCAGCGCATCGGGCTTCACCAGCCCGCACTGAATGCAGAAGCGCGCGGGTTTATCGCCGGGGAAGAACTCGGCGTAAACCTCGTTAATCGCGGCGTAATTTGTCCAGTCGGTGATAAAGATGCTGTTGAAAGTCACATCCGCCATACTCCCGCCCGCCGTTTCGATAACGCTCTTGATGGTCTCCAGCACGTGGCGGGTTTGCGCCTTTGGGTCGCCGATGTGCACCACATTGTTTTGCTTATCAAACGGCAGAGTGCCGGAGACGTAGATCACGCCATCGGCGAGCGTCCCCGGAACAAAGGGGGCAATCGGCGTGGTGGTGCCTGGCGGAATAATCACCTGTTTAGGCATAACGTTTCTCCTTGGCTAAAGACAGCGGGGTGGCAGGGGACAGCGCGCGGCAGAAGCTCTCGACGTCGCTGACCCAGCCGAAAAAGGTTTCTATATTGAACAGCGCCGCCTGCTGGGCGAAGGCCGGTCCGGCCTGATGGGTAGCATCCTCCAGCACCACGCCGAAGTATTCGAGGAAGAAACCATCGCGCAGCGTCGATTCGACGCAGACGTTGGTGGCGATCCCGGTGAACACCAGATGACGGATGCCGCGGCTGCGCAAAATGCTGTCGAGCGGAGTGTTAAAGAAGCCGCTGTAGCGCGGTTTCGGCAACACGATGTCGCCTTCCTGCGGCGTCAGCTCGTCCACCAGCTGATAATCCCAGCCGCCTTTCGCCAGCAGCTTGCCCTGCAGTTCCGGGCGCTGACGCATCGTTTTCAGCGCGTTGGACTTATGGTAGTTCGGCGAGCCCGGGCCGCCGGCTTCAACATACTGGTCATCCCAGCCGTTCTGGAACCAGATAATCAGCATGCCCGCGGCGCGGGCGGCGGCGACGGCGGTATTAATATTGTCGATAACCGGCCGGGTGGCGGAGACGTCAAATCCGGCGAGATCCAGATAACCGCCGAGGCTGGCGTAGGCGTTCTGCATGTCGACAACAATCAGCGCGCTCTGCTGCGGCGCGAAGGTCAGGGATTCCGGGCGAGCGGGAAGGGTAATCATCAGGCCACCTCACGGGTAACAGGAGCAATATGGTCCCGGCAGCGCATCAGCGGCTGAATGCGTTCGCCAAAAGCGTCGATGCCGGCAAGAAAATCATCAAAGGTCAGCAGCACGCCGTCGGTACCGGGCACGCTCGCGACTTCATCAAGCATACGGGCGACGCTGGCATAGGATCCGACAAGGGTGCCCATGTTGATATTGACCGCCGAGGTGGGGTCGGCCATCTGGCGCACGTTGGTATCGCTGCCGGAGCGGGTGTCTTTCTGACTCTGCTCGGTGAGCCACGCCAGCGCTTCTTCATCGGCGCCCGCTTTGTAGTGCTCCCATTTGGCGCGCGCCGCTTCGTCGGTTTCGTCAGCGATCACCATGAACAGCACATAGGAGCCTACGTCACGGCCGGTTTTTTCCGCCGCCTGCATCATACGCGCCGCGGTCGGCGCGAAGGCCGTTGGCGTGTTGACCCCTTTGCCAAAGCAGAAGTTATAGTCGGCGTGCTGGGCGGAGAAGGCCATGCCGGCGTCACTCTGCCCGGCGCAGATCACCTTCATCGGCTGCGAAGGGCGCGGGCTGACCCGGCAGTCGTTCATGGTGAAGTAGTCGCCTTTGAAATCGCTGCGCCCGGTGCCCCACAGGTCGCGGAGCACCTGAACGTATTCGGTGAGATAGTCATAGCGGCTGGCGAAATAGTCATCCCCCGGCCACATGCCCATCTGGTCATATTCCGGTTTTTGCCAGCCGGTCACCAGATTGACGCCAAACCGGCCGCCGGAGATGGAGTCGATGGTGGAGGCCATCCGGGCGACGATCGCCGGCGGCAGCGTGAGGGTGGCGGCGGTGGCGTAGATCTGGATCTTCGAGGTCACCGCGGCCAGGCCGGCCATCAGGGTGAAGGACTCCAGGTTGTGATCCCAGAATTCGGTTTTCCCGCCGAAGCCGCGCAGCTTGATCATGGAGAGCGCGAAGTCGAAATGGTAGTGCTCGGCTTTCTGTACGATAGCCTTATTCAGTTCGAAGGTCGGCATATACTGCGGGGCATGGGTGGAGATCAGCCAGCCGTTGTTGCCAATGGGAACGAAAACACCAATTTTCATACCTACCTCTCTACAGTCATGGAAGATGGGTTGCGGTGGCGCGGCATCCTGCCTCTCCCTGGACCACCTCGCAGAAGAGGTAAAGCAAACGCAATGCCAGTTTTATAAATGCTAATGTTATTAATGTGTTGCTATTGGGTTGCTAAAAAGGACGATAAAAAAGTGGACTGGATGGTCAAAATCAGTGCACGAAAAAACGGCAGTCATGCGCAATCAGGGTGCATGGGGTCGTGTCGGCGAAGGGCTTTTGCTATGCTGGTGGCGTCAACTGAAGGAGAGGATGTATGGCACAGGGCGCGGTGAAGAAAAACGGCAAACGTTCACAAGCGGTCAGCGCCAAAAAGGAGGCCATTCTGGCCGCCGCGCTGGAGGCATTTTCGCAATTTGGTATTCACGGTACGCGGCTGGACCAGGTGGCTGAGCGCGCCGGGGTGTCGAAAACCAATCTGCTCTATTACTACCCTTCGAAAGAGGCGCTGTACGTGGCCGTTCTGCAGCAGATCCTCGCCATCTGGCTGGCGCCGCTGAAGGCCTTTCGCGAGGATATCAGCCCGCTGGTGGCGATCCGCGAGTATATTCGCCTGAAGCTGGAGGTGTCCCGCGATCACCCCCAGGCCTCGAAGCTCTTCTGCCTTGAGATGTTGCAGGGCGCGCCGCTGCTGATGGGCGAACTGACCGGGGATCTGAAAGCGCTGGTCGATGAGAAATCGGCGATTGTTTCCGGCTGGATCGACCGCGGCAAGCTGGCGCCGGTCGATCCGCAGCATTTAATCTTTATGATCTGGGCCACTACCCAGCATTACGCCGACTTCGCCACCCAGGTGGAGGCGGTCACCGGCGCCACGCTGCAGGACGCGGCCTTTTTTGAGCAAACGGTCGATAATGTCCAGCGGATGATTATCGAAGGCATTCGCGTCCGTTAATTGGCCGGCGGCAGCGGGCAGCTTTGATCGCCGTCCTCGCACTGCAGCAGCGAGGCGAGGAAAGATTCCCGCTCCACGCTCTTATCGGTCATGCACTGGCTCACCAGCATCGGCTGCATGCTGCCGCCTTCGGCTCCGGACGCGAGGAAAGCGCAGTCGGCGTCGCGCAGGGCGATCCATGCCTGCTGGGCCTGCTTCAGTAATGTCTGCTGTTTACCCACCGCACGCTGCAGAGCCTGCTGCCAGGTGTCGTTCAGTTTTTTGTCGGCTGCCTGATACTGCGCGGCCGCGCACTGATTCATTTCGGTCTGGGTGTTGGCGTTGCTGCACTCGTCCGCCAGCGCCGCGCCGCTGGCCAGCAAGACCGCCGCGGCAAATAACATGCGTTTCATTGTTCTGCTCCCATAAAAAAGGCTCCCGTCCGGGAGCCTTAATTAAGCACAGCTGACGTCGGCTGTCATTAGCTGATCGCATCGCCGATTTCCCGGATGGCGGCGCACAGCGCCACCGGGGAGCCCGTCTTAGCCGATGGTCATCAGGCTGGCGTTACCGCCTGCCGCCGCGGTGTTGACGCTCAGCGAACGCTCGATGTACAACCGCTCCAGCAGCAGATTGGTTTCGCCGCGGGCGAAGCCCTGCACGGAGACAATCGCCCCGTCGCGCGCCGCCACCTGCTCGCACAGCTCGCGTAGCTGGTCGGAGTCGCCGTGATAGATAACCGCGTCGAAGGCCTGGCCAGGCAACTGATCCGCTTTGGCGAAACGGATCCGCTCGCTGACGTCCCGCGGGAGTTTCTTCGCCAGATCGCGCTGCAGGGCGCTGTCCGGCCACAGCACTTCACAACCGACCGCCAGCACGGCCGCCAGCTGGATCAGCGCATCCTGCTTATTATCCGCCACGCACAGCACGCGCTCGCGAGGCATCAGCGTCAGGGTGTTGCGCTCGCCGGTGGGTCCCGGAAGCAGGCGTTGGGTGCCGCTTTGCGCCTGCTCGCTGTACTGCTGGCACAGCGCCTGCAGCTCAGGACGGCCCGCCGCCCACTGCTGCAGCGCCTGCAGCGGTTTTTCCAGCAGCGTTTTCAGCTGGGCGTCCAGTGGACGCTCTGCATCCTGGCGGGCGAAGGTCACGCCAACCGCGCCCTGCGGACGGCTGGAGAGCAGGCGGTAAAGGTACAGCGGACCGCCGGCTTTTGGACCGGTACCGGACAACCCTTCGCCGCCGAACGGCTGCACGCCGACCACCGCGCCAACCATATTGCGGTTGACGTACAGGTTGCCCACCTTCGCGCTGCCGGTGACCTGGGCGATGGTCTCGTCGATACGGGTATGTACGCCGAGGGTCAGGCCGTAGCCGGAAGCGTTAATCTGCTCCACCAGTTTGTCCAGCTCGTTACGGTTATAGCGCACCACGTGCAGCACCGGGCCGAAGACCTCTTTTTTCAGCTCGTCGAAGCTGTCGAGTTCGATAAGCGTCGGCGGCACAAAGGTCCCGTGGTTCCATTCGCGGGCGTCTTCGCTATTCTCGCGCACCGCCTGATAGACGGTGCGGCCTTTGGCGCGCATCGTCTGAATATGGCGTTCGATATTCTCTTTCGCTTCCGCATCGATAACCGGGCCGATATCGGTGGTCAGGCGGCCGGGATTGCCCATCCGGCACTCGCTCATCGCGCCGCGCAGCATGGTTAAGGTGTGGTCGGCTACCTCTTCCTGCAGGCAGAGGACGCGCAGGGCGGAGCAGCGCTGACCGGCGCTGTCGAACGCGGAAGCCAGGACGTCGATCACCACCTGCTCGGTAAGCGCCGACGAGTCGACGATCATCGCGTTCATCCCGCCGGTTTCGGCGATCAGCGGCGTTGGGCGTCCCTGAGCGTCGAGGCGGCTGGCGATATTGCGTTGCAGCAGGGTGGCCACTTCGGTGGAGCCGGTGAACATCACGCCGCGCACGCGCTCATCGGATGTCAGCGCGGCGCCGACGGTTTCCCCGCGGCCCGGCAGCAGCTGGATCACCCCTGGCGGCACGCCGGCTTCCAGCAGGATCGCCACGCCCTGAGCGGCGATAAGCGGCGTCTGCTCGGCCGGTTTCGCCAGCACGCTGTTGCCGGCCGCCAGCGCGGCGGCAATCTGCCCGGTGAAGATCGCCAGCGGGAAGTTCCACGGGCTGATACAGACCACCGGACCCAGCGGACGGTGGGTTTCATTATCGAAATCGTCGCGCACCTGACCGGCGTAGTAGTGGAGGAAGTCAACGGCTTCGCGCACTTCGGCGATGGCGTTGCTGAAGGTTTTACCCGCTTCGCGCACCAGGATCCCCATCAGGGTCGGCATCTGGCTTTCCATCAGCACCGCGGCGCGCTCAAGAATGGCGGCGCGCTCCTGCGGCGGGGTGGCGAACCAGATGGGCGCGTTGTTGATAGCGCTGGTCAGCGCCTGCTGCACTTCGTCATCGCTGGCTTCGCGGACGTAACCGACGATATCCTTCGGCTCCGCCGGGTTGACCACCGGCTGCATCTCGCCTTCGGCCACCGGCTGCTCCAGCATCGGCAATGCCTGCCATTTATGCAGGGCGCTGTTGAGCAGGGAAGAGGAGAGGGAGGCCAGACGATGCTCGTTAGCCAGATCCAGACCGGCGGAGTTGCTCCGGCCGCTGCCGTAGAGATCGCGCGGCAGCGGAATTTTCGGGTGCGGCAGACCGGCCTGGCCTTCCTGCTGCGCCAGTTTTTCCACCGCGCTGACCGGGTCGGCCACCAGCTCGTCCAGCGGCAGGGTATTGTCCGCGATACGGTTGACGAAGGAGGTATTGGCGCCATTCTCCAGCAGACGACGCACCAGATACGCCAGCAGCGTCTCGTGGGTGCCCACCGGGGCGTAGATCCGGCACGGCCGGTTCAGTTTGCCGTCGGCGACTTTGCCCACCACCTGCTCGTACAGCGGTTCGCCCATGCCGTGCAGGCACTGGAACTCATACTGGCCAGGGTAGTAGTTCTGGCCCGCCAGCTGGTAGATAGCCGCCAGAGTATGGGCGTTGTGAGTGGCGAACTGCGGATAAATCAGGTTCGGCACCGCCAGCAGCTTTTTCGCGCAGGCGAGATAGGAGACGTCGGTGTAAACCTTGCGGGTGTAGACCGGATAGCCTTCGAGACCTTCCATCTGCGCGCGTTTGATTTCGCTGTCCCAGTAAGCGCCTTTCACCAGACGGATCATCAGGCGACGACGGCTGCGGGTGGCGAGATCGATCAGCGCGTCGATGACGAACGGGCAGCGCTTCTGGTAGGCCTGAATAACAAAACCGATGCCGTTCCAGCCCGCCAGCTCCGGCTCGAAGCACAGTTTTTCCAGCAGGTCGAGGGAGATCTCGAGACGGTCGGCCTCTTCAGCATCGATGTTAATGCCGATGTCATACTGGCGCGCCAGCAGGGTCAGCGATTTCAGACGCGGATAGAGCTCTTCCATCACCCGGTCATACTGGGCGCGGCTGTAGCGCGGGTGCAGAGCCGAGAGCTTAATGGAGATGCCCGGGCCTTCATAAATGCCGCGGCCGTTGGAAGCTTTGCCGATGGCATGGATCGCCTGCTGATAAGAGACCATATAGGCCTGGGCGTCGGCGGCGGTCAGGGCCGCTTCGCCGAGCATATCGTAGGAGTAGCGGAAACCTTTATCTTCCAGCTTGCGGGCGTTAGCCAGCGCTTCGGCGATGGTTTCCCCGGTGACGAACTGCTCGCCCATCAGGCGCATCGCCATATCCACGCCCTTGCGGATCAGCGGTTCGCCGCTCTTGCCGATGATGCGGTTCAGCGAGCGTGAGAGGCTGGTTTCGTTGTGGGTGGAGACCAGTTTGCCGGTGAACAGCAGCCCCCAGGTGGCGGCATTGACGAACAGCGACGGGCTGCGGCCGATATGCGACTGCCAGTTGCCGTTGCTGATTTTGTCGCGGATCAGCGCATCGCGGGTGGCTTTATCCGGAATACGCAGCAGGGCTTCCGCCAGGCACATCAGCGCCACCCCTTCCTGTGAGGAGAGGGAGAACTCCTGCAGCAGACTCTGCACCATGCCGGCGCGGCCGCTGGCGGTCTTCTGGTTGCGCAGTTTTTCCGCCAGCTGATACGCCAGCTTATGCGCCTGCTCGCCCAGCGGCTGCGGCAGTCGGGCCTGCTCCAGCAGCATCGGCACCGCGTCGGTTTCCGGGCGACGCCAGGCGGCGGTGATCGCCGCGCGGCTTACCGACTGCGGCAGGATCTGCTCGGCGAATTCGAGGAACGGCTGATACGGCTCTTCCGCCGGGGAACCCGCTTCATCGCTTTCATTGGCGGCCCCGGAGAGCAGCGCCGGCAGTTCGGGCAGCGTTTCGTCGTTCTCCAGCTTTTCCAGATAGTTGAAGATGGCCTGCTTAATCAGCCAGTGCGGCGTGCGGTCAATGCGGCTCGCGGCGGACTTAATGCGCTCGCGGGTTGCGTCGTCAAGCTTAACACCCATGGTGGTGGTGCCCATGCTCAAAACTCCTGTCATTTATCGTTAGGCTTATGCGGTTGCTTGGAAATATCCACTATGTTGCAACTTTGTGCAACCTTGTTAATTGAGGCATGTGACGAAAGCCGTGAAATGGCGGATTTGTTAAAAATAGTGCCTAAAATAGCAGAATTTTAACCCCGGGCTCATAGGGTATTTGTATGCGTGAGTTAACACTTTTGTTTGGTGCAACCTTTAAAAACGTGAGAGAGTGCAACCTCTCGCAAATTGACGTTTTGCGCCGTCGGTTTTTCGTGTAAATGCTGTGTTAAATCGTTTGTGAAAAACCGAAGCTTCCGTCAGGATACGGTCGCCCAATTAAACAATGCGCCATTACCCCGTTCCGGTAGTGGAAAAAAACGACGAAGTTGGACGCTGTCGATAAAAATTCTGGAGACTTTGCATGGCTATTAGCACACCGATGCTGGTGACATTTATTATTTATATTCTTGGTATGGTATTGATAGGGTTTATTGCCTGGCGTTCGACCAAAAACTTTGATGATTATATTCTCGGGGGACGCAGTCTGGGGCCATTTGTGACCGCGCTTTCCGCCGGCGCCTCGGACATGAGCGGCTGGCTGCTGATGGGCCTGCCGGGCGCCATTTTCCTCTCCGGGATTTCCGAAAGCTGGATCGCCATCGGCTTAACGCTGGGGGCGTGGGTTAACTGGAAGCTGGTAGCCGGGCGCCTGCGCGTGCATACCGAGGTGAATAATAACGCCCTGACGCTGCCCGATTATTTTACCGGCCGTTTTGAAGATAAAAGCCGGGTGCTGAGAATTATTTCAGCGCTGGTTATTCTGCTGTTCTTTACCATCTATTGCGCCTCGGGAATTGTGGCGGGGGCGCGTCTGTTTGAAAGCACCTTCGGCATGAGTTATGAAACCGCGCTGTGGGCCGGCGCGGCGGCAACGATTATCTATACCTTTGTCGGCGGCTTCCTCGCCGTCAGCTGGACGGATACCGTGCAGGCCAGCCTGATGATTTTCGCGCTGATCCTCACCCCGGTGATCGTGATTATTTCCGTCGGCGGCTTTGGCGATTCGCTGGAAGTCATTAAGCAAAAGAGCATCGAAAATATCGACATGCTGAAAGGGCTGAATTTCGTGGCGATTATTTCGCTGATGGGCTGGGGACTGGGTTATTTCGGTCAGCCGCATATTCTGGCGCGCTTTATGGCGGCGGATTCGCACCACAGCATCGTCCACGCGCGTCGCATTAGTATGACCTGGATGATCCTCTGCCTCGCCGGGGCAGTGGCCGTCGGCTTCTTTGGTATCGCCTACTTCAATAGCAACCCGAGCCTGGCGGGCGCGGTTAACCAGAATGCCGAGCGCGTGTTTATCGAACTGGCGCAAATCCTGTTTAACCCATGGATTGCCGGGATCCTGCTGTCGGCGATTCTGGCGGCGGTGATGTCCACCCTGAGCTGTCAGCTGCTGGTCTGCTCCAGCGCGATTACCGAAGACCTGTATAAAGCCTTCCTGCGTAAAAACGCCGGTCAGAAAGAGCTGGTGTGGGTGGGCCGGATGATGGTGCTGGTGGTTGCCCTGGTGGCGATTGCCCTGGCGGCCAATCCGGAAAACCGCGTGCTGGGTCTGGTGAGCTATGCCTGGGCCGGCTTCGGCGCCGCCTTTGGTCCGGTGGTGCTGTTCTCGGTGATGTGGTCGCGCATGACCCGTAACGGCGCGCTTGCCGGGATGGTGATTGGCGCCCTGACCGTGATCGTCTGGAAGCAGTTTGGCTGGCTGGGCCTGTATGAAATTATTCCGGGCTTTGTCTTCGGCAGCATCGGGATCGTGGTCTTTAGCCTGCTGGATAAAGCGCCGTCGGCCAGCATGCAGCAGCGCTTCGCCGAAGCGGATGCCCACTACCATACGCCGCCGCCGGTACGCGCCACGGCTGAGTAAGATCAACTGATGTTCACGAGCCCGCCGCTGGCGGGCTTTTTTTTGCCTGTTGCCGGGCTGGAATATTATAACCCTTGCTAATTATTTGAAAATCCGCTGATATTTCCTGACTAATAACAATGAGGATAGCAAAGATGACGTTCAGACAGGGTGCAATGGCGCTGGTGCTGGCAGGGTTACTCAGCGGCTGCGCGGCGGGTGGAAGTTCGTCGACCAGCGCGCCGAAGCCCGGCGCCTGCCCGGCGGATCAGTCCATGGTGCAAACCACGCTTTACTTCGGCCTGAGCCGCCCGGCGGGGAAAGACATCACCCCTGATGAGTGGCAACAGTTTGTCGACCGCGACGTCACGCCGCGTTTTCGCGACGGGCTGACGGTGTTTGACGCTCGCGGCCAGTGGCTGGGCCAGAATGGACAGGTGGTGCGGGAGCAGAGTAAGGCGCTGATGGTGATCCATGGCAACGACGCGCAGAGCGAGGCCGGTATTGAGGCGCTGCGCCAGGGCTATAAATTACGGTTCGCGCAGGAGTCGGTGATGCGTGTCGACCAGCCGGTCTGCGTACAGTTCTGAGTTAACGGCGGGGGTAGCCCCGCCGTTTGTCTTACAGCACCAGCCCGGCGAAGCTGGCCGAAAGCAGGCTCACCAGCGTGGCGCTATACACCAGCCGCAGGCCGAAGCGGGAGACGATATTGCCCTGCGGTTCATTCAGGCCTTTGATCGCCCCGGCGATAATGCCGATCGAGGCAAAGTTGGCAAACGACACCAGAAAGACCGAGAGAATGCCAAGCCCGCGCGGCGTCATGCTGGCGGCAATCTTTTGCAGCTCAATCATCGCCACAAATTCGTTCGCGACCAGCTTGGTGGCCATGATGCTGCCGGCGTTAAGCTCATCGCTCAGCGGAATGCCGATAAGCCAGGCCAGCGGATAGAAGACGTAGCCGAGGATCTGCTGGAAGCTGAGGCCAAACAGGGTAGCGAACAGCGCGTTAATGGCGCTGATCAGCGCGATAAAGCCGATCAGCATCGCCAGAATAATCATCGCCACCTTAAAGCCGGCCAGAATATATTCCCCGAGCATTTCAAAGAAACTCTGCGATTCATGCAGCTTCTCCAGCTTTATTTCCTGCTCGCTGCCCGGCCGCGTCGGGTTAATCACCGACAGCACGATAAAGGTGCTGAACATATTCAGGATCAGCGCCGCGACGACATATTTGGCGTCCAGCATGGTCATATAGGCGCCGACGATCGACAGCGATACGGTCGACATGGCCGTCGCCGCCATGGTGAACAGACGCCGCGAGGAGAGGTCGCCCAGCACGCCTTTGTAGGCGATGAAGTTTTCCGACTGGCCGAGGATCAGTGAGCTGACGGCGTTAAAAGATTCCAGCTTACCCATGCCGTTGACCTTCGACAGCAGGGTGCCAATGACGCGAATAAAAATCGGCAGGATCCGCCAGTGCTGGAGAATACCAATCAGCGCGGAAATAAACACAATCGGACACAGGACGCCAAGGAAAATAAAGGCTAAGCCTTTTTCGCTCATGCCGCCAAAGACGAAATTGGTCCCTTCGGCGGCAAAGCCTAATAGCGAAGCAAAAAAGCCGGAGATATTTTTCACCAGCCACAGGCCGCTTTCGGCGTGCAGGAAAAAGAAAGCGAGCGCTATTTCGATAATAATCAACTGGAGAATATAACGAATACGAATTTTTTGTCTGTCATAGCTGACAAGCCAGGCCAGGGCGAGGATCACCGCCAGCGCCAGCAGGAAATGAAAAAATGCAGTCATGTTGTTCTTTTCGCAGGTCAATAAGGCCGCCATTTAGCCATAGCCGCTGCGACGGGTAAATATCTGACGTAAAAAATCCTTTGCTTATTCTTTTCCCTCATAACAGGCGAATATTTTCATAAGTCATTATTTGCCAGCGATTTATTTACAACTGATCATCATTCTCTGCACATTTTGCTTGTGTTTCTGAGTATTGTAATGATAATCACTATCATAAATATTACCTGTTTTTGCATTCGTTGACGGTGCTTTACATTTAAGGGTATTGGCATGTTTGTCCCATTTCTCATTATGTTACGCGAAGGCCTGGAGGCGGCGCTGATTGTCAGCCTGATCGCCAGCTATCTGAAACGCACCCAGCGCGGCAACTGGATTGGCGTGATGTGGATTGGCGTGATCCTCGCGGCGGCGCTGTGTCTTGGCTTAGGCATTTTTATCAACGAAACCACCGGTGAATTTCCTCAGCGTGAACAGGAGCTGTTCGAAGGGATCGTCGCGGTCATCGCGGTGGTGATCCTGACGTGGATGGTCTTCTGGATGCGCAATGTCTCACGCAATGTCAAGCAGCAGCTGGAGCAGGCCGTGGACAAGGCGCTACAGCGCGGCAATCACCATGGCTGGGCGCTGGTGATGATGGTCTTTTTCGCGGTCGCCCGTGAGGGGCTGGAGTCGGTCTTCTTTCTGCTGGCGGCATTCCAGCAGGATGTCGGCATCTGGCCGCCGCTGGGGGCGCTGTTGGGGCTGGCCACGGCTATCGTGCTGGGCTTCCTGCTCTACTGGGGCGGTATCCGTCTCAACCTCGGCGTGTTCTTCAAATGGACCAGCCTGTTTATCCTGCTGGTGGCCGCTGGCCTGGCCGCGGGGGCGATCCGCGCCTTCCACGAGGCGGGCCTGTGGAACCTGTTCCAGGAGACCGCCTTCGATCTGAGCGCTGTGCTGTCGACGCATACGCTGTTCGGCACGCTGCTGGAAGGGATCTTCGGCTACCAGGAGACGCCAAGCGTCAGCGAAGTGGCTGTTTATCTGCTTTATCTGATCCCGGCGCTGGTGCTGTTTGCGCTGCCGCCGCGAAATAATACGACTGCCTCGCGGGCTGCCTGACCGGGCGCTGCGAGCTTATAAGCGACACTCTACTTACCGAAAGGGATGATCATGATGATTCATTTTCGCCGTAATGCGCTGCGGGTGACCGTGGCCGCGCTGCTCAGCTCTGCATTCGGTGCTCAGGCTGCGGATATCCCGCAGGTCAAAGTCACCGTCAACGATAAACAGTGCGAGCCGATGCAGGTGACCGTTAACGCGGGTAAAACCCAGTTTATTATTCAGAACCACAGCCAGAAAGCGCTGGAGTGGGAGATTCTGAAAGGGGTCATGGTGGTGGAAGAGCGTGAGAACATCGCGCCGGGCTTTACCCAGAAGCTCACCGCGAACCTGCAGCCGGGCGAATATGACATGACCTGCGGCCTGCTCACCAACCCGAAAGGCAAACTGATCGTCACCGGCGCCGCCACCAAAGACGCGGCGAAAGCCGATGCGGTGCTGAGCCTCGGCGAAGCGATCACCGCTTACAAAGCCTATGTGACGGCGGAAACCGCGCAGCTGGTCAGCGGCACCAAAGCCTTTACCGACGCGGTGAAAGCGGGCGATATCGAGAAAGCGAAAGCGCTGTACGCCCCGACGCGCCAGCATTACGAGCGCATCGAGCCGATCGCCGAGCTGTTCTCTGACCTTGACGGCAGCATCGACGCCCGCGAAGACGACTTCGAGAAAAAAGCGGAAGATCCGAAATTCACCGGTTTCCACCGTCTGGAAAAGGCGCTGTTTGGCGATAACAGCGTCAAGGGCATGGAAAAATATGCCGATCAGCTGAACAGCGATGTGCTGGAGCTGCAAAAACGCATCAGCGAGCTGGCGTTCCCGCCGTCAAAAGTCGTGGGCGGTGCGGCAGGATTAATTGAAGAAGTCGCGGCCAGCAAGATCAGCGGTGAAGAAGATCGCTACAGCCATACCGACCTGTGGGACTTCCAGGCCAATATTGACGGCGCGCAGAAAATTGTCGACCTGCTGCGCCCGCAGCTGCAAAAAGAGAACAGCGCGCTGCTGGCGAAAGTGGACGACAACTTTAAGAAAGTGGACAGTATCCTCAGCAAATACCGCACCAAAGACGGTTTCGAAACTTACGATAAGCTAACCACCGCTGACCGTAATGCGCTGAAAGGGCCGATCACCACCCTGGCGGAAGATCTGGCTCAGCTGCGCGGGATCCTGGGTCTGGACTAAGTCGATGGCACAACAGAAACCACACGACGTGAACGAGCCGTCACGTCGTCGCTTACTGAAAGGGATCGGCGCGCTTGGCGGCGCGCTGGCCATCACCGGCGGCTGCCCGGTGGCGCATGCGGCAAAAGCGGAAAGCTCCCCCGGGACGCTCGCACCCGACGCGCGTCAGGAAAAACAGCCATTCTACGGCCGGCATCAGGCGGGCATTCTGACGCCGCAGCAGGCCTCGATGATGCTGGTGGCGTTCGACGTGCTGGCGTCAGATAAAGCCGACCTCGAGCGTCTGTTCCGGCTTCTGACCCAGCGTATCGCTTTTTTAACCCACGGCGGCCCGGCGCCCGATACGCCTAATCCCCGGCTGCCGCCGATGGATTCCGGCATCTTAGGGCCGTGGATTGCCCCGGATAACCTGACCATCACCGTCTCGGTCGGCCATTCGCTGTTTGATGAGCGCTTTGGTCTCGCGGATAAAGTGCCGAGAAAACTGCAGCCGATGACTCGCTTCCCCAATGATTCGCTGGATGCCGCCCTGTGCCATGGCGACCTGCTGCTGCAGATCTGCGCCAATACTCAGGATACGGTGATCCACGCCCTGCGCGATGTCATCAAACATACGCCGGATTTGCTCAGCGTGCGCTGGAAGCGGGAAGGGTTTATCTCCGATAGCGCGGCGCGCAGCAAAGGCAAAGAGACCCCCATCAACCTGCTGGGTTTCAAAGACGGCACCGCTAATCCGGCGAGCCATGACAGCGCGCTGATGGATCAGGTCGTGTGGGTAACGGCGGATCAGGACGAGCCGGCCTGGGCCGTGGGCGGCAGCTATCAGGCGGCGCGCATCATCCAGTTTCACGTCGAGTTCTGGGACCGGACGCCGCTGAAAGAGCAGCAGACGATCTTTGGCCGCGACAAACACACCGGAGCGCCGCTGGGGATGAAAAACGAGCACGATACCCCGGATTACAGCAACGATCCTGGCGGCGAGACGATCGCGCTGGATAGCCATATTCGTCTGGCCAATCCTCGCACGCCGGAAACCCAGTCCAGCCTGATGATGCGCCGCGGCTACAGCTATTCGCTGGGCGTCACTAACGCCGGGCAACTGGATATGGGGCTGTTGTTCGTTTGCTATCAGCACGATCTGGAAAAGGGTTTTCTGACGGTGCAGAAACGGCTTAACGGCGAGGCGCTGGAGGAGTACGTCAAACCCATTGGCGGGGGCTACTTCTTTGTTTTACCCGGCGTAGTGGATGACAAGCACTACCTGGGACAGACGCTGCTGCAGGCCTGATACCGACCCTGTCCGCAAGGGCAGGGCGTTTTCTGCTGTTTTTCTCATTTTTCTTATATTTCCTGCCATGTGTTATATTTTTGTAATACAAATGACCGATAGTCTCCTACACTTGCTTAAGAACTATTTGTTGCGTCATTGTGAAAAATAAGTTGCATTAAGAATCTTTTTTGATGTACTTATTACATACGCGGTAGTTCCCGGCAGTGTGACGTTTCACTATGGAGATCGCGAATGGTAAGGTCCCGTACCGGACAACGTAAAACCACAGACCGTACTCTTCAGCACGGAAGCCCCGCTTCCGGCAGCGATTTTCTCACTCTTTCTCCCTCCGCTTCGAATTATTATCACCTTGGCAGGGTACGCGGTGCGCGTAGCCGCGACTCGTTGTCAGTTCTACCGGCAAGCAATGGCTTACAAGGAAGCCAAACCTCAATCGTTCGTGCGCATAGTCGCGTCGATGTTGACGCGTGTGATGTAAACCTACAACGCAAGGTGCTATCCATGGGAAGACAAAAAGCAGTGATCAAAGCTCGTCGTGAAGCAAAACGTGTGCTGAGACGGGATTCACGCAGTCATAAGCAGCGTGAAGAAGAATCGGTCACATCGCTTGTGCAAATGAGTGGCGTAGAAGCAATTGGCATGGCGCGGGACAGCCGTGATACTTCCCCAATTGAGGCGCGCAATGAGGCTCAGGCGCATTATCTGAATGCCATCGACAATAAACAGCTGATTTTCGCCACCGGCGAAGCCGGATGCGGCAAGACCTGGATTAGTGCGGCGAAGGCAGCGGAAGCGCTGATCCATAAGGATGTGGACAGAATTATTGTTACCCGTCCCGTTCTGCAGGCCGACGAAGATCTCGGCTTCTTACCGGGAGATATCGCCGAGAAGTTCGCGCCCTATTTCCGACCGGTTTACGACGTGCTGGTGAAAAGGTTGGGGGCTTCCTTTATGCAGTACTGCCTGCGTCCGGAAATCGGCAAGGTGGAAATCGCGCCGTTCGCCTATATGCGCGGACGTACCTTTGAAAATGCGGTGGTGATTCTGGACGAGGCCCAGAACGTGACCGCAGCGCAAATGAAGATGTTTTTAACCCGCCTCGGGGAGAACGTGACGGTCATCGTCAATGGCGATATCACCCAGTGCGACTTGCCCTCTGGTGTGAGATCTGGCCTAAGTGATGCGCTGGCGCGTTTTGAGGAAGATGAGATGATCGGCATCGTGCGTTTCACCACCGATGACTGCGTGCGCTCGGCCCTCTGCCAGCGGACGCTGAAAGCCTATTATTGAGCGTCATACTGTGAGCAAGGCCCGGGCTAGCCCGGGCTTTGTTGTTTTGATCTTTGCGACAGTCTGAAGTGCGGATAAACTTTCTGTTTTGAGGGATCCATCGCTGTAGGTGATAGAATTTCTTCTCTGTAATACAAGAATATCTGCTTTGCTATACATAAGCGCCTTTCTAATAATTTCTTTCGTCTTACGCCGTTTTACTCATTTAATTGTATGGATACTTGTAAGGGAAGCACTATGGTCGTACATGGGAAAGTTATCAAGTTATTAATTACTATTTTGATGGTGGGGTTGTCATCTGCTGCTTATAGTAAAGATTATCAGGCAGGGAAAAACTTCACTGTCATTAATTCTACTGTTAAGCAACCGCCGCAACTGGTTGAGTTTTTTTCCTTCTACTGCGGACCTTGTTATGCGTTTGCAGAGCTCATCAATGTTGATACAGCTATCAGAAAGCGCCTGCCCGCCCATATGAAACTGGAAAAATACCATGTCAGCCAGATGGGACCTTTAGGACCAGCATTAACAGAAGCATGGGCCGTAGCACAATATGCTGGGGTAGATGGCAAGGTGGAAAAGTTATTGTTTGAAGGCTTACAGGTTAAGCGTGATATTAAAACGACAGCTCATATTGTTAAGGTATTTAATCAACTTGGCATTACGTCCGAGAAATATGCCGAAATGCAAAGTAATTTTATGGTAAAAGCTTTAATTGCCAGACAGGACAATCTGGTCGAAAAAATGAAAGTAAGTGGTACGCCTTCTTTTTATGTTTCAGGGAAATATCATATTAACAATGCATCACTCGCGCAAGATGACTATGATACCTATGCAGAGGATATGGCGAATCTGGTTTTATTTTTGCTTAACAAATCCCAGTGACGTGAAGTGAGATAGTTTCATTCGGATTGTCTTTTTCGTTCTGTCCAGGTGGTTGCGTCAGTTGTCGAACCCCGGTCGGGGGTTCTCATCCCCCCCAGCGGAGAATATAAAAGAAAAGAGCCCGTACTTGCGTACAGGCTCTCATCTCGAATATGGCGGTGAGGGGGGGATTGACTCGCTTCGCTCGCCCCTGCGGGGCAGCCCGCTCGCGGGCTCGCGGTCTGTCCAACTGGCTGCGCCAGTTGTCGAACCCCGGTCGGGG
>NZ_JBEAKW010000016.1:0-24419 GCF_040065795.1 Klebsiella sp. JB_Kp004 | reverse complement strand
TTGATGGTTATCATGCCCGTAGGCCGGGCAAGGCGTCGCCGCCGCCCGGCATAAAGGCAGGTTCAGAGCCTGATAGCGGTTGCCACGCAACCACTCACCGACAGTCGTCGACGGCGACAAACTGGCCGCGCTGCAGAGACTGAACCGCCGCTTCGGCAATGGCCTGCGCCTGCAGGCCGTCCACCAGGCCGGGCAGGTCGGCCACGGTTTCACCATTCAGAGAGCGGATAAAGGCGTCGAGATGCTGGTAATAAGATCCTTGCACCCGGCTGAACCAGTCCGGCCACAGGCCTGGCTCAATGCGCTGATTGCCGCGCCACAGGGTAGGGCCCGCCGGCGACTGGCTGCCGGACTCCAGCGCGCCCTCTGCCCCCAGCAGGGTGATCCGTTCATCATACCCGTGGCCGGTGCGGCGGGTATTGTCCAGCTGCGCCAGCGCGCCGCCGCGCATCTGCATCATCAGGATGGAGGTGTCGACATCGCCAAATTCGGCGATTTCCGGCAGGGCCAGCGCCGCGCCCATTGCCGCTACGGTATGCACTTCATCGCCGGTGAGAAAGCGCAGAAGATCGAAGAAATGGATCGCCTGATCGCGCATCTGACCGCCGGAGCTGCGCAGATAGTCGAGCGGCGGCATGCTGGAGGCGCGACAGACCATCTGCACCAGCTCGACCCTGCCGATCGCTCCCTGCTCCAACTGGCGGCGCAACTGCTGATGGCTGCTGTCGAAGCGCCGGTTAAAGCCGACGGTGACCGGCACCTTAAGAGGAAGCACCCGTTCCACCACCTCGCGGGCGCGCGCCAGGGAAAGGTCGATCGGTTTTTCGCAATAGACCGCCTTGCCCGCCCGGGCGGCGGCTTCCAGCAGTTCGGCATGCGACGGGGTCGAGCTGGCGATCAGCACAGCGTCGATGGCGTCGCTACGGAGAGCCTCGCTCACCGTCACCGCCCGGGCGCCATAGCGGGCGGCCAGCGCCTGGGCGCGCTCCGGCGCGGCATCGGCCACCATCGTCAACTCGCTCCCGTCGTGACGGGCGAGGCTGGCGGCATGAACCTGACCGATAAAACCACTGCCTACCAGGGCAAAACGTTTGCACTTCATTTTATTCTCCAGAATGGCGAGGGGACGCTGCCACCATAATCGGTTTGCTAAACTCACTGACACTGCCGTTTTGATGTATTTCCATCATTGAAGAGAGGGGCGATGAAAAACATGTCACTGGCGATGCTGGCCAGACAGATTGGCGTCGGCGTGGCCACCGTTGACCGGGTGCTGAACGAACGCGGCGGCGTATCGCCGCAGACCACGCGCAAAGTGCTGCAGGCGGCGCGGGAGGCGGGGCTGAAGCGGATCCTGCCGGAGGAGCACCGCTTTCCCTGGCAGATTGAGCTCTTTCTCAGCAGCAATGACTCTTTCTTTTTTCCGCAGCTGGCGCAGGATTTCGCCGCCGTCGCGGATAGCCTCGGCTATCGTCGTCTGACCCTGCACCGCACCTTTGTCCCGGAGTCGCAGCCGGCGACCCTGGCCCGGCGCATTATGCGCAGCGGCCAGCAGCGTCAGGGGATCATCGTTTTCGGCAATGACCATCCTGTGGTGCATGACGCGCTGCGCCGCTGTCGGGAAGCGGGCGTCCCCGTCATCACCCTGGCGACAGATCTGCCCGGCGCCGACCGGCTCTGCCACGTCGGGATCAATCAGTTACAGGCTGGCCGCACGGCGGGGTTAATGATGGGGAGAATGACGCCGCGGCCCGGGGAGGTGCTGATGGTGAGCGGCCGGGAGGATTACAGCGCGCATCGCCTGCGCATCCAGGGGTTCCGCGAGGTGCTGAGCCAGCGCTTTCCCCATCTGCAGCTCAACGAGGTGCTGGCAGGCGAAGAGCGGCGGGAGCAGATCACCCGCCTGCTGGAGCAGGCCCTGTGCCGCAGCCGGCATATTGTCGGGATCTATAACACCGGACTTGGCAATACTCAGATTGCCGAGGCGCTGGCTCGCCACCGCCGCGAAGGCGACGTCTGCTGGATCACCCATGAGCGCTACAATACCACCCGCCAGCAGCTGGCCAGGGGCAGCCTGGCGTTAACGCTCGATCAGAACACCCGCCAGCACGCCCAGCTGGCGATCGACCTGATGCTGCGCCATCTGGAGTCCGGCTATCAGCCGCAAACCTATGCCGACGGGAAAGTCGACTTTATCCTCTACAGCGCCGAGAACGTCGACTAAGGCGTGCGGCGCCTCCCTTCCTGACAACGCGGATCTCCCCGCCGGGTAAATGCCAACCCCGCCGGGGGCGATCGCTGTAAAGCGTTGTCTGCCTCTCATTTTTCGCTCATTTATGCAGCAATGTTAGATGTCTGTCAAAATTCTGTTACTGCATGGTTTTAAAATTTTCATTTCAGTTATTTACTTATAAAAGTTTCAAATGTCTTGTTAATGAAATAAATGGTCTGGAATTCACGGTGTGGCATAAATGGACTGATGTTTCAAAAAAGTGATGATAATACAGCCATTATTTGTGATTCCGATCACGACGAAATGCGGAAAACCCCGTAGCGCCGTCGCCGTCACAACAGACATTTGTCGCAATCTAACTGAAATTAATTTTTCATTTTGTTTCATTCACCGGCGTACCTACAAAATCAAGGATCAACTATGAATATTAAGAAAACGATTGTTGCCTCTTTGTTAGCCTGCATGCTGCCTGCGGTGGTTATGGCAAAAGATGTCTCCATTGGCGTCTCGATGGCGCTGTTTGACGATAACTTCCTGACGATCCTGCGTACCTCGATGCAAAAAGAGATGAAAAAAGACGGGGTGAAATCACAGATCGAGGACGCGAAAGGGGATGTCTCCCAGCAGCTGCAGCAGGTGCAGAACTTTATCGGCCAGGGCGTGGACGCCATTATCGTCAACCCGGTGGATACCAACGCGGTGAAACCGATCATGGATCAGGCCACCAAAGCCGGGATCCCGCTGGTGTTTGTAAACCGTCGCCCGCAGGCGGAGCTGACCGACAAGATGGCCTATGTGGGGTCGGATTCGATTCTCGCCGGTCGTCTGCAGATGGAAGCGCTGGCGAAGGCGATGAACGGCAAGGGCAATGTGGCGATCCTGCTCGGCGACCTGGCGAATGAATCCACTCGCGACCGCACCAAAGGGGTGGAAGAGGTCGTGGCGAAATACCCGAACATCAAAATCGTGCAGAAGCAGACCGCGAAATTTACCCGCAATGACGCCGTGGATGTGGTCAGCAACTGGATGACCAGCGGCGAGGATATCCAGGCCATCGCCTCCAACAACGATGAAATGGCGATCGGCGCTCTGCAGGCGCTGGGTAAAAACCCGAACCATATTCTCATTGCCGGCGTGGATGGCACCCCGGATGCGCTGCAGATGCTGAAGAGCGGCAAGATGATCGCCACCATCTTCCAGGATGCGAAAGGCCAGGGCGAGGGCGCCGTAGACGCGGCCATTAAGCTGGCGAACGGCGAGAAAGTGAAAAAGATCATCGACGTGCCGTATCAGCTGATCACCAAAGAGAACATGGCTGAATTTACCAATCGTAATCAGAAATAATCCTGGCCAACCTGTGGTACGGAGGTGGATGTATGAACGCTTTTGCCCTTGAAGCCGAAGGTATCAGTAAGTTCTTCCCCGGCGTGAAGGCGCTCGACAATGTCTCATTACGCGTGCGCCCGGGAACGGTGCACGCCCTGATGGGCGAGAACGGCGCCGGTAAATCCACGCTAATGAAGTGCCTGATCGGTATCTATCGCCCGGATAAAGGATCGATTCGCGTGAAAGGTGAGCCGGTGGAGTTTACCGACACCATGGATGCGCTGCGCTCGGGGATCTCGATGATTCACCAGGAGCTGAATCTGGTGCCGCATATGACGGTGGCGGAAAATATCTGGCTGGGGCGCGAGCCGATGAAGTACGGCTTTGTCGACCACGGCCAGCTGACCCGCCAGACCCAGGCGCTGCTGGATAAGCTGAATATTCGCTTAACTGCCGACCGGCTGGTGGGCGACCTGAGCATCGCCGCCCAGCAGATGGTGGAGATTGCCAAAGCGGTCTCATGGAACGCGGATATTGTGATTATGGATGAGCCTACTTCGGCACTGACCGAAGGCGAGGTGGCTCACCTGTTCACCATCATCCGCGACCTGCGGGCCCAGGGCAAAGCGATCATCTATATCAGCCATAAAATGGATGAGATCTTCGCCATCACCGATGAGATCAGCGTCTTTCGCGACGGCACCTGGGTGGGGAGCAAAAACACCACTGAATTTACCCGCCAGTCGCTGATCACCCAGATGGTGGGCCGCGAATTAACCCAGCTGTTCCCGAAATTTAATAACACCATCGGCGAAGAGGTGCTGACGGTGCGCAACCTGACGCGCCAGGGCGTGTTCCATGACGTCAGCTTTACCGTGCGTCGCGGCGAGATCCTCGGCGTGGCCGGGCTGGTGGGCGCCGGGCGCAGCGAGGTGATGGAAAGCCTGTTCGGTATGGAACGCTTCGACAGCGGTGAAGTGCTGATCGACGGGGCGCCGGTGACCATTGATTCTCCCTCCGTGGCGATTGAAAAGGGGATGGCGTTATTAACCGAAGACCGCAAAAAGTCGGGCCTGTTTCTGGTGCTGTCGGTGCTGGAAAATATGAGTATCGTCAAAATGCCGGAATATATCGGCAAGAGCGGTTTTGTCCAGCACGTGAAAATGGCCGAAGACTGCATGGAGCAAATCCGCCGGCTCAATATTAAAACGCCGACGATGGATCAAATTATTAATAACCTCAGCGGGGGGAATCAGCAAAAAGTCCTGATTGCGCGCTGGCTGCTAGCGCAACCGAAAATCTTAATTCTCGATGAGCCGACCCGCGGCATCGACGTCGGGGCGAAGGCGGAAATTTATCATCTTATCAGTGAACTGGCGAACCGGGGGGTGGCGGTCATTATGGTCTCCTCTGAGCTGCCGGAAATCCTTGGCATGAGTGACCGGGTCATGGTGATGCATGAAGGTCGTATCACCGGCATCCTGGAAAAAGACGAAGCCGACCAGGAAACCATTTTGTCGTTGGCATCCCATTGAGGCACAGAGAATGAGTAATATGAAATTAACGGCGGCTCCGGCCAGCGAGGGTTCCTCCTTCTTCGCTAATTTGCGGCATAAAATGCCGAAAGATACCGGCATCTTTGTGGTGATGCTGGTGATTGCCCTGACATTTGAAATCGCCGGCTGGTATGTTCGCGACCAGTCGTTCCTGCTCAATACCAACCGCCTGGTGCTGATTGTGCTGCAGGTGGCGATCATCGGCATCATCGCCGTCGGCGTCACCCAGGTGATCATCACCACCGGGATTGACCTCTCCTCCGGCTCGGTTATCGCCCTCGCGGCGGTGGTGGCGGCGAGCCTGGCGCAAACCTCCGACAGCCTGTCGCCGATGTTCCCGGCGCTGGTCAACCTGCCGGCGGTGATCCCGATTTGCGCGGGGATCGGCGTCGGCCTGCTGTGCGGGCTGACCAACGGTTTCCTGGTGACGCGAACCGGTATCCCGCCGTTTATCGCCACCCTCGGGATGATGGTCTCGGCGCGCGGTCTGGCGCAGTATTACACCCAGGGCAATCCGATAAGCTTCCTCTCCGACAGCTTTACGGCGATAGGCCAGGGGGCGATGCCGGTGATCATCTTCTTCGTGATCGCTGCGGTGTTTCACATTGCGCTGAAGCATACCCGGTATGGCAAATATGTGTATGCCATCGGCGGCAACATGACCTCGGCCAAAGTGTCCGGCATCAACGTGAATAAGTACCTGGTGATTGTCTACACCATCGCCGGGGCGCTCTCCGGGCTGGCGGGGGTGGTGCTGGCGGCGCGCGTCAGCAGCGGCCAGTCCAGCATGGGGATGTCCTACGAGCTGGACGCGATTGCCGCAGCGGTGATCGGCGGCAGCAGCTTAATGGGCGGGGTGGGGCGCATTACCGGCACCCTGATTGGCGCGATGATCCTTGGCCTGATCAAGAGCGGCTTTACCTTTGTCGGCGTCGATGCCTACGTGCAGGATATTATTAAAGGGATCATTATCGTCGCGGCGGTGACCATCGACATGCGCCGCAACCGGAAAAAACACTAATCTTATCAACTGGCGGCAACGGCGAAGCGCGTCGTTGCCGCCAGCCCTGTCCAGAAATAAACAAAATACTCCCCGCCTGGCGCAGGCTGTCTATTTTTCCCGCGCTGCGCATCCTGTACAGTTTCGCGACTTTTGTTGTCCATTCGCCAGGGGGCCACGCCTTGCCCCTTGTTTCTGGAGTCGTATGAATACACCATCCATAGGCAAATCCTCGCCGGTCTGGCGACCGGGAAGAAGGGGCGTGATCGTCACGCTGCTCGTTGGCCTGGCGATCCTGATCATCGGCCGGGGCGGGCATTTTCTGGCCAGAGAGGTTTGCCGCGAAATGTATACCCGGCAGCTGGAGAAGGATGCGCAGTGGGTGGCGTCACGCCTCGAACGGCGGATGAACACGCCGGCGCGGCAGCGGGAAGCCACCTGGCCGCTGGCGGTGATGCGCGCGGATCTCTATGCCCTGGCCCGGCAGCGACATTATCAGCTGCTGCTGGTGAATAGCGACGGGCATCTGCTGGCGGCATCGCATGCGCTGCCGGCCAGCGTGCTGGCCCAGGTTCAGGCGCAATTTCCCAGGGAGATGCAGCCGCCGCTGTTCGGCAGCCATTACCAGACCATTCAGCCCTTCGCCCCGCATCAGCGGATGTTAAGCCGGGCGCTGAACGGCAATGCGGGCCTGGCGGGCTGGAATCTCGTGATGCTGGCGCCGGACAGCGGATTGCCTTCGCTGCTGATGGCTTACCGTTGGCCGGTCACGATTGGCCTCGGCGCGGTGCTCGCCGGCACGCTGCTGGCGGTGAGGCGGGCGGCGCGCGCCCGGCGAAAACGCTAATTGCCGACGGCGCCGTCAGGCATGGCGAAACTGCAGGGTGGCGGGCAGATAGCGCTGGAGCGGCTCCGGCGCCTGGCCGTCGATCAGCTGGCTGAGCAGATCGTAGCAGTGCCAGGCCAGCTGGCGATTATCCTGTTGCACGGTATCAATGCGCAGGGAAAGTGAATCGTACAGATAGTGATCGTCGAAGCTGGCGAGATGAATATTGGAGTCCAGCAGATGGTGCTGGCTCATATAGCGCAGGACCCCTTCGAGCAGGCCGCAGGCCGCGGTGAACAGCGCCTTCGGCGGCCGGCCCAGCCGCGCGCAGAGCGCGGCGAACATCTCATAGCCGGAGCTGGGGTGATAGTTGCCGTTGATCACCCACTCGGGACGCAGCGTGACCCCCGCCTGAGCCAGGCCCTGGGTGAATCCCGCCAGCCGGTCGCGCGATGGCGATAGCCGCGGCTGGCCGCCGAGAAACCAGAACTCGTCCGCATGCTGAGGGGCGATGCGGGAGATCAGCTCGGCCGTTGGGGTGACCGAGTCGGTCATCACCAGCGGCAGGGCGCTGTCGCTGGGGGAGCGGTCAAACAGCACCACCGGCAGCTGTTCGCTGAGCTTCAGGTAGTCGGCATCGCTGTGCATGCACGAGGCGACGATCAGGCCGTCGACCTGGCGGGCAATCATGTTATTGACCACCACGCTCTCCTGGCCGGGGTTTTCGTCGGTGCAGGAGATAAGCAGCTGCACGCCGGCTTCCCGGCAGAGCGTCTCAAGCTCATGGGAGAAAACGGCAAACCCGTAGTTGGTGATTTCCGGCACCACCAGGCCAATGGTATGGCTGCGGTTATCGCGCAGCGAGCGCGCGTGAATGCTGGGTTGATAGTGCTGCTCGCGGGCGATCGCCAGCACGCGCTCGCGCGTCTCCTGCGCCACGCGCAGCTCTTTGCCACGACCGTTAAGCACCAGACTGGCGGTCGCTTTGGAGACGCCCGCCAGTTCGGCGATATCTTTGATAGTTACGCGTTTGGTTTTCATCAGCACCCGGGAGCCTGAAAGCAAAACGGTTATTCTACCATGCATGGCCGCAGCAGCCAGCGGCAGAATGCCACCGGCGTCGCACCGCTGAAGATTAACTGCCCCGGATAGCCCGGGAAGAAGCGGCTGCTCATCACCCCTTCGCCATCGTTGATGAAAATCTCCACGCTGGAGCGGTCGATAAAGATCTGCAGGCGCCGCGCCTCGCCGCGCCAGTAGCGGTGATGCATCTCCGCCGTCTGCAGCCCGCGGCGCGACAGGCGCAGGCCGTCGCGGTTAACGGTGAGCTGCAGGGCGCCGGCAAAATCCAGCCCCAGCGTGCTGTTGGGGGCGATGTCAAAGGCCAGCTCCATCGGGGCGAGGGGCAGGGTCTGTCCGCGCCAGCCCTCGGCTTCGCCGCGCAGGGCGGCCAGCTCGCGCAGCGGGCGCTGATACAGGGTGCCCGCCAGCCACTCCAGCTCGCGCACGCAGGTCATCTGGTGGATCCACCCCTGCGCGCGGGTGGGTTGATGCATCTCTTCCCCGTCCGGGACGCCCATCCAGCCGACCAGCAGGCGGCGGCCATCCTCGGCCTGCATGGTCTGCGGCGCGTAGAACTCAAATCCGTTGTCCAGCTCGTGCAGCGGGCCATGGTCGAAGGCGCCGCGTTCGGCGTCGAAACGGCCTGCCATCCACACCGCCGGATAGGTATTGAGAAAGCGCTGCGCTTCGCGGGCCAGCCCCTGCGGGCAGCAGATCAGCAGGTGGGTGTCCGCCAGCGGAAACAGGTCCGGGCACTCCCACATGTAGCCGCCGTTCGCCAGGCCGTTAACGTCATGCCCGGCTATCTCGCCCACCAGGCGCCAATCCCGCAGGTCGCTGGCGGTAAACAGCAGCACTTTGCCGCGCTGTTGCACATCCTGCGCCCCGAGGACCATGTACCAGCGCCCGTCCTGTCGCCACACTTTAGGGTCGCGCACATGGCCGGTATAGCCTTCCGGCAGCGGCAGCACCGGCCCCAGCTTGCGGAAGGTGCCATCGGCATTTTCCGTCGCCAGACATTGCCAGGCGGTGCGCCCGCCGTCGGGGAATTTCACGTTGCCGGTATAGCACAGGGTCAGGGCGCCCTCGAACTCGACCGCGCTGCCGGAGTAGCAGCCGTTGCGGTCATACTCTTCATCCGGCATCAGGGCGATAGGTTCATGCCGCCAGTGCAGCAGATCGGCTGAGCTCCAGTGTCCCCAGCACTTGTAGGTGTGGTCGCAGGCGAGCGGATTCCACTGATAAAACAGGTGGTAACGCCCGGCGACCTGGCAAAAGCCGTTGGGATCGTTCAGCAGTCCGCTGACCGGCGCCAGATGCCATTGCGGGTAATGGCTGTCGGCCAGCGCCTGCGGCTGGCCCTGCATAACGGCCTGCAGGATCGCAGGCAGGCGTGACGGTAATGACATTATTCAGCGTCCGTTTTGTATTTCAGCGTCAGAGAGAGCGTGAAGGCCACGGCGAAGGCGATCGCCATCCCGATAATGTAGTTCAGCAGCGAGCTGGCCTGCACGATGGCCATCCCCGGGATCGCCGTCAGGCCCACCGCGGTCATGTAGACGTGCATCGATACCACCCAGGCGCCGCCAGCGGCACCGCCCACCAGCGCGGCGATGAACGGTTTCACAAAGCGCAGGTTAATCCCGAAGATTGCCGCCTCGGTGATCCCCAGCATCGCCGAAAACGCCGACGGCAGGGTGATAGCTTTGATTTTGGCATCTTTGGTTTTAAACCACACCGCAAAGCAGGCGCCGCCCTGGGCGACGTTGGCCATGGCCCAGATCGGCAGCAGGAAGTTGACGCCGATCGACGGATTGCCGAGCAGGCCCGCCTCGATGGCATGGAAGCTGTGATGGATACCGGTAATGACGATCACCGAATAGAGGCCGCCAAACAGCAGGCCCGCCAGCCAGCCGGCATGGCTGATAAGCGTGCTGAGGATAAACGAAATGCCGTCGCCGAGCGCGCGGCCGGCCGGGCCGATCAGCAGCAGGGCGATAAAGCCGGAGATAATCACCGTCAGGAACGGCGTGAGGATCAGATCCAGCGCGTCAGGGATAATGCGGCGCAGCCGTTTCTCGACAAGGCTCATAAACCACACCGCCAGCAGCACCGGGAAGACCGTGCCCTGATAGCCGATCATCGCCACTTCGATGCCGAAGAAATTCATGGTGTGGAAGCCGGCGGCGACGCCCCAGGCGTTGGTCAACGCCGGGTGGGTGAGGATCCCGCCGAGGGTCGCGCCCAGATAAGGGTTACCGCCAAATTCGCGGGCGGCGGTAAAGCCGATCAGGATCGGCAGAATGATAAACGCCGCCGAGCTGCACATATCCAGCATGATATAGATAGCGTTGCCCGGGTCGACCCAGCCGTAGGTTTTCACCATCCCCAGCAGGCCCATCAGCAGGCCGGAGGCGACGATGGCCGGAATAATCGGCACGAAGATGTTGGACAGCAGGCGGGCGATGCGCTGGAACGGGTTCAGCTTTTTCGCCGCCAGGTCGGCGGCTTCGGATTTGCTCGATTCGCTGATGCCCGCCGCCTGGATAAAGGCGGCATAGACTTTATTGACCACCCCGGTGCCGAAGATGATCTGCATCTGGCCGGCATTGCGAAAGCAGCCTTTCACGCCGTCGATTTTGCCAATCGCCTGCTGGTCGGCGAGCGCGTCGTCGACCAGCACCAGCCGCAGGCGGGTGGCGCAGTGCGCGGCGCTGGCGATATTTTCCTTGCCGCCCAGCAGGGGAAGCAGTGAGCGGGAAATCTGTTCAAAATCCATAGTACCCTCTGAATGCATGATGATATGGCGTGGGCGGCGCCGGCCGTGGCAGGCACCGCGAACCTTATATTTATGAGTGACTTACCCTGTCGTCCGGGTTCACGTCAGAACCAGGTCTCCATTTGCATACCGAACGACCATTCGCCGCCCGATTTGAATCCGTTGCTGCCTAACGCGTCGTCGTTGGCGTAGTTATCCAGCTTTTTGCTCCAGTCCATCCACGAGGTGTAGAAGCGGATCTCCGGGCGTGAGAAGAAGTCGCCGATGCTGCCGACCTTGAAGGTCGGGGCGAAGGTCAGCTTGTAGAAGCTGCCGTTGACCGCATGGCGATCGTTGTAGCCTTCAGGCTGCAGATCCATGTACTGATAGCTGCCCTCCCAGGCGAGGGCGAAGTTCTGCGTGACCTCCTGAATCAGACGCAGGTTGAGAGTGGCCCACTGATAGCTGTCGCCATCGACATAGCGGTCTTTACTGCTCTGCGCCAGCACGGCCGGGGCAATAAACCAGCGATCGCTCAGCGGCGTAGTGCCGTAGCTGGCGAAACGCCAGGTATTGGCCCCCGGACGCAGCGCGCCGTCGGAACCGATGCCTTTAACCTCGGCGCCCAGTCCGTGGCCATACAGCAGAGCCGTTTTGCTGGTCCCGTCGCGCAGGCCATAGAAGCTCTCATTGTGCAGACCCAGCAGGGCATGAACCCCGGTGTTAGCGGCATCGCCTTTCACCAGATTGCCGTTCGCGTCCTGGCGGTCGTCATTATCTTTCGCCCGCATCCCGCTGACCATCATCTGCACCGGGCCGGCAAAGTTATTCATGCTGACGATATAGTTCTGCACGCTGTTGCTGCTGTCGGCGATATCGCCAAAGTTGCGGCCATATAACGAGAAGTTGCTGCGCAGGCTGTCGTTCCACTTCACGTCGTAGATCCCGCCGCCGGTCCCGGCGAGGAACACCACATCCGAGTCAACCCAGTGGATGTCGAAGTTGTCGCGGTCAAAGCGTTTCCCGGCCCACAGGGTCGAGCCTTTGAACGGACCCTCGAAGGTCGGCAGGTTGCCCAGCTCGACGAACGCCTGGCGCACGTTCAGGTCGCTGCTGCTCGCCGTCCAGTCGTTATAGGTAGTTTGCCCGTCGGCCACCATCACTTTGAAACGGGTGGTCGCCCCGTTGTCCAGGGTCTGCTTATGTTCGAGGTTCATTTCCACATAGGTGTCGGCCTGGTTGCCAAGACGACCAATGGCGCCGCCGGTCTCCCCGGCGGGGGTCATATAGGCCCCGGATTTCGTGCTGGCGGCGGAGTCGTTCATGATCACCCCGGATCGGGCGTAGCCGTGGAACTCAAAGCCGCCGGGCCGTTCGGCTTTTTCTTCCAGTTGGGTGGTGCGCTTGGCCACCTGCTGGGTGGTGGCCTGGGTTTGCTGCTGCTGCTGGGTTAGCTGCTGAACTTTCTGCTCCGCTGAGGCGGCGCGGCTTTCGGCGGTACTGGCGCGGGTCTCGGCATCCTGCAGACGTTTTTCCAGGGCGGCGAGACGCGCTTCAATGCTGTTCAGGTCTGTCTGCCCATGGGCGGCGGCGGCGCCGGTTAGCAAAGCAATAAGAATGGCTAACTTCCGTTTTTTATACATGTTGGTGACATCCAAAGGTAAATCAGTGAGTGTGCTAACGTTTGCTAAACCGGTTTAGTTGATATGGTAAACATGTCGGTAACGCAGTGAAAATAAAAATTGCTAAACCGGTTTAAGAATTGTGATGTCGCCAGCAAAGTGGGCCGTTAGCCGGCCCAACGGGATCACAGCGAGCGCTGAAGATCCTCCCTGTAGGGCAGGGCGGTCATGGCGCCTTTGGCGGTGGTGGCCAGCGCGCCGCAGGTTTGCGCCAGCGCAAGGTCCGGCGCCAGGGCGGCGAGGTTGTCAGGGATGCCGTGGGCGGCGAGCCCGGCGAGCAGCCCGGCGACAAAGGCATCGCCGGCGCCGGTGGTATCGACGGCCACTACCGGGCGGGCGGGGAAGTGGCTAACCTGCCCGCGCAGCGCGGCCTGGACTCCCGCTTTGCCCTGGGTGACCAGCAGCAGCGTCGGTTGGAAGCGGGCGTTCAGCCGGGCGATGCCGCTGACGATGTCGTCGCTGCCGCTGATAAAAGCCAGCTCCTCTTCCGACAGTTTTATGGCGTCGGCGAGGGCCAGCGCCCGGTCGAGACAGTCGCGCAGCTCCTGCGGATCCTGCCACAGGTCGCTGCGGATATTGGGGTCGAAGCTGACATAGCCCCCGGCGCGCTTTATCGCCTCCATCGCCGCGAATGCCGTGCTGCGGCTCGGTTCCGCGCTGAGGGCGATAGAGCAGACGTGCAGCCACTGGCCGGCGGCGAACGGCGGAAGATCCTCAGGCGCAAGAAACAGGTCGGCGCTCGGGCGAACCATAAAGGTAAAGGTGCGCTCCCCGTGCCGATCGAGATCGACCACCACCGTGGAGGTGCGCTGCGTCGCGTCAAGGCGCATAAAATCCACATCGACCTGTTCCTGCGCCAGGGTGTGGCGCATAAAGCGACCGAACGGATCGTCGCCGACGCGGCCGATAAACCCGCTGTCGCCGCCGAGCCGCGCCACGCCGACCGCGACGTTGGCCGGCGCGCCGCCGGGGCATTGCAGCAGGCGGCCCTCTCCGTCGGGCAGGAGATCGACGACCGCATCGCCGAGTACCCAGATTTTACTATTCATAGGACAGCTCCTCTTAGCTAAACTTTGTTAAACCGGTTTAGCTAATTAAAGCACAGCCTGGCGGCAAGCGGAACGATTGGTGGATGAAAGGGCGGGGCGAGGGTAAAAAATGTGAGCCAGGCGGAATATTTCGCCACTCCAGATCTGGACTTTTCCTTCCTGACCCGCTTAGGTATAGTTCCACAGGCCGCGGTTAACCCCGCCGCGGTGATAAAAGGTGAAGGAGTGCGTAGCGCGATGAACCCCAGTTTTGGCGATATTTACGATCGGTACCAGAAGCTGTCGCTGACCACGCACCTGCCGGCGGTCATCGCCTGCAGTGAAACCCTGAGCCTGAGTAAAGACCAGCCATTTCTGCCGCAGCCGGGCTATCTCTATTTTTTGCTGCAGGGGCAAATGACGTTGGCCTTTGGTGATGAGCAGAACCTGCTCGGGATTGTTATCGCGCATATGCCGTTAGGGCTGCTTGAACATTATTGTCCGTCGGTGGCGCTCTATTATCGGTGTCTGGGCGAATGCCAGCTGGCGAAAATATCCGCCAGCGATTTTGAACGGATATTCTTTCATTCGTCGCCGGGCTATATGCAAGAGCTGACCACGATCCTTGCCTATATGGGCATATTTGCCCTTGATGCCCACTATGAACGCGGCAGCCAGACCAGCTTTCAGACCATTAAATCAATGCTGTCGCGCTATTTATATCGTGGAGGAATCGATGGTGGTCAGCATGAAAGCCTGTCGGCATTTATTATTAAACGAACCAATCTTTCGCGCAGCTATGTTTATCAGGTGCTGGCCGCCCTGCGCGAGGGAGGATATATCACGGTGAAAAAAGGCAAACTGATTTCCATCGACCGTCATATTCCTGAGAAATTCTGATTCAGGTTCGTCGGCTCCCCGACATAACGTCGCTAAAACCCGCCCGAGGAAAGCGCTACGCGCGCGTTTTCCCCCGGCCCCGTTACGCCTGAACCTGGCCGTTTTATTTATTTAACCTTTCACTCTGGAGTTATTTTATGACCCTGGACTATGTGGCGCTGGCCATTCTCATCGCCGTGGCCTTAATACTTTTTTATGGCGTGATTGTTATTCACGATATTCCTTATGAAATCGCCAAAGAGCGGCGCCATCCTCATCAGGATGCGATTCATTATGCCGGCTGGGTCAGCTTATTTACCCTGCATGCCCTGTGGCCCTTATTGTGGATCTGGGCGACGCTGTGGCGCGAAGACCGCGGATGGGGAATGCGCCGCATCGCCGACGATCAGCAGGCCCTGCATCAGCGTCTGGAGACGGTCGTTCAGCGACTGGAGCAGGTGCAGCGCGAGGTCGAGGAACTTAAAGCGAAGGAGGCAGAATAATGGAAACGTTAATGTTGCTGACCTACGCCGCGCTATGCATCGTGGTGTTTAAAGTTTTCCGCATTCCGCTCAATAAGTGGACCGTGCCGACGGCGGTGCTCGGCGGTATCGCCCTGATTGGCGCGGTGATCTTCGGGATGAACTACAACTTCCCCTATACCGACGTCGGTAATCAGGTGTTTCGCACCGTGCCGATTGTGTCGCAGGTACGCGGTCGGGTGCAGACCGTACCGGTGAAGCCTAACCAGAGGCTGCATAAGGGTGATGTGCTGTTTACTCTCGACCCGACGCCGTTCCAGGCAAAGGTGGACGATCTGCAGGCGCAAATTAAAGCGGCCAGTCAGGATGCGCTCTCCCTCAACGCCGCGTTAAGCCAGGCGGAGGCCGAGCTGAGCAGAGCGGTGGCCCAGCGCGACCAGTCGCGGCGGGAGTATGCCCGCTTTCGGGAGGGGCATGCTCAGGGCGCCTTCTCCGATCAAATGGTCGATACCCGTCTGCAGACGTGGAAAGCCGATGAAGCCAGCGTCAGCGCGGCTCAGGCGAACGTGGTTCAGGCGCGTAACGCGCTGGACTCGGTGGTGAAGGGCAAAAATACCACCGTGGCCTCCCTGCTGGCGCAGTTGCAGAAGGCGCAGTTTCAGCTGGATAACACCGTCGTCCGCGCCCCGGAAGACGGCTATGTCAGCACCGTCGGCTTACGGCCAGGCACCATGTCCACCGCGCTGGGGATGCTGCCGGTGATGACCTTTGTGCCGGTGGAGGGCGATGCCTCGCGGGAGTATGTCGCGGCATTTCGCCAGAACGCCCTGCAGCGTCTGCATAAAGGCGAGCCTGCGGAGCTGATGTTCCCGGCCATTCCGGGCACCGTCTTCCGCGGGGAAGTGGCCGACGTGCTGCCGGCGATTGGCGAGAGTCAGTTTCAGGGCCAGGGCAAACTGCTGACCACGGACGCGCTCAATACCCATGGCCGGGCGCTGGTGGTGCTGAAGGTGACCGATCCGCGATTTGCCGAATACGCCCTGCCGCAGGGGGCCACCCTCGAGGCGGCGGTCTACTCGGATCACCTGAAAGAGCTGTCGCTGATCCGGAAGATCTTGATCCGCATGAAGAGCTGGGAAAACTATATCTATCTCGATCACTAAGCCGGTGGGCGCGGGGAGGCCGTACCCTCCCCGCGCCGCGGTCAGGCCTCGCTGTCCACCAGCCCGTCAATAATTACCTGCCGCACCCCCTGCGAACAGGGCTCAATACGCCCGCGCACGCCATAGACGGCCGCCAGGGTCTCGGGGGTGATGACCGCGGCCGGGGTGCCGTCGCCGAGCAGCTGGCCCGCTTTGAGCATCAGCACATGGTCGGCGTGACGCAGGGCAATATTGATATCGTGCACCACCACCAGGGTTACGATGTTGCGCCGTCGGGTCTCCCGGCGCACCAGATCCATCACGTGAAATTGATAGTTGAGATCAAGCGCGCTGAGCGGTTCGTCGAGCAGTAGCAGGCGCGGCTGGCGAATCAGCGACTGTGCGAGACCCACCAGCTGTTTTTGCCCGCCGGAGAGCTGATCGAGGTAGCTCATCGCCAGGTGGGCAATTCCCAGCTGGCGCAGCAGCGCCATCACCTCCTCCTGGTGCTGCGGACTGTGGCGTCCTCCGGCGGCACGCTGGGCCACGATAATCGACTCCAGCACATGCAGATGCACGCCGGCGGGCAGCGTCTGCGGAAGATAGACCACCTGTTCCGCGCGACGTGCGAACGGCTGCGTCAGCAGATTTTCCCCCTCCAGCAGCAGCTCGCCGCGGCAGGGGCCCAGACCCGCCATCGCCCGCATTAACGTCGATTTACCGCTGCCGTTTGGCCCCAGCAGCGCGGTGATTTTCCCCCGCGGCAGATGGGGAACCGTCAGGTTCTCGATCACCTTGCGTCTGGGATAGCCGGCGCTGAAGTGAGACAGCGACAGGCCGGATAACGTCTGGTCGCTCATACCTGCCCCCGGTGACGTAAAATAATGCTTAAAAAGAACGGGACCCCTACCAGGGAAGTGACGATCCCTACCGGAATAATGGCCCCCGGGATCAGGTTCTTCGAGGCGATGGAGGCCAGGGAGAGCACCAGGGCGCCGATCAGCGCGCTGGCGGGCAGGTAAAAGCGATGGTCTTCGCCGAAGAGCATCCGCGCAATATGCGGCGCCACCAGGCCGATAAAGCCGATTGGCCCGACAAAGGCCACCGAAAGCGCCGACAAAATGCTGATCCGCAGCAGTGTGGCCAGGCGCAGACGGCGAACGTTAATGCCAAAGCTGATGGCCCGGTCCTCGCCCAGCCGCAGGGCGGTCAGCTTCCACGCGCTGCGCAGCGACAGGGGCATCACCAGCGCCAGGGCGACCAGCAGGATGGCGACTTTGCTCCAGGAGGCGCGGTCGATGCTGCCCATGGTCCAGAACACCAGCCCCTGCAGCGTGTCTTCATTGGCGATAAACTGCAGCATCGAGACCAGGGCGTTAAAGGTAAAGACCAGCGCGATGCCGAACAGAATGACGCCGGAGGTGGCCACCTGGGTCCAGCGGGTAATGCCGTCCAGCAGCAGGGCCGCCAGCAGGGCGAAGATAAAGGCGTTGGCCGAGATAAACCACTGGCCGGGAATACCGGGCAGGCCAATACCCAGTACAATCGCCAGCGCGGCGCCAAACGCCGCAGCCGAGGAGACGCCGAGGGTAAACGGACTGGCCAGCGGGTTATTGAGGATGGTCTGCATTTCGGCACCGGCCAGTCCCAGCGCCAGACCGACGATAATCGCCATCACCGCATAGGGCAGCCGGATGTCCCAGACGATGGCGCGAGTGCCCGGATCGGCGCTGGCCGGATCGGTTAACGTCTGCCACAGGCTCTGCAGCGGCAGTCCGGAGGGGCCGAGCATAAAATCGAGCAGCAGCGAAGCGACAATCAACAGCGCCAGCAGCAGCATCAGCAGCAGGCGGCGACGCACGATATGGCGATAATGATCCATCACGCCAGACGTCCCGGCGGGCAGCCCGTCCAGAACGGAGTCGGAAGTTAAACGCATGCCGGATTACTCGCTCTGTTGCCAGGAAAAGACGAACGGCTGGTCCGGCAGGTCGGTGAAATGGCGCACGATATAATGATAAGTCTCATCCGGGTTGAGATCGCGGAAGGCCTGCGGATAGATATCTTTCGCCAGATATTCCATGCCGACAATATTCCACGGGTGGTTATAGAAGTGGTGATAGACGCCATACGCTCGCTTTTCCTGTACCGCCGGGATCTGGCTGACCCCTGGCCGCGCCAGCAGCGTCTGCGCCTGGGCCTTCACCGACTCCGGCTTGACTTCATAGCCCAGGGGCAGCACCTGGCTGTTGCCACGCTTCGAGCCGGTCATGATCCAGGCGTCGGGCTTCATGCTGATGATTTTCTCCAGCGAGACGAACCCGGAGGCGCCCGGCAGCAGCTGCGAACCGATATTGTTCGCCCCGACCGCCTCCACCAGCCCGCCCCAGCCGCTGTGGCCATGAGTAAAGCAGCAGGCGTCGCTGTTGCCGGCCAGCGCTTCCACGAAGACGTTGGCCTTCGGCGTGATGGCTGCGGTTTTCTGACGAATTGTCTGCAGCTGATGGCGATAGTAATCGGTAAAGGCTTTGGCCTGGCTCTCGCGGTTAAGCACTTTGCCCAGCAGGTCGATGCTGGGGGCGGTATCTTTCGCCGGGTCGATCTCATAGTCGACAAACAGCACCGGAACGTGCAGGGCGCTAAGCTTGTCAATGACCCCGCTCTCCATCAGCGCAGGCCTGGCGCGCAGCTGGGCGATCATCAGATCCGGCTGGCGGGCGATGACGCTTTCAAGATCGACGTTCCCCTTGTCGCTGAAGCCCATGTCCAGAATCGTAGCCGACTGCGGCCACGCCGTTTTCAGCATCTGCCAGGTGGCAACATCCTGCTTTTTCGCCAGATTATTCCATGCCACCAGCCGCTTAAACGGATTGTCCCGGTCCAGCAGGGCGAGGGTCATAATGTCGCGACCATCCTGCAAAATAATACGCTGCGGCTCTTTGACCAGGGTGACCTGCCGGCCGTCAAGGTCGGTAACCGTCAGCGGATATTGGGTCGCATAGCTGAGGAAGGGCGTCGCGATCAGCGCAGTAAGCAACAGCGATCTTACTGATTTTCTTGCCATAAAAGGAGTTCCGTTTGCCAATTTATAAATATAATGATTCTGAGAATTATTCTCGAGTAAACCTCAACGGCAAGTATATCAAGGGCAAATTTCACGAAATGTAACAAACGTGTTGGAAATTATGTGAACGTCGACAGGGCGCGCGGCGGCAGCATTTTCTGCCATGATTGGAGGTCGAAAACGTTTTTCAGGCTAATTCCTAATGTCATCCCCGGTTCGCTGTGCCATCCTGAATGCGACTCATAACATGACATGTGAGAGAGGATATTATGAAAAAAGCAATGATTGCGTTATCGGCTATTCTGGTTGCGGCTCCGGTTTTTGCTGCGACAACACATGCAACAGATGATACCGTCGCGGCGGCCAATGCCAACGCCAACACCGCCAAAGAGAAGCTGCACCAGGCCCAGCACGAGGGCGAAGAGCAGCAGCTGAAGGCGAAACATGCGGCCGAAGGCAAACAGGATAGCGTCGGCAGCCAGGTGAGCGAAGGCGCGCAGAAGACCTGGAACAAGACCAAAGAAGGGACTGAGAAAGGTTGGGATAAGACCAAAGAGGTCAGCGAAAAAGGCTGGAACGCCACCAAATCCGGCGCAGAAAAGGGCTGGGATAAAACCAAATCCGGCGCTGAAGAGTTAAAAAATAAAGTGACTGAGTAAGTCCTGATAGCAGTCTGAATAAAGGTCGCGAGAGCGGCCTTTTTTATTGCTCGTCCTCCCCCATAATGCCTTCCCCGACAGCAGAAACCCCAGGTGCCAGGAATCGTCCTGGTTAAGCGGATACTCACTCTTTCTTCACATTTTCCCGTTACAAAGAACTTCAATCAGGAGGTGTACGATGAAAAAGATGATTTCTCTGGCGGTAATGTTATCCACTGTGCTGAGCGTCCCGGCCTTTGCCGATGGCCCGAACGACGGCCATCGCCCGGGGCAGCCAACGGTGTGGCAGAACGGTCCGGATCATAATGGGCATGCGCCGCAGGGTGGACCTGACGCGCATCATCAGGGTGACCATGACCAGCGTGGCCCGGATCGTGACGGTCATGACAAACGCGATCAGGCACGTCATGAGCAGGACCATTTCGCCTGGCGCGGTAACGATTTCCGCAAAGGCCACCCGGCTCCGGCGCCGTTCCGTGGCGATGAGTATCGCGTCCGTGACTGGAGCGACCGCGGCCTGCCGCCCCCGCCGGAGGGCCATCACTGGTCCTATATCGACGGTAACTATGTGCTGATCGCCGCGGCGACCGGGATCATCACCTCGATTCTGGTGAGCGGCGCCCTCGGCCACTAAATGCGCGTCTCCCAACGCCGGGCAGGGAACACCTGACCCGGCGATGGAGCACCGCCGGGGCTACGGGTTCAGTTCGTCATCCGGCCAGTATTTATAGCCATTGACCATCGCCTGGGCGGCCAGCCCCTTGTCGGTGATTTCATAGACGTTCACTTTCGACGGCAGCGAGGAGGTGTCCTTCGCTACGCCGTTCGCGGAGGCGGCGATCGGCGCGATGCCTTTGTCATCATATTTCGCCGCGGCGTTCGCATCGGCGCCGACCATATATCCCTGGCGGATAAAGCGATCCAGGGCCGCTTTATCATGGAAGACCAGCACCGTGCGCTGCTGCTTGATCCCTATTCCCAGACCGGCGCCGCCCTGGGCCATTTTCATATAGGTGTCCTTCCCGGAGGCCGTATCCCGCACCACGCCGTAGCCGCTGCCAAATCCGAACAGCAGGATCTTGCTGCTGTTATTGGCGAATACCGCATAACCCTTCGCATGCTGAATATCGCTGCGGGCCTCGGGCTGCAGGGTGTACAGTTTATTGAGGGTTTCGTTGCGCATTTTCTGAATGCTGGCCCGCTGCTGGCTGGCGGTATCGCCCTGCGCGCTGCAGCCCGCCAGCGCGGTCATGGCGACGAGGAAAAGCGTCTGTAATTTCATAGAAATCTTTTTATTTAAATCTGAATATGGCCGGGGATGGTAGGGTAAATAATGGTTAATTCTCCATAAAATAAACGTTTATTTTTAAACTTCGCCGTTTTTAATGCTTATTACACTGTTGTGAACGCATTATTAAATAAGATGCCGCCATCGCCGGTATTAGAAATCCTGCTTGCATAAAGTTTTCACCACGATACCGTGTTAAGTCCTTACGATATTTCCCGGAGAGCGGCATGAGTGATTATGTAATTCCAGAAATTAAAGCGACGGAAGCGGAAATGATTTCTCTGCGTCATTATTTACATGCCAATCCGGAATTAAGTCTGGAAGAGTTTAATACCAGCGAACTGGTTGCCGGCAAGCTGACCGAGTGGGGCTACCAGGTGACGCGCGGCCTCGGCAAGACCGGCGTGGTCGGCAGCCTGAGCAAAGGCGACTCGCCGCGCACCATCGGCCTGCGCGCCGATATGGACGCTCTGCCGATTCATGAAACCACTGGTTTACCCTGGGCCAGCACGGTGTCGGGGAAAATGCACGCCTGCGGTCATGACGGTCATACCACCATTCTGCTGGCGGCGGCGAAATATATCGCCTCTCCGGCCTGTCAGTTCAACGGCACGGTGCATCTGATTTTTCAGCCGGCGGAAGAGGCTATCGGCGGCGCCGATTTAATGATTAAAGACGGCCTGTTCGAGCAGTTCCCCTGCGAACGCATTTTCGGTCTGCACAACATGCCGGGGCTGCCGGTGGGCAAGCTGGGCTTCTACGCCGGTAACTTTATGGCCTCGGCGGACACCGTCAAAATCACCCTTACCGGCTACGGCGGCCACGGCGCCCATCCGGAGCGCACCGTCGACCCGATCGTCGCCGGCGCGGCGCTGGTGATGGCTCTGCAGAGCATCGTGGCGCGCAACGTGCCGCCGGGCGAAACGGCGGTGGTCAGCGTCGGCACCTTCCAGGCCGGTATCGCCTCCAACGTTATTCCGGAGAGCGTGGTGATGGAGCTCAGCGTGCGGTCGATGAAGCCGGAAATCCGCGACCTGCTGATCAAACGTATTCACGAGCTCAGCGAATTTACCGCCAAAAGCTATGGCGCCAGCAGCGCAGTAGAGGTTTACGACTCCTACCCGGTATTAACCAACAGCCCCGAAGAGACTGATTTCGCCCGGGCGCTGGCGCTGGAGGTGTTTGGTCGCGAGGGGGTTCTGGAGTCGGTCTCGCCGATGAACGCCAGCGAGGACTTCGCCTTTATGCTGCGCGAACGTCCGGGCTGCTACTTCCTGCTGGGCAACGGCGAGCAGGGGGAGAAGGGCGGCTGCATGGTGCATAACCCCGGCTACGACTTCAACGATGACATTATCACCACCGGCGCGACGCTGTTCGCCCGCCTGGTGGAAAAGCACTGCCGTTAACCTCTGGAGAAGAACTGGAATGAAAAAATCACTGTTGCTATGGCTGGCGTTAATGGCGTCGACGTCGGCGCTGGCCGACGGGGGAAAGGCGATCCGCTTCGGCGTCGACCCGACCTTCGCGCCGTTTGAATGGAAGGATCCGCAGGGCAAGCTGGCGGGGTTTGATATCGATCTAGGCAACGCCATTTGCCAGCAGCTGCAGGCGAAATGCGTGTGGGTGGAAAGCAATTTCGACGGCATTATCCCGGCGCTGAAGGCGCGGAAATTCGACGCCATCCTTTCCGGGATGTACATGACCGAGAAGCGTAAAGCGCAGATTGCCTTTAGCGACAAGCTGTATAACGGGCCGGTGTTCCTCGTGGCGCGTAAAAATACCCTGCAAGGCAATACGCCGGCGCAGCTGAAAGGCAAAACCATCGGCGTCGAGCAGGGTTCGGCGCAGGAGACTTACGTCAATCAGCACTGGCGTCCGCAGGGGATCAACATTGTGGCCTACCAGGGGGCCGATAGCGTGGTGCGCGATCTGGAGTCCGGGCGCATCGACGGCGCGGTGCTTTCCGGGATGATGGCCGACTACAGCTTCCTGCAGCAGCCGCAGGGTAAGGCATTCACCTTTGTCGGCGGCCATCTGCAGGATGATACGCTGTTTGGCGCCGGGGCGGCGATCGGCTTGCGTAAAGACGATGAGGCGCTGCGTCAGGAAATAAACGGCGCGATTGCGAAGATCCTTGCCGACGGCACCTATAAAAAATTAGCCAGCAAATATTTTAGCTTTGATGTTTATTCCGGGACATAATGTCTGAGTGTACCCGCGGGCAAGGATCGCCCGCCGTAAGATTCCTTTTCTGATTATCCAATCGACCTCCTCTCCTGACCCCTGTGGTTACCTGAGGGAAGCAGAATATAAGCTAAGGAGTACTCGGCATGATGACACGTCCCTTGGGCAAAACCGGATTTTCCATCGCCCCGTTAGTGTTTGGCGGTAACGTCTTTGGCTGGACCATTGATGAAAAAACCAGTTTTGCCCTTCTTGATGCTTTTGTTGACCATGGTTTTGACGCTATCGACACGGCGGATGTTTATTCCCGCTGGGCGGAGGGCAACCAGGGCGGCGAATCCGAAACCATTATCGGCCGCTGGCTGCAGGCGCGTCCCGGCATGCGCGATAAGGTCAAAATCTTCACCAAAGTCGGCTCCGATCTCGGCCTTCCTGGCCATAAGGGACTCAGCAAAGCCTGGATCCAGCAGGCGGTAGACGACTCCCTGCGCCGCCTTAATACCGACTACATCGACCTCTACTTTTCCCACTGGCCGGATCCGCAAACCCCGGTAGCGGAAACGCTGGAGGCTTTCCACAGCCTGCAGCAGGCGGGGAAAATTCGCGCGATGGGGGCCTCTAACCTCGATGCGATGCAGCTGGCGGGGGCGCTGGAGGTGGCGCGCAAGGGCGGTTTGCCTGCCTGGCAGGTGCTGCAGCCGGAATATAACCTCTACCACCGCTCCGCCTTTGAAGGCGCGCTGTGCGATCTCTGCGTCAGCCGTGATATTGGGGTGGTGACCTACTACAGCCTGGCCTCGGGGTTCTTAACCGGTAAGTACCGTCAGCCGTCGGATCTGGCGCAGAGTCAGCGCGGAGGAAAGATTGGTAAGTACCTGAATCCGCGCGGGATGCGGATTATCGATACCCTGGTGGCGGTTGCGGAGGAGCTGGGGGCGAAGCCAGCGGAAGTGGCCCTGGCGTGGCTGATCGGCCGCGAAGGGGTGACCGCGCCGATCGCCAGCGCCACCAGCGTGGCCCAGGTGGAAAGTTTTGCCCGCGCGGCGGCGCTGAGCCTGAGCGCGGAGCAGGTGGCGCGGCTGGACAGCGCCAGCGCCTGAGTCACTCCCTCTTCCCGGCGGAATAACGGTACAAGCGTCAATTTCCTTGTGCATACTGCGCCTGGCAGGGCTATAACTTCTATGTTATTTCCGTACAGATTGCGCTCCCGGTTAATTTTCTGCGTTATGTCTCTTACGGCGCAGGGAGCG
>NZ_JBEAKW010000015.1:0-26146 GCF_040065795.1 Klebsiella sp. JB_Kp004 | reverse complement strand
TGATCCACCCGATCGCGATGGACGATGGTCTGCGTTTCGCAATCCGTGAAGGCGGCCGTACCGTTGGCGCGGGCGTTGTAGCTAAAGTTCTGGGCTAATTCGTTAGCTTTGAATAAAAAAGGGCGCTTCGGCGCCCTTTTTGCTGTCCGTCGTTCAGCGAAAAGGGCGGTGCTACTGGCGATTCATAACGTGCGCTGCGGCGGATAATGAGTAAATGGTCTATTGTAATCATAACTATTCTCATTTAATATTTGTGCATAAATTGAACGGGAGTTTATATGTACGTTTGTTTGTGCAATGGCGTCAGCGATAAAAAAATTCGCCAGGTTGTTCGCCAGTTTCAACCGCAATCTTTTCAGCAATTACGTAAGTTTGTTCCCGTTGGAAATCAATGCGGTAAGTGTGTTCGCGCGGCGCGGGAAGTTATGGAAGATGAATTAACCACCATGCCGGAATTCAAAGAAATCGCCTGAAGTCCACGCTTCTATTTTGACATCCCTATAGGCCGGACTACGCTTCAATGAGTGGAAGCGGAGGGACTATATAATGAAAGGTGATGTCAAAATCATAAGTTATCTCAATAAATTATTGGGAAATGAGCTGGTCGCAATTAATCAGTACTTTCTCCATGCGAGAATGTTCAAAAACTGGGGCCTGATGCGCCTCAACGATATTGAGTACCACGAATCCATCGACGAAATGAAGCACGCCGATAAATACATCGAGCGTATTCTTTTTCTCGAAGGTATCCCGAATCTGCAGGATCTCGGCAAACTTGGCATCGGTGAAGATGTGGAAGAGATGCTGCAGTCCGATTTAAGACTGGAGCTGGAGGGGGCGCAAAACCTGCGCGAGGCGATCGCCTATGCCGACAGCGTCCATGACTACGTCAGCCGCGATATGATGATTGAGATCCTGGCGGATGAAGAAGGCCATATCGACTGGCTGGAAACCGAACTCGATCTGATCGGCAAAATCGGTCTGCAAAATTACCTGCAGTCGCAGATCAAAGTGTCAGACTAGCCAGCGTCTGACACCCGCACCAGAAACCCGCGGCCGCCAGAAATGGCCCAAACGGCAGCGGGTTGTTCCCCCACCATTTACTGCTCCCGCCGTACCTGGCGTACAAACCTGATACTGCCCACACCGTGCAGGCGAGCAGCGATGCCACCAGTAGCAGCTGCGGCAGCAATCGCCAGCCATGCCAGGCGCCGAGGGCGGCGAGATATTTGATATCCCCATACCCCAATCCCTCATAGCCGCGGATCCCGCGATATAGCCAGTAAAGCACAGCCAAACTGAGATAGCCGGCTATCGCCCCCCAGACGGCATCATGAAGCTGGTGCGGCGCCAGACAGAGATAAAAAAGCAAACCACTCCACAGCAGGGGACAGGTGTAACGGTCGGGCAGCAGGCCGTGACGCAGGTCCTGGTGGCATAAGGCTAAGGTCAATCCGCTATAGCACAGCAAGAAGGGGAGGGCGGCGAGCATGGTTAACCCCGCAATCGTCAAAGAACATCGTCTCACTATGCTTATTGTCCCCGTACAGTGCAAAAGGGACTTCCCTGGAATGGATGGCGCTATCCGCGTTAATTTGCCGCGTTGTCACCCGGTACCGTTCGCTAGCGCGAAGGTGCGCAAATCCTGGTGATGATTTTCTAAACAGCACTTGCGTAGCGCCAGAATTTGCGTATAATGCGCGGGCCTGTCAAAGTTGACGGCCGGTTCAATATGAACCCTGGTAATCGCAGTTGGGTTATCAAACAATGTCCCCAATCGGGGGGCTATGTAAGAACGGTTACACTCTCCCATCAATCGTAATGGGTATGAGGAGTAATCATTTCGTCTATAAAATAATTGGAGCTCTGGTCTCATGCAGAACCAAAGAATCCGTATCCGCCTGAAAGCGTTTGATCATCGTCTGATCGATCAATCAACCGCGGAAATCGTCGAGACTGCTAAGCGCACTGGTGCGCAAGTCCGTGGTCCGATCCCGCTGCCGACCCGCAAAGAGCGCTTTACCGTTCTGATCTCCCCGCACGTCAACAAAGACGCGCGTGACCAGTACGAAATTCGCACTCACAAGCGTCTGGTTGACATCGTTGAGCCAACTGAAAAAACCGTTGATGCTCTGATGCGTCTGGATCTGGCTGCCGGTGTAGACGTGCAGATCAGCCTGGGTTAATCAGGTCATCGAGCGATTGAGAGGTTGAAACAATGATTGGTTTAGTCGGTAAAAAAGTGGGCATGACCCGCATCTTCACTGAAGATGGCGTTTCTATCCCAGTAACCGTAATCGAAGTTGAAGCAAACCGTGTTACTCAGGTTAAAGACCTGGCTAACGATGGCTACCGCGCAATCCAGGTTACCACCGGTGCTAAAAAAGCTAACCGTGTAACCAAGCCGGAAGCGGGTCACTTCGCTAAAGCTGGCGTTGAAGCTGGCCGTGGTCTGTGGGAATTCCGTCTGGCTGACGGCGAAGAATTCACCGTAGGTCAGAACATTAGCGTTGAACTGTTTGCTGACGTTAAAAAAGTTGACGTAACCGGTACCTCTAAAGGTAAAGGTTTTGCTGGTACCGTTAAGCGCTGGAACTTCCGTACCCAGGACGCTACTCACGGTAACTCCTTGTCCCACCGCGTTCCGGGTTCTATCGGTCAGAACCAGACTCCGGGCAAAGTGTTCAAAGGCAAGAAAATGGCAGGTCAGCTGGGTAATGAGCGTGTAACCGTTCAGAGCCTGGACGTAGTACGTGTTGACGCTGAGCGCAACCTGCTGCTGGTTAAAGGTGCTGTCCCGGGTGCGACCGGTAGCGACCTGATCGTTAAACCAGCTGTGAAGGCGTGAGGAGATAGCAATGGAATTAGTATTGAAAGACGCGCAGAGCGCGCTGACTGTTTCCGAAACTACCTTCGGTCGTGATTTCAACGAAGCGCTGGTTCACCAGGTTGTTGTTGCTTATGCAGCTGGTGCGCGTCAGGGCACTCGTGCTCAGAAGACTCGTGCTGAAATCACTGGCTCCGGTAAAAAACCGTGGCGCCAGAAAGGTACCGGCCGTGCGCGTTCTGGTTCTATCAAGAGCCCGATCTGGCGTTCCGGTGGCGTGACCTTTGCTGCTCGTCCGCAGGACCACAGTCAAAAAGTTAACAAGAAGATGTACCGCGGCGCGCTGAAAAGCATCCTGTCCGAACTGGTACGTCAGGATCGTCTGATCGTTGTCGAGAAGTTCTCTGTTGAAGCGCCGAAAACTAAGCTGCTGGCACAGAAACTGAAAGACATGGCTCTGGAAGATGTGCTGATCATCACCGGTGAGCTGGACGAGAACCTGTTCCTGGCCGCACGTAACCTGCACAAGGTTGACGTACGTGATGCGAACGGTATCGACCCGGTTAGCCTGATCGCCTTCGACAAAGTCGTAATGACTGCTGATGCTGTTAAGCAAGTTGAGGAGATGCTGGCATGATTCGTGAAGAACGTCTGCTGAAGGTGCTGCGCGCACCGCACGTTTCTGAAAAAGCGTCTACTGCGATGGAAAAAACAAACACCATCGTTCTCAAAGTTGCTAAAGACGCGACCAAAGCAGAAATCAAAGCTGCTGTGCAGAAACTGTTTGAAGTCGAAGTCGAAGTCGTTAACACCCTGGTTGTTAAAGGGAAAGTTAAACGTCACGGACAGCGTATCGGTCGTCGTAGCGACTGGAAAAAAGCTTACGTCACCCTGAAAGAAGGCCAGAATCTGGACTTCGTTGGCGGCGCTGAGTAAGTCGGAGGAGTAATACAATGGCAGTTGTTAAATGTAAACCGACATCTCCGGGTCGTCGCCACGTCGTTAAAGTGGTTAACCCAGAGCTGCACAAGGGCAAACCTTTTGCTCCGTTGCTGGAAAAAAACAGCAAATCCGGTGGTCGTAACAACAATGGCCGTATCACCACCCGTCATATCGGTGGTGGCCACAAGCAGGCTTACCGTATTGTTGACTTCAAACGCAACAAAGATGGTATCCCGGCAGTTGTTGAACGTCTTGAGTACGATCCGAACCGCTCCGCGAACATCGCGCTGGTTCTGTACAAAGACGGCGAGCGCCGTTACATCCTGGCCCCGAAAGGCCTGAAAGCTGGCGACCAGATTCAGTCTGGCGTTGATGCTGCAATCAAAGCAGGCAACACCCTGCCGATGCGCAATATCCCGGTTGGTTCTACCGTTCATAACGTAGAAATGAAACCAGGTAAAGGCGGTCAGCTGGCTCGTTCCGCTGGTACTTACGTTCAGATCGTTGCTCGCGACGGTGCTTATGTCACCCTGCGTCTGCGTTCTGGTGAAATGCGTAAAGTCGAAGCAGACTGCCGCGCTACTCTGGGCGAAGTTGGCAATGCTGAGCATATGCTGCGCGTTCTGGGTAAAGCAGGTGCTGCACGCTGGCGTGGTGTTCGTCCTACCGTTCGCGGTACTGCGATGAACCCAGTAGACCACCCACATGGTGGTGGTGAAGGTCGTAACTTTGGTAAGCACCCGGTATCCCCGTGGGGCCTGCAGACCAAAGGTAAGAAGACCCGCAGCAACAAGCGTACTGATAAATTCATCGTACGTCGCCGTAGCAAATAATTTTAGAGGATAAGCCATGCCACGTTCTCTCAAGAAAGGTCCTTTTATTGACCTGCACTTGCTGAAGAAGGTAGAGAAAGCGGTGGAAAGCGGAGACAAGAAGCCCCTGCGCACTTGGTCCCGTCGTTCAACGATCTTTCCTAACATGATCGGTTTGACCATCGCTGTCCATAATGGTCGTCAGCACGTTCCAGTATTTGTTTCCGACGAAATGGTCGGTCACAAACTGGGTGAATTCGCACCGACTCGTACTTATCGCGGCCACGCTGCTGATAAAAAAGCGAAGAAGAAATAAGGTAGGAGGAAGAGATGGAAACTTTAGCTCAACATCGCCATGCTCGTTCTTCTGCTCAGAAGGTTCGCCTTGTAGCTGACCTGATTCGCGGTAAGAAAGTGTCGCAGGCCCTGGATATTCTGACCTACACCAACAAAAAAGCTGCTGTACTGGTCAAGAAGGTACTGGAATCTGCCATTGCTAACGCTGAACACAACGATGGCGCTGACATTGATGATCTGAAAGTTGCGAAAATTTTCGTAGACGAAGGCCCGAGCATGAAGCGCATTATGCCGCGTGCTAAAGGTCGTGCAGATCGCATCCTGAAGCGCACCAGCCACATCACTGTGGTTGTGTCCGATCGCTGAGACTCTGGAGACTAGCAATGGGTCAGAAAGTACATCCTAATGGTATTCGCCTGGGTATTGTCAAACCATGGAACTCTACCTGGTTCGCGAACACCAAAGAATTCGCTGACAACCTGGACAGCGATTTTAAAGTACGTCAGTTCCTGACTAAAGAACTGGCTAAAGCGTCTGTATCTCGCATCGTTATCGAGCGTCCGGCTAAGAGCATTCGTGTGACCATTCACACCGCTCGCCCGGGTATCGTTATCGGTAAGAAAGGCGAAGACGTAGAAAAACTGCGCAAGGTCGTAGCGGATATCGCTGGCGTACCTGCACAGATCAATATCGCCGAAGTTCGTAAACCTGAACTGGACGCAAAACTGGTTGCTGACAGCATCACTTCTCAGCTGGAACGTCGCGTTATGTTCCGTCGTGCGATGAAGCGTGCTGTACAGAACGCAATGCGTCTGGGCGCTAAAGGTATCAAAGTTGAAGTTAGCGGCCGTCTGGGCGGCGCGGAAATCGCACGTACCGAATGGTACCGTGAAGGTCGCGTACCGCTGCACACTCTGCGTGCTGACATCGACTACAACACCTCTGAAGCGCACACCACTTACGGTGTAATCGGCGTTAAGGTATGGATCTTCAAAGGTGAGATCCTGGGTGGTATGGCTGCTGTTGAACAACCGGAACCGGCTGCTCAACCTAAAAAGCAGCAGCGTAAAGGCCGTAAATAAGGAGCGTCGCTGATGTTACAACCAAAGCGTACAAAATTCCGTAAAGTGCACAAAGGCCGCAACCGTGGTCTGGCGCAGGGTACGGATGTTAGCTTCGGCACTTTCGGTCTGAAAGCTGTTGGCCGTGGTCGTCTGACTGCACGTCAGATCGAAGCAGCACGTCGTGCTATGACCCGTGCAGTTAAGCGTCAAGGTAAGATCTGGATCCGTGTATTCCCGGACAAACCGATCACCGAGAAGCCGCTGGAAGTTCGTATGGGTAAAGGTAAAGGTAACGTGGAGTACTGGGTTGCCTTGATTCAGCCGGGTAAAGTCCTGTATGAAATGGACGGTGTACCGGAAGAGCTGGCCCGTGAAGCATTCGGCCTGGCAGCAGCGAAACTGCCGATCAAAACCACCTTTGTAACTAAGACGGTGATGTAATGAAAGCAAAAGAGCTGCGTGAAAAAAGCGTTGAAGAGCTGAACGCTGAGCTGCTGAACCTGCTGCGTGAGCAGTTCAACCTGCGCATGCAGGCTGCAAGTGGCCAGCTGCAACAGACTCATCTGCTGAAGCAAGTGCGTCGTGATGTTGCACGCGTTAAGACTTTACTGACTCAGAAGGCGGGTGCGTAATGACCGATAAAATCCGTACTCTGCAAGGTCGCGTAGTTAGCGACAAAATGGAGAAATCCATTGTTGTTGCTATCGAACGTATGGTGAAACACCCGGTTTACGGCAAATTCATCAAACGTACGACCAAACTGCACGTACATGACGAGAACAACGAATGCGGTATCGGCGACAAGGTTGAAATCCGCGAATGCCGTCCGCTGTCCAAGACTAAGTCCTGGACGCTGGTTCGCGTTGTAGAGAAAGCGGTTCTGTAATAGAGTACGCATTCTCGATACGGATAAACGGCTCAGCGATGAGCCGTTTATTTTTTCTACCCATATCTGGTTTGTGGTGTTATAATGCCGCGCCCTCGATATGGGGCTTTTTAACGACCCTAATTTTCGGGTCTCAGTAGTAGTTGACATTAGCGGAGCACTAAAATGATCCAAGAACAGACTATGCTGAACGTCGCCGACAACTCCGGTGCACGTCGCGTAATGTGTATCAAGGTTCTGGGTGGCTCGCACCGTCGCTACGCAGGCGTAGGCGACATCATCAAGATCACCATCAAAGAAGCAATTCCGCGTGGTAAGGTCAAAAAAGGTGATGTGCTGAAGGCGGTAGTGGTGCGCACCAAGAAGGGTGTTCGTCGCCCGGACGGTTCTGTCATTCGCTTCGATGGTAATGCATGCGTTATTCTGAACAATAACAGCGAGCAGCCTATCGGTACGCGTATTTTTGGGCCGGTAACTCGTGAACTTCGTACCGAGAAGTTCATGAAAATTATCTCTCTGGCACCAGAAGTACTCTAAGGAGCGAATCATGGCAGCGAAAATCCGTCGTGATGACGAAGTTATCGTGTTAACCGGTAAAGATAAAGGTAAGCGCGGTAAAGTTAAGAATGTCCTGTCTTCCGGCAAGGTCATTGTTGAAGGTATCAACCTGGTTAAGAAACACCAGAAGCCGGTTCCGGCTCTGAACCAACCAGGCGGCATCGTTGAAAAAGAAGCTGCAATTCAGGTTTCTAACGTTGCAATCTTCAATGCGGCAACCGGCAAGGCTGACCGTGTAGGCTTTAGATTCGAAGACGGCAAAAAAGTCCGTTTCTTCAAGTCTAACAGCGAAACTATCAAGTAATTTGGAGTAGTACGATGGCGAAACTGCATGATTACTACAAAGACGAAGTAGTTAAGAAACTCATGACTGAGTTTAACTACAATTCTGTCATGCAAGTCCCTCGGGTCGAGAAGATCACCCTGAACATGGGTGTTGGTGAAGCGATCGCTGACAAGAAACTGCTGGATAATGCAGCAGCTGACCTGGCAGCAATCTCCGGTCAAAAACCGCTGATCACCAAAGCACGCAAATCAGTTGCAGGCTTCAAAATCCGTCAGGGCTATCCGATCGGCTGTAAAGTAACTCTGCGTGGCGAACGCATGTGGGAGTTCTTTGAGCGCCTGATCACTATTGCTGTACCGCGTATTCGTGACTTCCGCGGCCTGTCCGCTAAGTCTTTCGACGGTCGTGGCAACTACAGCATGGGTGTCCGTGAGCAGATCATCTTCCCAGAAATCGACTACGATAAAGTCGACCGCGTTCGTGGTTTGGATATTACCATTACCACTACTGCGAAATCTGACGAAGAAGGCCGTGCTCTGCTGGCTGCCTTTGACTTCCCGTTCCGCAAGTAAGGTAGGGTTACTTAATGGCTAAGCAATCAATGAAAGCACGCGAAGTAAAGCGCGTGGCTTTAGCTGATAAATTCTTCGCTAAACGCGCTGAACTGAAAGCTATCATCTCTGATGTGAACGCAACCGACGAAGATCGTTGGAATGCCGTTCTCAAGCTGCAGACTCTGCCGCGTGATTCCAGCCCGTCTCGTCAGCGTAACCGCTGCCGTCAAACAGGTCGTCCGCATGGTTTCCTGCGGAAGTTCGGGTTGAGCCGTATTAAGGTCCGTGAAGCCGCTATGCGCGGTGAAATCCCGGGTCTGAAAAAGGCTAGCTGGTAATTGTCACCAATTGAATCACGGGAGTAAAGACAGATGAGCATGCAAGATCCGATCGCGGATATGCTGACCCGTATCCGTAACGGTCAGGCCGCGAACAAAGCTGCGGTCACCATGCCTTCCTCCAAGCTGAAAGTGGCAATCGCCAACGTGCTGAAGGAAGAAGGTTTTATCGAAGATTTTAAAGTTGAAGGCGACACCAAGCCGGAACTGGAACTGACTCTTAAGTATTTCCAGGGTAAAGCTGTTGTAGAAAGCATTCAGCGTGTCAGCCGCCCAGGTCTGCGCATCTATAAGAAAAAAGATGAGCTGCCGAAAGTTATGGCCGGTCTGGGTATCGCAGTTGTTTCTACCTCTAAAGGTGTTATGACTGATCGTGCAGCGCGCCAGGCTGGTCTTGGTGGCGAAATTATCTGCTACGTAGCCTAATCGGAGGAAAAAATGTCTCGTGTTGCTAAAGCACCGGTCGTTGTTCCTGCCGGCGTTGATGTAAAAATCAACGGTCAGGTTATTACGATCAAAGGTAAAAACGGCGAGCTGACTCGTACTCTCAACGATGCTGTTGAAGTTAAACATGCAGATAATGCACTGACCTTCGGTCCGCGTGATGGTTACGCAGACGGTTGGGCTCAGGCTGGTACCGCGCGTGCCCTGCTGAACTCAATGGTTATCGGTGTTACCGAAGGCTTCACTAAGAAGCTGCAGCTGGTTGGTGTAGGTTATCGTGCAGCGGTCAAAGGGAATGTAGTAAACCTGGCTTTAGGTTTCTCTCACCCGGTTGATCATCAGCTGCCTGCGGGTATCACTGCAGAATGTCCGACTCAGACTGAAATCGTGCTGAAAGGCGCTGATAAGCAGGTGATCGGCCAGGTTGCAGCAGATCTGCGCGCCTACCGTCGTCCTGAGCCTTACAAAGGCAAGGGTGTTCGTTACGCCGACGAAGTCGTGCGTACCAAAGAGGCTAAGAAGAAGTAAGGTAACACTATGGATAAGAAATCTGCTCGTATCCGTCGTGCGACCCGCGCACGCCGCAAGCTCCAGGAGCTGGGCGCAACTCGCCTGGTGGTACATCGTACCCCGCGTCACATTTACGCACAGGTAATTGCACCGAATGGTTCTGAAGTTCTGGTAGCTGCTTCTACTGTAGAAAAAGCTATCGCTGAACAACTGAAGTACACCGGTAACAAAGACGCTGCTGCAGCTGTGGGTAAAGCTGTCGCTGAACGCGCTCTGGAAAAAGGCATCAAAGATGTTTCCTTTGACCGTTCCGGGTTCCAATATCATGGTCGTGTCCAGGCACTGGCAGATGCTGCCCGTGAAGCTGGCCTTCAGTTCTAAGGTAGAGGTGTAAGATGGCTCACATCGAAAAACAAGCTGGCGAACTGCAGGAAAAGCTGATCGCGGTAAACCGCGTATCTAAAACCGTTAAAGGTGGTCGTATTTTCTCCTTCACAGCTCTGACTGTAGTTGGCGATGGTAACGGTCGCGTTGGTTTTGGTTACGGTAAAGCGCGTGAAGTTCCAGCAGCGATCCAGAAAGCGATGGAAAAAGCCCGTCGCAATATGATTAACGTCGCGCTGAACCACGGCACCCTGCAGCACCCGGTTAAGGGTACTCACACGGGTTCTCGTGTATTCATGCAGCCGGCTTCCGAAGGTACCGGTATCATCGCCGGTGGTGCAATGCGCGCTGTTCTGGAAGTCGCTGGGGTTCGTAACGTTCTGGCTAAAGCGTATGGTTCCACTAACCCGATTAACGTGGTTCGTGCAACTATCGACGGTCTGGAAAACATGAAGTCCCCGGATATGGTCGCTGCCAAGCGTGGTAAATCCGTTGAAGAAATTCTGGGGAAATAAACCATGGCAAAGACTATTAAAATTACTCAAACCCGCAGTGCAATCGGTCGTCTGCCGAAACACAAGGCAACGCTGCTTGGCCTGGGTCTGCGTCGTATTGGTCACACCGTAGAGCGCGAGGATACTCCTGCTGTTCGTGGTATGGTCAACGCGGTTTCCTTCATGGTTAAAGTTGAGGAGTAAGAGATGCGTTTAAATACTCTGTCTCCGGCCGAAGGCTCCAAAAAGGCGGGTAAACGCCTGGGTCGTGGTATCGGTTCTGGCCTCGGTAAAACCGGTGGTCGTGGTCACAAAGGTCAGAAATCTCGTTCTGGCGGTGGCGTACGTCGCGGTTTCGAGGGTGGTCAGATGCCTCTGTACCGTCGTCTGCCGAAATTCGGCTTCACTTCTCGTAAAGCGATGATCACCGCAGAGATCCGTCTCTCCGATCTGGCTCACGTAGAAGGCGATGTAGTAGACCTGAACGCGCTGAAAGCGGCTAACATTATCGGTGTCCAGATCGAGTTCGCGAAAGTGATCCTGTCTGGTGAGGTAACTCGTCCGGTAACTGTTCGTGGCCTGCGTGTGACTAAAGGTGCTCGTGCTGCTATCGAAGCTGCTGGCGGTAAAATTGAGGAATAAGTAGCAGATGGCTAAACAACCGGGATTAGATTTTCAAAGTGCCAAAGGTGGCCTTGGCGAACTGAAACGCAGACTTCTGTTTGTGGTCGGTGCGCTGATAGTGTTCCGTATTGGCTCTTTTATTCCGATCCCTGGTATTGATGCCGCTGTACTTGCCAAACTGCTTGAGCAACAGCGAGGCACCATCATTGAAATGTTCAACATGTTCTCTGGTGGTGCTCTCAGCCGTGCTTCTATCTTTGCATTGGGGATTATGCCGTATATCTCGGCATCAATCATCGTGCAGCTGCTGACGGTGGTTTATCAACCGCTGGCGGAACTGAAGAAAGAAGGGGAGTCTGGTCGTCGTAAGATCAGCCAGTACACCCGCTACGGTACTCTGGTGCTGGCGATATTCCAGTCGATCGGTATTGCTACCGGTCTGCCGAATATGCCTGGTATGCAGGGCCTGGTGATTAATCCAGGCTTTGCATTCTATTTCACCGCTGTTGTTAGTCTGGTCACAGGGACTATGTTCCTGATGTGGCTCGGCGAACAGATCACTGAACGCGGTATCGGTAACGGTATCTCGATCATTATCTTCGCCGGTATCGTTGCGGGACTCCCGCCGGCCATCGCCCATACTATCGAGCAAGCGCGTCAAGGCGACCTGCACTTCCTCCTGTTGCTGTTGGTTGCAGTATTAGTATTTGCAGTGACCTTCTTTGTTGTATTCGTTGAACGTGGACAACGCCGCATTGTGGTAAACTACGCGAAACGTCAACAGGGTCGTCGTGTCTATGCTGCACAGAGCACACATTTACCGCTGAAAGTGAATATGGCGGGGGTAATCCCGGCAATCTTCGCTTCCAGTATTATACTGTTCCCGGCAACCATCACGTCATGGTTCGGGGGTGGTACTGGTTGGAACTGGCTGACAACAATTTCGCTGTATTTGCAGCCTGGGCAACCGCTTTATGTGTTACTCTATGCGTCTGCAATCATCTTCTTCTGTTTCTTCTACACGGCGTTGGTTTTCAACCCGCGTGAAACAGCAGATAACCTGAAGAAGTCCGGTGCATTTGTACCAGGAATTCGTCCGGGAGAGCAAACGGCGAAGTATATCGATAAAGTGATGACTCGCCTGACTCTGGTTGGTGCGTTGTACATTACTTTTATCTGCCTGATCCCGGAGTTCATGCGTGACGCGATGAAAGTGCCGTTCTACTTCGGTGGGACCTCGCTGCTTATCGTTGTTGTCGTGATTATGGACTTTATGGCTCAAGTGCAAACTCTGATGATGTCCAGTCAGTATGAGTCTGCATTGAAGAAGGCGAACCTGAAAGGCTACGGCCGCTAAAACTGGTCGCCCGAGAAGTTACGGAGAGTAAAAATGAAAGTTCGTGCTTCCGTCAAGAAATTATGCCGTAACTGCAAAATCGTTAAGCGTGATGGCGTCATCCGTGTGATTTGCAGTGCCGAGCCGAAGCATAAACAGCGCCAAGGCTGATTTTTTCGCATATTTTTCTTGCAAAGTTGGATTGAGCTGGCTAGATTAGCCAGCCAATCTTTTGTATGTCTGTACGTTTCCATTTGAGTATCCTGAAAACGGGCTTTTCAGCATGGTGCGTACATATTAAATAGTAGGAGTGCATAGTGGCCCGTATAGCAGGCATTAACATTCCTGATCACAAACATACCGTAATCGCTTTAACCGCTATTTTCGGTATCGGCAAAACCCGTTCTAAAGCCATCTGCGCTGAAACGGGCATCGCTGAAAATGTTAAGATCAGTGAGCTGTCTGAAGAACAAATTGATATTCTGCGTGAAGCAGTAGGTAAATTTGTCGTTGAAGGTGATCTGCGCCGTGAAATCACCCTGAGCATCAAGCGTCTGATGGACCTTGGTTGCTACCGTGGTTTGCGTCATCGTCGTGGTCTCCCGGTTCGCGGTCAGCGTACCAAGACCAACGCACGTACCCGTAAGGGTCCGCGTAAACCGATCAAGAAATAATCGGGGTGATTGAATAATGGCAAAGGCACCAATTCGTGCACGTAAGCGTGTAAGAAAACAAGTCTCTGACGGCGTGGCTCATATCCATGCTTCTTTTAACAACACCATCGTTACCATTACTGATCGTCAGGGTAACGCACTGGGTTGGGCAACAGCCGGTGGTTCCGGTTTCCGTGGTTCTCGCAAATCCACTCCGTTCGCAGCTCAGGTTGCAGCAGAGCGTTGCGCAGAAGCCGTAAAAGAATACGGCATCAAGAATCTGGAAGTTATGGTCAAAGGTCCGGGTCCGGGTCGCGAATCTACCATTCGTGCACTGAACGCCGCTGGTTTCCGCATCACTAATATTACTGATGTGACTCCGATCCCTCATAACGGTTGTCGTCCGCCGAAAAAACGTCGCGTATAACGCTGCGTTTTCCAGGTTAGTTGGAGAAAGAAAATGGCAAGATATTTGGGTCCTAAGCTCAAGCTGAGCCGTCGTGAGGGCACCGACTTATTCCTTAAGTCTGGCGTTCGCGCGATCGATACCAAGTGTAAAATTGAACAAGCTCCTGGCCAGCACGGTGCGCGTAAGCCGCGTCTGTCTGACTATGGTGTGCAGTTGCGTGAAAAGCAAAAAGTTCGCCGTATGTACGGTGTGCTGGAGCGTCAGTTCCGTAACTACTATAAAGAAGCAGCACGTCTGAAAGGCAACACCGGTGAAAACCTGTTGGCTCTGCTGGAAGGTCGTCTGGACAACGTTGTATACCGTATGGGCTTCGGCGCCACTCGTGCTGAAGCACGCCAGCTGGTTAGCCACAAAGCGATTATGGTAAACGGTCGTGTTGTTAACATCGCTTCTTATCAGGTTAAAGCGAATGACGTTGTCAGCATTCGTGAGAAAGCGAAAAAGCAATCTCGCGTGAAAGCCGCTCTGGAGCTGGCTGAGCAGCGTGAAAAGCCAACCTGGCTGGAAGTTGATGCTGGCAAGATGGAAGGTACGTTCAAGCGTCAGCCGGAGCGTTCTGATCTGTCTGCGGACATTAACGAACACCTGATCGTCGAGCTTTACTCCAAGTAAAGCTTAGTACCAAAGAGAGGACACAATGCAGGGTTCTGTGACAGAGTTTCTAAAACCGCGCCTGGTCGATATCGAGCAAGTGAGTTCGACGCACGCCAAGGTGACCCTTGAGCCTTTAGAGCGTGGCTTCGGCCATACTCTGGGTAACGCACTGCGCCGTATTCTGCTCTCATCGATGCCGGGTTGCGCGGTGACCGAGGTTGAGATTGATGGTGTACTGCACGAGTACAGCACCAAAGAAGGCGTTCAGGAAGACATCCTTGAAATCCTGCTCAACCTGAAAGGGCTGGCGGTGAGAGTTCAGGGTAAAGATGAAGTCATCCTTACTTTGAATAAATCTGGCATTGGCCCTGTGACCGCAGCCGACATTACCCACGACGGTGATGTCGAAATCGTCAAGCCGCAGCACGTGATTTGCCACCTGACTGATGAGAACGCTGCTATCAGCATGCGTATCAAAGTTCAGCGCGGTCGCGGTTATGTGCCGGCTTCTGCCCGAATTCATTCGGAAGAAGATGAGCGCCCAATCGGCCGTCTGCTGGTCGACGCCTGCTACAGCCCTGTAGAGCGTATTGCCTACAATGTTGAAGCTGCGCGTGTAGAACAGCGTACCGACCTGGACAAGCTGGTCATCGAAATGGAAACCAACGGCACAATCGATCCTGAAGAGGCGATTCGTCGTGCGGCAACCATCCTGGCTGAACAACTGGAAGCTTTTGTTGACTTACGTGATGTACGTCAGCCAGAAGTGAAAGAAGAGAAACCAGAATTCGATCCGATCCTGCTGCGCCCTGTTGACGATCTGGAATTGACTGTCCGCTCTGCTAACTGCCTCAAGGCAGAAGCTATCCACTATATCGGTGATCTGGTACAGCGTACCGAGGTTGAGTTGCTGAAAACGCCGAACCTGGGTAAAAAATCTCTTACTGAGATTAAAGACGTGCTGGCTTCCCGTGGACTGTCTCTGGGCATGCGCCTGGAAAACTGGCCACCAGCAAGCATTGCTGACGAGTAACCGGATCACAGGTTAAGGTTTTACTGAGAAGGATAAGGTCATGCGCCATCGTAAGAGTGGTCGTCAACTGAACCGCAACAGCAGCCATCGCCAGGCTATGTTCCGTAACATGGCAGGTTCGCTGGTTCGTCATGAAATCATCAAGACGACCCTGCCGAAAGCGAAAGAACTGCGTCGCGTAGTTGAGCCGCTGATTACTCTTGCCAAGACTGATAGCGTTGCTAATCGTCGTCTGGCATTCGCCCGTACTCGTGATAACGAGATCGTGGCAAAACTGTTTAACGAGCTGGGCCCGCGTTTCGCGAGCCGCGCCGGTGGTTACACTCGCATTCTGAAGTGTGGCTTCCGTGCAGGCGACAACGCGCCGATGGCATACATCGAGCTGGTTGATCGTGCTGAGCCGAAAGCAGAAGCTGCTGCAGAGTAATCTGTAGTAACGTAAAAAAACCCGCCCCGGCGGGTTTTTTTATATCTACCCCATCCCCACTTCACTACAATATCTGTACTCTTTTTGTTCATCCCCCGGAGCCGTAGAATGTGGTTACTGGATCAGTGGGCAGAACGCCATATCCTCGATGCCCAAACCAAAGGCGAGTTCGATAATTTACCCGGTAGCGGCGTGCCGCTAACGCTCGATGACGATTCGCATGTACCGACCGAGCTGCGGGCAGGCTATCGCCTTCTGAAGAATGCAGGGTGTCTTCCCCCGGAGCTGGAGCAGCGCAAAGAAGCGGTGGCTCTGGCAGACTTGCTGAAGGGGGTCCGTCAGGACGACCCGCGGCATGCCGAACTCAGCAAGCGCCTCGCTCTGCTCGAGCTTAAGCTGCGTCAGGCAGGACTGAACACCGACTTTTTACGCGGTGAGTACGCCGATGCGTTGCTGCACAAAATTAATCAGGAGTGAATATGTATCGTATTGGTGAGCTGGCAAAACTGGCTGATGTGACGCCAGATACCATCCGTTATTATGAAAAACAGCAAATGATGGATCATGACGTGCGCACTGAGGGGGGATTTCGTCTTTACTCGGATAACGATCTACAGCGTTTGCGCTTTATTCGCTATGCCCGTCAGCTGGGCTTTACTCTGGAAGCGATCCGCGAATTATTGTCGATCCGTATCGATCCGGAGCATCACACCTGTCAGGAGTCGAAAGGGATCGTTCAGGCGCGATTAAGCGAAGTTGAGGCGCGGATCAACGAGCTACAAACGATGCGTCGCTCTCTGCAACGGCTCAATGATGCCTGCTGCGGCACAGCTCACAGCAGTGTTTACTGTTCGATCCTCGAGGCCCTTGAGCAAGGCGCCAGCAACGGCAATACCGGGCGTTGATTTTTTGTGCGCGCGGATCTACACTCGCGCGGAATTCACACATCCACTGGAGTTACTATGAGTCGCTATCAGCATACCAAAGGACAAATTAAAGATAACGCCATTGAGGCACTTCTCCACGATCCATTATTCAGGCAGCGCGTAGAGAAGAATAAGAAAGGGAAAGGAAGCTATCAACGTAAAGATAAACATGCAGCAAGGAATGACCGGGAGGCCAGTGGCAAGCAAGCGAATCGCTTTTTTACCACTGGCCTTCTGCTTTCACTGCTGATTAAGAACGGTTGTTTTGTTCTTTCAGCAGATCGCGAATTTCGCTCAGCAGGACTTCTTCTTTAGAGGGCGCTGGCGGTGCCGCCGGAGCCTCTTCTTTCTTACGATTTAACTTATTCATCAGTTTAATCGCCATGAAAATGGCAAATGCGACGATGATGAAATCGAAAACGTTCTGAATAAACACCCCATAGTGCATCACCACTGCCGGTACATCACCCTGGGCATCGCGCAGCGTGACGGCAAACTGTTTAAAATCGATCCCGCCAATCAACAGGCCGAGCGGCGGCATAATAATATCCGCGACCAGCGACGAAACAATTTTACCGAATGCTGCACCGATGATCACACCCACTGCCAAATCGACAACGTTCCCGCGCATCGCGAATTCGCGAAACTCTTTTAAAAAACTCATTTTATTCTCCTTGAGCCAGCTGACGTTGTAAGTTTAACAAATGTATTTTCATTTGCCATTCCCCGTAGAGCGTTACAGGAAAATATTAACCTTTGAATAATAAGGGATAATAAAAGGCGCCTGTTCGACGCCCTGGGAATTACAGGAAGAAGGGGCTTGGCTGGAACAGCCTTTCTACATCGGAAATAAACTTTTTATCAGTCAAAAACATGATCACATGATCGCCCTGCTCGATCCGCAGATTATTATTGGCGATCATTACGTCATTCCCGCGCACGACGGCGCCAATGATCGTGCCTGGCGGAAGTTTGATCTCATCGATCGACCGCCCGACCACCCGCGAGGTGCTCTCATCGCCGTGTGCCACTGCTTCGATCGCTTCCGCAACGCCGCGGCGCAGGGAGGAGACGCCGACAATATCGGCTTTACGGACATGGCTGAGGAGGGCGGAAATCGTGGCCTGCTGAGGCGATATCGCGATATCAATGACGCTACCCTGAACCAGATCCACATAGGCTCTGCGCTGGATCAGCACCATGACTTTTTTGGCCCCCATTCGCTTGGCCAGCATCGCAGACATGATGTTTGCTTCGTCATCGTTAGTGACGGCAATAAACAGGTCCACCTGGTCAATATGCTCTTCGGCCAGCAGCTCCTGATCCGATGCATCACCATAGAAGACGATAGTATGCTGCAGTTTTTCTGCCAGCTCAGCGGCTCGCTGCTGATTGCGCTCGATAAGCTTAACACTGTAGTCTTTTTCCAGCTTATGAGCCAGGCCCGCGCCAATATTGCCGCCGCCGACCAACATGATGCGTTTGTAAGGTTTCTCCAGACGCTGGAGTTCGCTCATGACCGCACGAATATGCTGCGAGGCGGCAATAAAGAAGACTTCATCGCCGGCCTCGACAATCGTCGAACCCTGTGGGCGGATGGGGCGATCGTGGCGGAAAATGGCGGCCACGCGCGTATCGATATGCGGCATATGCTCACGCATGGTGGACAACGCATTCCCCACCAGCGGACCACCGTAATAGGCTTTCACCACGGCGAGGCTGACTTTACCTTCGGCGAAGTTCACGACCTGCAGCGCGCCGGGATATTCTATCAGGCGATGAATATTGTCGATGACCAGCTGTTCCGGAGCGATTAAGTGATCGATGGGCACAGCTTCAGAATTGAAGAGCTTTTCCGCATCGCGGACGTAATCAGGCGCACGAATACGGGCTATACGGTTTGGCGTATTGAATAATGAATAGGCGACCTGACAGGCCACCATGTTGGTTTCATCCGAACTGGTGACCGCCACCAGCATATCGGCATCATCGGCTCCTGCCTCGCGCAGTACGCGGGGATGAGAACCGTGCCCCTGGACGACACGCAGGTCGAACTTATCCTGCAGGCTGCGCAGACGGTCGCCATTGGTATCAACCAGCGTAATATCATTGTTCTCGCCGACGAGGTTCTCCGCCAGCGTGCCGCCGACCTGGCCGGCGCCCAGAATAATAATCTTCATCTGCAGTGATCCATTAGTTCCGACGTTTGATTAGCTTAGCGTAAAAGAAGCCATCGCCTTCTTCCGCACCCGGCAGATTTTGCTGTCCCGGGCTTGCCGGCGTACCGGTTGCGTGAAGCTCTGCATCCGGGGTCCGCGCGAGGAACGCGGCAATTTGCTGACTATTCTCTTCCGGCAGAATAGAACAGGTAGCGTAAACCAACGTGCCGCCTGGCTTCAGATGCCCCCAGATGGCATTGAGGATCTCGGCCTGCAGCTGGGCTAAATCGCCGATATCCCGATCCCGGCGCAGCCATTTGATATCCGGGTGGCGGCGGATAACGCCGGTGGCGGAACAGGGGGCATCCAGCAGAATACGATCGAACTGCTCGCCGCCACACCACTGCTCAGGGAAGCGACCATCGCCCTGTTTGACTTCGGCTTTCATGCCCAGCCGTTTCAGGTTGTCATAGACGCGGGAAAGACGCTGTTCATCAATGTCCACCGCCATGACCTCAGCCTGGGGAGCGACTTCCAGAATATGCGTCGTCTTGCCGCCCGGCGCGGCGCAGAGATCGAGAATGCGCTCGCCGTTTTCCGGCTGCAGATAGCGCATGCAGCCCTGGGCCGAGGCATCCTGAACGGTTACCCATCCTTCGGCAAAACCCGGCAACGCATGGACCGGGGCAGGGGTGGCCAGACGCACGGCGTCGGGATAGTCAGGGTGGGTGAAGCCCTCTAAGCCGGCCTCTTTAAGCAGAGCAAGCCATTCGTCTCGGGAATGATGGTTGCGGTTAACGCGCAGCCACATCGGCGGGCGCTGGTTGTTCGCATCGACGATCTCCTGCCATTGTTGCGGCCAGGCCTGCTGCAGACGCTTCAGCAGCCATTTGGGATGAAGGTAGCGGTTTTCCTGCCCGGCGAATTCTGCCAGTAGCTCTTCCTGCTGGCGCTGAAACTGGCGTAACACCCCATTGATCAGCCCTTTAAGCTGCGGGCGCTTAATCGCCACCGCGCCTTCTACCGTTTCAGCCAGCGCGGCGTGCGGAGGGATGCGGGTGTAGAGTAACTGATAGAGCCCAACCATAATCAGAAAGTGCACGGTGCGCTGTTTGCCGGTCATCGGACGCGCCATCAGCTTGCTGATAAGCCACTCCAGCTGGCTGAGCGTACGCAGTACGCCAAAACACAGCTCCTGCAGCAGCGCTTTGTCTTTATCGCTGACTTTTTGCTGTAGAGGGGGCAGGACGTTGCTTAAAGACTGACCTTTTTCAACGACTTGCTCGATAGCCTGGGCGGCCAGGCTGCGTAAATTTATATTCTTTTTCATAAGCGCAAAAATAAAAATGCCCGGCGAACCCGGGCTTCAGAAGAGACGACCGTCAGGCGAGACGGGTGCCAGGAGTAAACCACTCCCGGCGGGAATTGAGTAAATCCTGGGCGCTCATCGCTTTTTTACCCGCAGGCTGTAGCGACTCCAGACTGAGGATCCCATCGCCCGTGGCGACCTGGATACCCTGTTTGGTTGCTGCCACGATAGTACCCGGTTCGGCATGCGCAGCTTCGGCAATGACCGATGCCCGCCACACTTTTAGCGGCTGCCCGTCAATTTCCAGCCAACTCATTGGCCACGGATTAAAGGCGCGGATGCAGCGCTCCAGCTGTGCGGCAGAAAGCGACCAGTCGATGCGAGCTTCTTCTTTACTCAGCTTCTCGGCGTGGCACACCAGCGATTCATCCTGTACTTCAGGCTGTGCGGTGCCGTTGGCCAGCTGGGCTAAGGTTGCCAGCAGACCTTGAGGGCCGAGCTCGGCCAGCTTATCGTACAGGCTGCCGCTGGTATCCTCTGCGGTAATGGGGCAGGAAAGCTTATACAGCATATCACCCGTATCAAGGCCGACGTCCATCTGCATGATGGTTACGCCTGTTTCGCTATCCCCCGCCCACAGCGAACGCTGGATCGGCGCTGCGCCACGCCAGCGCGGTAGCAGGGAGCCGTGAACGTTGATGCAGCCCAGACGGGGCATCTCCAGCACCGCTTTCGGGAGAATCAAACCGTACGCCACCACCACCATGATATCGGCGCCGAGATCGGCGACTAATTGTTGGTTGTCCTGCGGACGCAGGGAAGATGGCTGGAATACAGGTAAGTTATGGGCTTCAGCCAGCACCTTTACCGGGCTCGGCATCAATTTTTTGCCGCGGCCAGCAGGACGGTCTGGCTGAGTGAATACGCCAACAACCTGATGTTCAGACGACAACAGCGCGTCAAGATGACGCGCTGCAAAATCGGGGGTGCCGGCGAAAATGATACGTAGTGATTGTGACACGGTATTCCTTGTTATCAGGCACGGGAACGTAAACGATCCAGTTTCTCAACCTTCTGACGAATGCGCTGTTGTTTGAGCGGTGACAGATAATCAATAAACAGTTTGCCGACCAGATGATCCATCTCATGCTGAATACAGATAGCCAGCAGGCCATCGGCCTCCAGTTCAAATGGCTTACCGTCGCGATCCAGCGCTCGGATCTTCACTTTTTCCGCACGCGGCACCAGGGCGCGCTGTTCCGGAATCGACAGGCAGCCTTCTTCGATGCCCGTTTCGCCATCTTTTTCCAGCAGCTCCGGGTTGATTAACACCAGCTGCTCTTCACGATTTTCCGACACATCAATAACGATAATGCGCTGATGGATATCGACCTGGGTCGCGGCCAGACCAATGCCCTCCTCAGCGTACATGGTGTCGAACATATCATCGACGATACGCTGAATTTCCGCATTCACTTCTTTGACCGGCTCGGCGACTTTGCGAAGGCGCTCGTCCGGAATATGTAACACTTGCAAAACTGCCATAAAGTTCCAGAGTCGTATTCAGGAGTTGATAAGATTATTAGCTCTATTCTAGACAAAACACCCTGCAATTGACAGTCTCACTGTCCAATCGCAAAGATTGTCAATACCGCTTATGGCAGGGGATAAGGATGACGCCCGACGAGATTTGGCTGCGGCTGATGAAGGTCAGTAACTTGTATGGCGACAGAATGCTGAAGATCGCACAGCGCTTATGCGCAGTCGCCAGCGTTGATCGTGAAGCGCTGCATGCTGTCGGGATGTCCGCGGCGCAAGCAACGTTATTTTTTCGGCTTGACGGGCGTGAGCTTGATGAGACGCGGCGCTGGCTGGAGAACCCGGAACATCATCTGTTACGGGCCGACGATCCGCGCTTTCCGTTTCGGCTAAGGGCCATCGCTGATTACCCCGGTGCGTTGTTGGTCAGCGGCGATCCCGCTCTGCTTCACAGCGCGCAGCTTGCCGTTATTGGTAGTCGCCTGCATTCCTGGTATGGCGCTCGCTGGGGGAAGCTGTTCAGCGAAACGTTGGCGCGTAAAGGAATGACTATCACCAGTGGGCTGGCGTTAGGCATTGATGGCGTAGCGCATCGCGGCGCGCTCGCGGCCGAGGGCAAAACCATCGCGGTACTGGGCAACGGACTGGGTAAGGTTTATCCGCGGCGCCATGCAAGCCTCGCCCAGCAGATCATCGATAATGGCGGTGCGCTGGTGTCTGAATTTCCACTAATAACGCCGCCGCTTCCCGCGCATTTCCCCAGGCGCAACCGGATTATCAGCGGCCTGAGCCTGGGCGTGTTGGTGGTTGAGGCGGCATTGCGAAGCGGCTCGCTGGTTACCGTCCGCTGTGCTCTGGAGCAGGGAAGGGATGTGTTTGCCCTGCCTGGGCCGATAGGCAATCCGGGATCGGAAGGCCCACACTGGTTAATTAAGCAAGGCGCGGTGCCGGTGACCTCGCCAGAGGATATTGTGGAATACTGGCACAACGAGCTGACCTGGCTAACTGATACGTCTGATTCGATAAATAATTGCGCCGATCAGTCGTCTGTAGCATTGCCATTTCCGGAGCTCCTGGCTAACGTAGGAGATGAGGTAACACCTGTTGACGTTGTCGCTGAACGTGCCGGCCAATCTGTGCCAGTAACCGTAGCTCAGCTACTTGAACTGGAGTTAGCAGGCTGGATCGCAGCTGTACCCGGCGGCTATGTCCGATTAAGGAGGGCAAGCCATGTTCGACGTACTCATGTATTTGTTTGAAACTTACATCCATAGCGAAGCAGAAATGCGCGTGGATCAGGACAAACTGACGCGGGATCTTACCGACGCAGGTTTTGAGCGGGAAGATATCTATAACGCGTTAATGTGGCTCGAGAAACTGGCTGATTATCAGGAAGGTCTCGTTGAACCCATGCAGCTCGCTTCCGACCCACTGTCGCTTCGGGTATATACCGAAGAGGAGTGCCAGCGTCTGGATGCCAGTTGCCGGGGATTTTTACTCTTCCTCGAGCAGATTCAGGTGTTGAACCTCGAAACGCGAGAAATGGTGATAGAGCGCGTACTGGCGCTGGATACGGCAGAATTTGAGCTGGAGGACCTGAAATGGGTCATCCTGATGGTACTGTTCAATATTCCGGGCTGTGAAAACGCCTATCAGCAAATGGAAGAATTACTCTTCGAAGTAAATGAAGGTATGCTGCATTAATCTTTTTGCAGCAACATCGAGTTGTTATGACCAAATCAGCACTGTTTTCGGTGCGTAAAAATGAGCCCTGCCCGCAGTGCGGGGCTGAACTGGTGATCCGTTCCGGGAAACATGGCCCGTTTCTTGGCTGTTCGCATTATCCGGACTGTGACTATATCCGTCCCCTGAAAAGTCAGGCGGACGGGCATGTCGTTAAGGTGCTGGAGGGGCAAGCATGCCCATCGTGCGGCGCGGTTATGGTGCTACGCCAGGGGCGTTTTGGGATGTTCATTGGCTGTAGCCGCTATCCGGAATGCGAACATACCGAGCTAATTGATAAACCAGATGAGACGGCTATTGCTTGCCCGCAGTGCGGACAAGGCCATCTGGTCCAGCGTCGTTCCCGTTTCGGTAAAACCTTTCACTCCTGCGATCGCTATCCTGATTGCCAGTTCGTTATCAATTTTAAACCGGTGGCGGGCGAATGCCCTGAATGCCATTACCCGCTGTTAATAGAAAAGAAGACGGCGCAGGGTCTCAGACGCTTCTGTGCCAGTAAACAATGTGGAAAGCCGATCCCGGCGGAATAAATCAGTGAACAATAACCTGCCCTCAGAAGCCGTCGCCCATGCCGTGGCGGTCCTGAATAATGAACATGTCATCGCCTATCCCACGGAAGCTGTTTTTGGCGTCGGCTGCGACCCTGACAGCGAAACGGCCGTTATGCGTCTGCTGGAGCTGAAGCAGCGTCCTGTTGAGAAGGGATTGATCCTTATCGCCGCTAGCTTTGAGCAGCTGAAGCCCTATATTGATGATTCTCGGTTAAGTGACTCGCAGCGGGCAGCAATCTTTTCCTGCTGGCCAGGACCGGTGACGTTTGTATTCCCGGCTCGTCCTGAAACGCCACGCTGGCTGACGGGTCGTTTTGATTCGTTGGCCGTACGCGTAACCAACCATCCGCTGGTGATTGAATTGTGCGAAGCCTACGGAAAACCGCTGGTCTCGACGAGCGCCAATCTCACCGGTCAACCGCCTTGCCGCACTACCGCAGAGGTCCGTGCTCAGTTTGGTGACAGCTTCCCGGTCGTGGATGGCGCTACGGGCGGACGTCAAAATCCATCTGAAATACGTGATGCCCTGACGGGTGAACTGTTCCGCCAGGGGTGAATCATGGAAACCTACGCTGTTTTTGGTAATCCGATTGCGCACAGTAAGTCGCCTTCTATTCACCACCTTTTTGCCCGCCAGTTAGGGATTACCCATCCTTATGGACGTGTGCTGGCGCCGCTGGACGATTTTGTCTCTTCTCTGAATCAGTTTTTTGCGGAAGGAGGAAAGGGCGCCAACGTTACCGTTCCTTTCAAAGAAGAAGCCTTTGCGCGCGCGGATGAACTGACAGAACGCGCTGCGCTGGCGGGAGCGGTGAATACCCTGAAACGTCTGGAAGATGGGCGTTTGCTGGGCGACAACACGGATGGTATTGGTCTTCTGAGCGATCTGGAGCGTCTGGGATTCATTAAGCCACGCCAGCGGATCCTGCTTATCGGTGCCGGTGGCGCATCGCGTGGGGTACTGCTGCCGCTGCTGTCGCTGGGGTGCGCTGTGACGATCGTCAATCGCACCTATGCTCGCGCCCATGAGTTAGCCACGCTCTTCGCCCATACCGGTAGCGTCAGCGCCCGGGAAATGGATACCTTAGCCGGGGAAGCTTTCGATCTGATCGTCAATGCAACATCCAGTGGGATAGAGGGTGATGTGCCGGCTATCCCGGCGTCTGTTGTTAACCCCGACGTGTATTGCTATGACATGTTTTACCAGAAAGGGGCGACGCCATTTCTTCAGTGGTGCCAGCAGCATGGCGCAACCCACTGCGCTGACGGGCTGGGAATGCTGGTGGCGCAAGCCGCCCATGCTGTTCTGCTATGGCACGGCGTCCTGCCGGCTATCACCCCGGTTATAGAAAAGCTGCAACAGGAACTGAATGCATGAATCAGGCGATTCAGTTTCCCGATCGGGAATCATGGGATGCCGAACGGCAGGGCGTGGTTTTTCCCGCGCTGGTGAATGGGATGCAATTAACCTGCGTAATTTCAGGGCAGATCCTGCAGCAGCGTTTTGGCGCAGAGGGGCCAGCGCAGTGGCTGGCCGCATTCCGGGAACATCGTTGGGATCTTGAGGAAGAGGCTGAGGCATTGATCCGCGATAATCAGGAGGATGCTCAGGGTTGGGTCTGGCTCTCCTGATCCAGATATTCATCTTTCCATTTCACATAGTTATTTGCTGAATATTTTAGGCCTTCCCGCTCCGCCTCTGTCAGGGGGCGGATCTGTTTGACCGGATTGCCAAAGTAAAGGAAGCCGCTTTCAAGCTGTTTATTCTGCGGCACCAGACTTCCCGCGCCAATCATGACGTCATCACCAACCACGACACCATCTAACAAGATCGAACCCATACCAACCAGCACGCGGTTGCCGATAGTGCAGCCGTGCAGCATCACTTTGTGACCAACCGTCACATCCTCTCCAATGATCAGTGGATTTCCCTCAGGCTTGTAAGAGGATCTATGGGTCACGTGTAGAACGCTGCCGTCCTGAATATTGCTACGTTGACCTATCGACACGAAATTGACGTCGCCGCGAATGGCGACCAGAGGCCAGACGCTGACGTCATCGGCAATTCTGACATCACCGATGACGACGCTGGATGCGTCAATCATGACGCGAAGACCGATTTGCGGGAAAAATGTTTTATAGGGACGCAGGTGAGCAGACATGTTGACCTCAAAAATACGGGAGCGTAAGAAGACTTTGGTGGCTTTTATCTCGCTCTGCAACCCCTGAATACGGTGAAAATTGAGCAAATCGCGCAATTACACGGCGAAAAGGGTGAAAAATCACCATTCAGAAAAAAAGATCGAAAAAAGGCTTGTGCAAAAAAATGGGATCCCTATAATGCGCTCCCACTGACACGGCAGATGTGAATCACTTCACACAAACAG
>NZ_JBEAKW010000014.1:0-26526 GCF_040065795.1 Klebsiella sp. JB_Kp004 | reverse complement strand
AATCTTCAGGAATTGCCCGGCGGCGCTGCGCTTGCGCGGGCCTACAGATATTTGCATAACTGTTTGAGATTGCAATTTTTCGTAGGCCGGGTAAGGCGAAAGCCGCCACCCGGCAGACATATGGGTACAATAACGAAAACAGGTTTGCATCATCCGGAAGCCCTCTGAAAAGAGGGCTTTTTTTATGTCCACACGGTTACAGCCTGACACAATTCTTCATAATTAGATTGATAATAGAAATCATTATCTTTATCATTTTCGACCATTACGGATGAAGCCACTCCCCCCGTCTCTGCTATGTGTACAGACTGACATCGGGCGACCAGCCACATCGACGAGAAAACAGCGCGAGTCTACCGCCGACAGAGCGGCAGGCCGCCAGCGCGTGTGAGCAGCACCTTTTTGTTTGTTTGGTTGTACACCTCATGGAGATTTGGAATGTTCAGGTTAAACCCTTTTATCCGGGCGGGATTGTCTGCGTCCGTCGTATCGTTGGCGTTTCCGGCCCTGGCCGATGTGAATGAAGAAACGCTGGTGGTGACCGCCTCGGCCACTGAACAGAGCGTCAAAGACGCGCCGGCGAGCATCAGCGTCATCACCCAGCAGGATTTGCAGCGCAAGCCGGTGCAGAACCTGAAAGACGTACTGCGCGATGTGCCCGGGGTCCAGCTCACCAACGAAGGGGATAACCGCAAGGGCGTCAGCATTCGCGGTCTGAGCAGCAGCTATACCCTGATCCTTGTCGACGGGAAACGCGTCAACTCCCGGAACGCCGTCTTCCGCCACAATGACTTCGACCTGAACTGGATCCCGGTGGATGCCATCGAACGTATCGAGGTGGTGCGCGGCCCGATGTCCTCCCTGTACGGCTCCGATGCGCTCGGCGGCGTGGTCAACATTATTACCAAAAAAATCGGCCAGAAATGGACCGGGACGCTGAGCGCCGATACCACCATTCAGGAACACCGCGACCGTGGCGATACCTGGAACGGCCAGTTCTTCACCAGCGGCCCGCTGATCGACGGCGTGCTCGGGATGAAGGCCTACGGCAGCCTGGCGAAGCGCGCCAAGGACGATCCGCAGTCTTCCAGCAATGCCACCGGCGAAACGCCGCGCATCGAGGGCTTCACAAGCCGCGATGGCAATGTTGAATTCGCCTGGACGCCGAGCGACAACCACGATTTCACCGCGGGCTATGGCTTTGACCGCCAGGATCGCGACTCCGATTCCCTTGACCGCAACCGCCTTGAGCGTGAGAACTACTCCCTGAGCCATAACGGACGCTGGGAGATGGGCAACAGCGAGCTCAAGTTCTACGGCGAAAAGGTGGATAATAAAAATCCAGGGCAGAACGGCACCATCACCTCCGAAAGCAATGCCATCGACGGCAAGTATGTCCTGCCGCTGGACATGATTAACCAGCTGGTGACCTTCGGCGGCGAATGGCGCCACGACAAGCTGAAAGATCCGGTCAACCTGAGCAGCGGCGGCCAGTCGACCTCAGCCAGCCAGTACGCCCTGTTTATTGAAGACGAATGGCGCATCATCGAGCCGCTGGCGCTGACCACCGGCATTCGTATGGACGACCATCAGACCTATGGCGATCACTGGAGCCCGCGCGCCTATCTGGTGTATAACGCCACCGATACCGTCACCGTCAAAGGCGGCTGGGCGACGGCGTTTAAAGCCCCGTCGCTACTGCAGCTTAACCCCGACTGGACCACCAACTCCTGCCGCGGCTCGTGCAGCATCATCGGTAACCCTGATCTGAAGCCGGAAACCAGCGAAAGCTTCGAGCTTGGTCTCTACTATCGTGGGGAAGAGGGCTGGCTGCAGGATGTTGAAGGCAGCATCACCACCTTCCAGAACAATGTCGACGATATGATTGATGTTCTGCGCACCTCCAGCGCCAGCGAAGCGCCGGGCTACCCGAACTTTGTCGGCTGGAAAACCGTCAACGGTAAGCGCGTGCCGATCTTCCGCTATTTCAACGTCAACAAAGCGCGCATCAAAGGGGTGGAGACCGAGGTGAAGATCCCGTTCGGCGATGAGTGGAAGCTGACGGTGAACTACACCTACAACGATGGTCGCGATCTGAGCAACGGCGGCGATAAACCGCTGCAGACGCTGCCGTTCCATACCGCCAACGGCACGCTTGACTGGAAACCGCTGGACGACTGGTCCTTCTACGTGACGGCCAACTATACCGGCCAGCAGCGCGCGGTGAGCGCCACCGGCAAAACGCCGGGCGGCTATACCCTGTTTGACGTCGGCGCGGCGTGGCAGGTCACCAAAAACGTGAAACTGCGCTCCGGGGTGCAGAACGTGGGCGATAAAGATCTCAACCGGGACGACTACAGCTATACCGAAGAGGGCCGTCGCTACTTTATGGCCGTGGATTATCGCTTCTGATCGTTGGCGCTTAACGATGGCCTGCGCCGCGACGTGGAGTCGCGGCGCAGGTTGCGTTTAGTTAAAGAGATGCTGCGCGTGGAAACGCAGATGGTCTTCGATAAACGAGGCAATAAAGTAGTAGCTATGATCGTAACCGGGCTGGATGCGCAGCGTTAACGGCCAGGCCTTCTGCCGCGCGACCTCCGCCAGCACCGCGGGCTGCAGCTGTCCGGCGAGGAACGGATCGTTATCGCCCTGATCGATAAGCGTCGGCACCGCGTCCGCCGGCTGGCTGGCCTGCATCAGGGCGCAGCTGTCCCAGGCGCGCCATGTCGATTCATCGGCGCCGAGATAGGCGGTAAACGCTTTCTTGCCCCACGGCACCTGGGAGGGATTGACGATTGGCGCGAAGGCGGAGACGCTGGCGTAGCGGCCGGGATTGGTGAGCGCCATGATAAGCGCGCCGTGACCGCCCATCGAGTGGCCGCTGATGGCGCAGCGCTCGCCGACGGTAAACTCGCTGCGGATAAGCGCGGGCAGTTCGTCGCGCAGGTAATCGTACATCCGGTAGTGCGCCGCCCACGGCGCCTCGGTGGCGTTCAGGTAGAAGCCAGCGCCTTGCCCCAGATCGTAACCGTCATCGTTGGCCACCTCGTCACCGCGCGGGCTGGTATCCGGCATCACCAGCGCGATGCCCAGCGCGGCGGCAATGCGCTGAGCGCCCGCCTTGGTGGTAAAGTTTTCATCGTTACAGGTCAGCCCGGACAGCCAGTACAGCACCGGCGGCGGCGTTTCACGCTCAGGCGGTAAAAAAATGCTGAACGTCATGGCGCAGTTCAGGACAGGGGAGTGATGACGCCAGCGTTGTTGCCGGCCGTCAAAACAGCGATGCTCTTCAAGCAGTTCCATGCAAGGCTCCTCGGAAGGGATGTGCGCGTAAACGTTCATAATACAGATATTTCATTAGCCGGTGAGCAACTTTCACTTTCTCCTTTTGAGAACTTACTGCATCATTAATGCAACTTATAGCCAACATGCCGGTGTAGCGATGGCGCTTATGGATGCGTACAGCGGTTGGATCATTCCGGATTCGGCGATAGGGATTTGGCGTCGCGCCTGAGGCGTGGCTTCGCGCCTTAATAAAAGGCAGCGCCAATTTCAATAATTATCGTTACGGCTACTGGATTCTGTGCGCCACCTCACGCACAATGAATACAAACTTTGCCCCCAGAAAAAGCAAAGAGCGCCACACCTGCAGGAGAAACCCAAATGTCATCACTGAGTAAAGAAGCCGTCCTCGTTCATGAAGCGCTGGTCGCTCGTGGGCTGGAGACGCCGATGCGTGCGCCAGTACAAGAAATTGATAACGAAACACGCAAGCGTTTGATTACCGGTCATATGACCGAGATTATGCAACTGCTGAATCTGGATCTGAGTGATGACAGTCTGATGGAGACCCCGCATCGCATCGCCAAAATGTATGTCGATGAGATCTTCTCCGGACTGGATTACTCCCGTTTCCCGAAAATCACCGTCATTGAAAACAAAATGAAGGTCGATGAAATGGTCACCGTGCGCGATATCACCCTGACCAGCACCTGCGAACACCACTTTGTCACCATCGATGGTAAAGCGACGGTAGCCTATATCCCGAAAGATTCGGTGATCGGCCTGTCGAAAATCAACCGCATCGTGCAGTTCTTCGCCCAGCGCCCGCAGGTCCAGGAGCGTCTGACGCAGCAGATCCTGATCGCGCTGCAGACGCTGCTCGGCACCAGCAACGTGGCGGTATCCATTGACGCGGTGCATTACTGCGTGAAAGCGCGCGGCATCCGCGACGCGACCAGCGCCACTACCACCACCTCCCTCGGTGGCCTGTTCAAATCCAGCCAGAATACCCGCCAGGAATTCCTGCGCGCAGTACGTCACCACAACTAAAACGGAGCAGGGTACATGGAGAGAAATGTCACGCTGGACTTTGTCCGCGGCGTCGCCATCCTCGGTATCCTGCTTCTCAATATCAGCGCCTTCGGCTTGCCGAAGGCCGCTTACCTCAATCCGGCCTGGTCAGGAAACGCGACCCTCAGCGACGCCTGGACCTGGGCGATCCTTGACCTGCTGGCGCAGGTGAAGTTTCTTACCCTGTTCGCGCTGCTGTTTGGCGCCGGTCTGCAGCTCCTGCTCCCCCGCGGCAAACGCTGGATCCAGTCGCGGCTGACCCTGCTGGCGCTGCTTGGTTTCATTCACGGTCTCTTCTTCTGGGATGGCGATATTCTGTTGGCTTACGCCCTGGTGGGGCTGGTGAGCTGGCGCATGGTGCGCGAGGCGCAGCATGTTAAATCGCTGTTTAACACCGGGGTGGTGCTCTACCTCACCGGTATTGCGGTGCTGGTCCTGCTGGGGATTATCTCGGGGACGGCCGCGAATCGCTCCTGGGTACCGGACGCGGCCAATCTGCAGTATGAGCAGTACTGGAAGCTGCACGGCGGCATGGAGGCGGTCAGCAACCGGGCGGATATGCTGTCGGACAATCTGTTGGCGCTCGGCGCGCAGTATGGCTGGCAGCTGGCGGGGATGATGCTGATAGGCGCGGCGCTGATGCGCAGCGGCTGGCTGAAAGGGCAGTTCAGCCAGCGTCACTATCGGCGCACCGGCGCGCTGCTGGTGCTAGCCGGGATGGCGGTGAATGTGCCGGCTATTGTCGCCCAATGGTATCTGGCCTGGGACTATCGCTGGTGCGCGTTCTTACTGCAGGCGCCGCGTGAACTGAGTGCCCCGCTGCAGGCTATCGGCTATGCCTCGCTGGCCTGGGGCTACTGGCCGCAGCTCTGCCGTTTCCGCCTGGTGGGGGCTATCGCCTGCGTCGGACGCATGGCGCTGAGCAACTACCTGCTGCAGACCCTGATCTGCACCACCCTGTTTTATCATCTCGGGCTGTTTATGCGCTTCGATCGTCTGCAGCTGCTGGCCTTTGTTCCCCCCATCTGGGCCGTCAACCTCCTCGTATCATCACTCTGGCTGCGCCGCTTCCGCCAGGGGCCGGTGGAATGGCTGTGGCGTCAGTTAACCCTGCGTGCGTCAGGGACATCATTGAAAGACACATCCAGATAACGATCTCGATCACAATCATTAACAAAACGGATGTAAACGTTTCCAGCCGTGTGACCTCACTCACGTAGCGGACCGCGGGTCGCTGCCAGAATAGCCTCCTTGCTGAGCACAGGAGGTGAATGTGACGTGCTGTAATTCTCTTAAGGTCGCTGAGTATGATCACCATTCGTGATGTCGCCCGCCAGGCGGGCGTATCCGTGGCCACCGTGTCGCGGGTGCTGAACAATAGCGCGCTGGTGAGTCCGGATACGCGCGACGTGGTGATGAAAGCGGTGACCCAGCTGGGCTACCGGCCCAACGCCAACGCCCAGGCGCTGGCCACCCAGGTCAGCGATACCATCGGCGTGGTGGTGATGGACGTCTCCGATGCCTTCTTCGGCGCGCTGGTGAAAGCGGTGGATACCGTCGCCCAGCAGCATCATAAGTATGTGCTGATCGGCAACAGCTATCACGAGGCGGAAAAAGAGCGCCATGCCATCGAGGTGCTGATCCGCCAGCGCTGCTCGGCGCTGATCGTCCATTCTAAAGCGCTCAGCGATGCTGAACTGAGCGACTTTATGCAACATATCCCGGGGATGGTGCTGATCAACCGCATCGTGCCGGGCTTTGCCCATCGCTGCGTCGGCCTCGACAACGTTAGCGGCGCGCTGATGGCTACCCGCATGCTGCTCAATCACGGCCACCAGCGCATCGGTTATCTCTCCTCCAATCACGGCATTGAAGACGACGATATGCGCCGGGAAGGGTGGAGCAAAGCGCTGCAGGAGCAGGGCATCATCGCCCCGGACAGCTGGGTCGGGTCCGGCTCCCCGGACATGCAGGGCGGCGAAGCGGCGATGGTCGAACTGCTGGGGCGGAATCTCGGCCTCACTGCGGTGTTCGCCTATAACGACAGCATGGCGGCCGGCGCGCTGACCACGCTGAAGGACAACGGCATTGTCGTGCCGCAGCATCTGTCGCTGATTGGCTTTGATGATATTCCTATTTCCCGTTACACCGATCCTCAGCTGACCACCGTGCGCTATCCGGTAATGTCGATGGCGAAGCTGGCCACTGAGCTGGCGCTGCTGGGGGCGGCCGGCAAGCTGGATCGCGAGGCGACGCACTGCTTTATGCCCACCCTGGTGCGCCGTCACTCCGTTGCCCAGCGGCAAACTGTGGGGCCGATCACTAACTGAAGCGGCGGCGGGATGTAACCGCTTTCAATTTGTGAGTAAATTCACAGTATATTAACATTCACCTGATTATGATGGCAGCGTTTACCAGTCTGAACCGCGAGGTGATGGGGAATCCTCACTTTCTTCAGTAGGAACAAGGCGTTAAACGAGTATTAGAGTCGTATTTTTCTGGAGCGTTACCCAACACGGAAGACCGAATTTTCGTCGTGAAATGCGTTGTGCGGTAACACTAATGCAACAAATCCCGCCCGCACTTTTTCACAAAAATGACCCTGCATAATAAAACCGGAGATTCCATGAATAAGAAGGTGTTTACCCTCTCTGCTGTAATGGCTGGTCTGTTATTTGGCGCCGCAGCACACGCAGCAGATACCCGTATCGGCGTGACGATTTATAAATATGACGACAACTTTATGTCGGTGGTGCGTAAGGCGATTGAAAAAGATGGCAAATCCGCGCCTGACGTCCAGCTGCTGATGAATGACTCGCAGAACGACCAGTCGAAACAAAACGATCAGATTGACGTGCTGCTGGCGAAAGGCGTGAAAGCCCTGGCGATCAACCTGGTTGACCCGGCTGCGGCGGGAACGGTCATCGAAAAAGCGCGCGGGCAGAACATTCCGGTGGTGTTCTTCAACAAAGAGCCTTCCCGTAAAGCGCTGGATAGCTATGACAAAGCTTATTACGTCGGTACCGACTCGAAAGAGTCCGGGATTATTCAGGGCGATCTGATCGCCAAGCACTGGAAAGCCAACCCGAACTGGGATCTGAATAAAGACGGCCAGATCCAGTACGTCCTGCTGAAAGGCGAGCCGGGCCATCCGGATGCGGAAGCGCGTACCACCTACGTTATCAAAGAGCTGAATGATAAAGGCCTGAAGACCCAGCAGCTGCAGATGGACACCGCCATGTGGGATACCGCCCAGGCGAAAGACAAAATGGACGCCTGGCTCTCCGGCCCGAATGCGAACAAGATTGAAGTGGTGATCGCTAACAACGACGCCATGGCGATGGGCGCGGTTGAAGCGCTGAAAGCGCACAACAAGAGCAGCATTCCGGTGTTCGGCGTGGATGCGCTGCCGGAAGCCCTGGCGCTGGTGAAATCCGGCGCGATGGCCGGTACCGTGCTGAACGATGCTAACAACCAGGCGAAAGCGACCTTCGATCTGGCGAAAAACCTGGCCGACGGGAAAGACGCTGCGGCAGGCACCAACTGGAAAATTGACAACAAGATTGTTCGCGTCCCCTATGTGGGCGTCGATAAAGACAACCTGAGCCAGTTTACCGGCAAATAATCGTGATGTGAGTTGCGGGCGTGGGTTATCCACGCCCGATTATTCCTGATACAGAACCAGACTCCTGCTGGCGTTATTGCGCCGGACGGGGCGTGCATGAACGCAGCCAGGTATAACTATGGTCAGCAATAATAGCGAACGGTCAGGCGAATATTTGTTGGAAATGACCAACATCAACAAATCGTTTCCTGGCGTCAAGGCTCTTGATAATGTCAACCTGAAGGTTCGTCCGCACTCCATTCATGCGTTAATGGGTGAGAACGGCGCCGGTAAATCGACATTATTAAAATGCCTTTTTGGGATCTATCAAAAAGATTCCGGCAGCATTCTTTTTCAGGGAAAAGAGATCGATTTCCATTCGGCGAAAGAAGCCCTGGAAAACGGTATTTCGATGGTACATCAGGAATTAAACCTGGTCTTACAGCGTTCGGTCATGGACAACATGTGGCTCGGGCGTTATCCCACTAAAGGTATGTTTGTCGATCAGGACAAAATGTACCGGGACACCAAGGCCATATTTGATGAGCTGGATATTGATATCGACCCGCGCGCCCGCGTCGGTACCTTATCGGTATCCCAGATGCAGATGATTGAGATCGCCAAGGCGTTTTCCTATGACGCCAAAATCGTCATCATGGACGAGCCGACGTCGTCGCTGACGGAAAAAGAGGTCAACCATCTGTTTAAGATCATCCGCAAGCTGAAAGATCGCGGCTGCGGTATCGTCTATATCTCGCACAAAATGGAAGAGATTTTCCAGCTGTGCGATGAAATTACCATCCTTCGCGACGGCCAGTGGATCGCCACCCAGCCGCTGGAAGGGCTGGATATGGACAAGATCATCGCCATGATGGTCGGGCGTTCGCTCAACCAGCGCTTTCCGGATCGAGAAAACACCCCGGGAGAAGTGATCCTCCAGGTGCGCAATCTCACCTCCCTGCGCCAGCCGTCCATTCGCGATGTCTCCTTCGATCTGCATAAGGGCGAAATTCTCGGTATCGCCGGTCTGGTGGGCGCGAAGCGTACCGACATCGTGGAGACCCTGTTCGGGATCCGTGAGAAGGCCAGCGGCACCATCACCCTGCACGGGAAGAAGATCAACAACCACAGCGCCAATGAGGCGATTAACCACGGTTTTGCGCTGGTGACCGAGGAGCGGCGCTCCACCGGGATTTACGCCTATCTGGATATCGGTTTTAACTCGCTGATCTCCAATATTAAGAAATATAAAAACAGCGTCGGCTTGCTGGATAACTCGCGGATGAAGAGCGATACCCAATGGGTCATTGACTCTATGCGCGTTAAAACCCCCGGCCAGCATACGCAGATTGGTTCGCTTTCCGGTGGTAACCAGCAAAAGGTCATTATTGGCCGCTGGCTGCTGACCCAGCCGGAGATCCTGATGCTGGACGAGCCGACGCGCGGTATCGACGTCGGCGCCAAATTCGAGATCTATCAGCTGATTGCCGAGCTGGCTAAAAAAGATAAAGGGATCATTATTATTTCCTCCGAAATGCCGGAACTGCTGGGGATTACCGACCGCATTCTGGTGATGAGCAACGGCCTGGTCGCGGGCATTGTTGAGACTAAAACCACCACGCAAAACGAAATACTGCGTCTTGCGTCATTGCACCTTTAAGATCAGGGGCTTCACATGAGTGCGTTAAATAAAAAGAGTTTTCTCACTTACCTGAAAGAGGGTGGGATATATGTCGTCCTTCTGGTCCTGTTGGCCATTATTATTTTCCAGGATCCGACATTTTTAAGTCTGCTGAACCTGAGTAATATTCTGACCCAGTCCTCGGTGCGTATTATTATTGCCCTCGGGGTGGCCGGACTGATCGTCACGCAGGGCACCGACCTCTCCGCCGGCCGTCAGGTGGGACTGGCGGCGGTGATTGCCGCGACCATGCTGCAGGCGGTGGATAATGCCAACAAAGTGTTCCCGGATATGGCGACCATGCCGATCCCGCTGGTCATCCTGCTGGTATGCGCCATCGGGGCGGTCATCGGCCTGATTAACGGGATCGTCATTGCCTATCTGAACGTGACGCCGTTTATTACCACCCTTGGGACCATGATCATCGTCTACGGCATTAACTCGCTGTACTACGACTTCGTGGGCGCGTCGCCGATCTCCGGCTTCGACAGCCATTTCTCCCATTTCGCGCAGGGTTTTGTGGCGCTGGGCTCGTTCCGCCTGTCCTACATCACCTTCTACGCGCTGATTGCCGTCTTCTTTGTCTGGATCCTGTGGAACAAGACGCGCTTTGGCAAAAACATCTTCGCTATCGGCGGTAACCCGGAAGCGGCGAAGGTCTCCGGGGTCAACGTAGCGTTGAACCTGCTGATGATCTACGCCCTCTCCGGCGTGTTCTACGCCTTCGGCGGCCTGCTGGAAGCTGGTCGTATCGGCTCGGCGACCAATAACCTCGGCTTTATGTACGAACTGGACGCCATCGCCGCCTGCGTGGTGGGCGGCGTATCGTTCAGCGGCGGGGTAGGGACCGTATTCGGCGTGGTGACCGGGGTGATTATCTTCACCGTGATCAACTACGGCCTGACCTATATCGGCGTTAACCCTTACTGGCAGTACATCATTAAGGGGGCGATCATTATTTTCGCCGTGGCGCTGGATTCCCTGAAATACGCCCGTAAGAAGTAATTTTTGCCTGAGTAAAAACCCGCGCCTGGCGCGGGTTTTTTTATACCTGAAACGGATGCGTTGATGGAGGCTACTTTTCTTTCTGCAGCTCCAGTAGCTGCTCCGGGGTGACCGCCGGGTAGGACTGGGCGTCATCCGGCACGTCGTGCTGCTGCGCCGGAATCGGGATTAAAGGACCGAGGAAGCGCGGTTCCCGTTTGAAGATGTAGAGGTCCGCCAGCGCGCCGAAGCGGGCGCCGAATTCGCGCAGCCGCACGCTCCACATATCCTTCGGCGACGGCACCGCGTAGCACTGAGCCTGGATCCCCATATGCAGGGCGATAAACAGCGCCCGTTCGCAGTGGAAGCGTTGGGTGATGATAATGAAGTCGTTGGTGTCGAACACTTTGCGGGTGCGGACGATCGAGTCGAGCGTGCGGAAACCGGCATAGTCCAGCACGATATCCGCCGGATCGACGCCGCCTTTAATCAGGTCCCGGCGCATAGTCATCGGTTCATTGTAGCTTTGCAGGGCGTTATCCCCGCTCAGCAGCAGATAGTTGACCTTGCCGCTGTTGTAGGCGTTGAGCGCGCCCTGGATGCGGTAGCGGTAATACTGATTGATCACCCCGGTGCGGTAGTATTTAGCGGTGCCCAGCACCACGCCGACCTGGCGGTAGGGGAGGTCCTGCAGCTCGTCATAGATATAGGGCGCGGTTTTCCAGCTCATCCAGCGGTCAAGACCCAGCACGGTCAACAGCAGCAGGCCGAGCAGGACTAACAGGCTGTAGAACACACGCTTTAACATGAACTTGGCTCAATAATAGACAACGGAGTCTTCAGGCTACTTTACCCGCCGGGTAAGCGCAAGAAACCCGCGTTTAATTGCGGGGATTTTCAGCAATATGAGCCGATCGCCGATCCCAGACCGGGCAAGGCGTAGCCGCAACCTGTTCTCCGGTCCTCCGGGAACGTCTCAGCGACTTTGAGGCCGTCAGGTCGGCAGTTTCAGCAGCCATAGCGATCTTCAGCTCGCAATGGCGCGAACGGTAGGTCGGGTAAGCGGAGCGCCACCCGACAACATAACGGCATAAAAGGTCGGCCGGATTAGACGACACCCTCATCCGGCCATCTGCTCAGGCGCGCAGGCTGATTAACCTAACAGCACGCGCTCGATATTGTGGCAGCCCAGCGCCTTCAGGGTGGCGACGGTGGCGTCCCACTGAATCAGCGCCGCATCGGCTTTCTCCGCCAGGATCGCCCGCTGGATGTCCGGATAATCATAGCCGTTGAGGCTGAGGAGATTCAGCGCCCCCTGCAGCGGCGGCAGCGTCGGGTTGAACGCCGCGTTTTCCGCATAGCTGCCGCTGAAAAGGGTACCATCTTTCAGCTCCAGCGCTACGCCGGAAGGCGAGTGGCTGTACGGCGCGTGGCAGCGGTTAGCGGCCTCAATCGCCGCCTGAGACAGGGCATCGCCGCTGACCGGGAAGCCGTGGTTCTGGTGGTCCATCAGCAGGGTTTTGATCTCAAGGTCTTTCGGGCCGAAGGCATCCGGCAGATAGTGCTGCAGCGCATGGGCTTCGCGACCGGGCAGATGAATGCGCAGCGCCAGTCCGCTGTTCAGTTCGTTCATAAACTGACGGCAATGGCCGCACGGCGTGTAGTTCACCGTGATAGCGCGCAGTGAGGTTTCACCGCGCAGCCAGGCGTGGCTAATGGCGCTCTGCTCCGCATGGACGGTCTGCTGCATGGTGGCGCCGAGAAACTCCATGTTGCCGCCAAAGTACCAGCGGCCGCTGACGCCGCGGGCGATAGCCCCGACGTTAAAGTGGGAAAGGTCGGCGCGCGCGCAGGCGGCGGCCAGCGGCAGTAGCGCAAAGGCCAGCGCGTCTTCGTCCAGACCTGTCGCCTGTTGCAGCATCGCCACCTGATCGGCTTCGAGCAGCGCCGGGAAGTGCGGGTCGGCGAGCATCGGGGCGATGGCCGCCTGCAGGTCTGCTGCCAGAGTCGTCAAAGCAGCTTGAAAACGTGAGTGCATAGCGTTGCCTCATAACAGTGTAATGGGAAACCAGTGTACGGGCGTCAAGGGGTTTCAAATGTGATTTACGTCTCATTGCTAATGCAACTTTTCATTGTTGCATTGATAAATGTGATTTGAATCACATTTCATCCCACTACCGCAAGGATCAGCGGGAACAAAAACGGCGCCATCAACGAAGTGATGATCCCGCACAGCACCAGCGCCAGCGAGCTGAACGCCCCTTCCTGATAGTCCAGTTCCGCACAGCGGGCGGTACCGAGGGCGTGCGAGGCGGTGCCCATCGACAGGCCGCGCGACGCTTTAGTGCGAATACGCATCAGGTTGAGCAGGGTATGGCCGAATACCGCGCCAAGGATGCCGACAAAAATCACGCACACGGCGCTGATGGCCGGGATGCCGCCGATACTGCCGCTCACCGCCATGGCAATCGGCGTGGTCACCGATTTGGGCAGAACAGAGGCGGCGATCTGCGGTGTGGCGCCCATCAGCAGGGCCACGGTGGTGCCAGTGATCATCGCCACGCAGCTGCCGATAAAGCAGATGGTGATGATCGATTTCCAGCGCGCGCGGATCTGGTGCAGCTGTTCATACAGCGGGAAAGCCAGCGCGACCACCGCTGGCTGCAGCAGATCGTTCAGGATCTTGCTGCCGGCAAAGTAACGCTCATAGGAGATCCCGGTCAGCAGCAGAAACGGGATTATCACTACCATCGCCACCAGCAGCGGGTTGAGTAGCGGGAACTTAAAGCGGGCCGCCAGTTTGCGGGCGAGGAAAAAGACGATCAGGGTTAGCGGCAGCGACCACCAGATTTCATGCATCATTTTTCTTTTCCTTTTGCCCAATCACTTTGCGTTCGCCATGCACCAGATGTGAGCTCCAGCTCACCACCACAAACACCACCAGCGTGCTGATGGCGCAGGAGATGACGACCGGCCCCAGCTGGGCGCGCAGCAGATCCCAGTACTGCATCACGCCGACGCCGATCGGCACGAACAGCAGCGCCATATAGCGGATCAGGATATTGCAGCCGGGGTTGACCCACTGCGGCGGCATAATTTGCAGCGCCAGCAGCACGAAGAGGATCAGCATGCCGATGATGCTGCCGGGGATGGTGATGGGCAGCAGCCCGGCGATAAATATTCCGGCATATAAGCAGGCGTAAATCAGGACGAAAGCCCGCAGGTAGTGCCAGATAATAGTCAGCGATTTACTCATGGTAATAACCCTTGATGAAGTGCATTCATCATACAATTAATCCCTAAAATGTGCTACCGATCACATCATGAATTCTATGCATAGCGCTGATAGCGTACGGGAACAATAGCCTCTCCCGGCAGGACCTGACAGCTCGCAGCTTTGGGTATATCGGGTCCCACGCTACCTTTTTGGAAGAGAAGCGGCAAATGAAGGCGGTATGAGACGCCGCAGACTCCTGTAAAGCATAGAGATTATCTCCTCGCTTTGCTGCATTCGCCGAATGGGGAATGGCGTACGACAGGCGGGACGCATTGAGCACTTTCAACCAACGCCCGGAGGCGCTACCATAGCGCCTCTTTTTTTTCCGGGTAACGATATGCGTGTACTACTGGCGCCGATGGAAGGCGTGCTCGATTCGCTGGTGCGCGAGCTGCTGACCGAAGTGAACGATTACGATCTGTGCATCACCGAGTTTCTGCGGGTGGTGGATCAACTGCTGCCGGTTAAATCATTCTACAGGCTGTGCCCGGAACTGCATCATCAAAGCCGCACCCCGTCCGGTACCCGCGTGCGCGTCCAGCTGCTGGGACAATATCCCGAGTGGCTGGCGGAAAACGCCGCCCGCGCGGTGGCGCTGGGCTCGTGGGGCGTCGATTTAAACTGCGGCTGTCCGTCGAAGCTGGTGAACGGCAGCGGCGGCGGGGCGACGCTGCTGAAAGATCCGGAGCTTATCTATCGCGGCGCGAAGGCGATGCGCGAGGCGGTGCCCGGGCATCTGCCGGTGACGGTGAAAGTTCGTCTCGGCTGGGACAGCGGCGAACGGCGCTTTGAAATCGCCGACGCGGTGCAGCAGGCGGGGGCCAGCGAGCTGGTGGTCCACGGCCGCACCAAAGAAGATGGCTACAAAGCGGAGCGCATCAACTGGCAGGCCATCGGCGAGATCCGCCGGCGCCTGACCATTCCGGTAGTCGCCAACGGCGAAATCTGGGACTGGCAAAGCGCTCAGGACTGTATGGCCGTCACCGGCTGCGATTCGGTGATGATTGGCCGCGGGGCGCTCAACGTACCGAACCTCAGCCGGGTGATCAAATACAACGAACCGCGCATGCCGTGGCCGCAGGTGGTTCAGCTGTTGCAAAAATATACCCGTCTGGAAAAGCAGGGCGATACCGGCCTGTATCATGTGGCGAGAATTAAACAGTGGCTGGGCTATTTACGCAAGGAATATACTGAGGCGCTGACGCTGTTTAATGAAATTCGCGCCCTGCAAACCTCTGCTGAAATAGCGGCGGCGATCGCCCGCTATTAAGCGCCATATTGTTATTCGCTTCACATATTATTACTTGCCTGCCTATTGATGATAGGCATGAGTGAAATAAAGTGATATTGTGCGGTCAATCAATTCAGGATTGCTACTGAACGCAGGCAAAACCTAAGCACTTCCGTCATTCGTGGCGGCAAGTGCTTAGGTTTTTTTTTGGCCAAAATTTAACGGTGGGTAAATGATGACGTAAAACAAGAGATTGTCATTCATCTTTTCTCTGGCGCGGTCGCGGTTTTATTACCGAAGGAGGCCCCTGCCATTCATTTTTTAAAAAAGAAAACAGGTAAATAAATAGCCTGGGGATCCCCTTTGTTTTTATTCAGTCACGGTGGAGATCACAATGTATAACAAAAAAATAAATCAGCTTTTTATCGGCGCGGCGCTGGCGGCGATGGCGCCCGTCGTGAACGCGGCGCAAACCCCGGCGTGGAACGGCAGCGTGCTGGGGTTTGAAGCCGGACAGCCAGGGCTGCTGGGCGATATGCTGGGCATTCGTCCAATCCTTGAAGAGAACGGCTTTCATTATAATCTCGGCTATCTTAACGAGATGGCCTACAACGCCGGCGGCGGTTATAACCATGATAAACATCTGGCCTATATTGACCAGGTGTCGTTGACCTTTACCCAGGATCTGGAGCGCTGGACCGGCATACCGGACGCCCGTCTCGAGGGCAACATCGTCAACCGCAACCACGATGATAACCTCACCACGAAACGGCTGCAGGATCCGCGGGTCAGCTTCAACGATCTGTCGCAGGAGAGCTGGGGCGGCGGGTCGATCACCCGTCTCGGCTGGCTGACCTTCGCCCGCAGCTTTGACGACCGTCGCCTGACCTGGCGCATCGGCATGATGAACAAGGTGCAAACCTTCGACCAGATCATTCCCTGCGATTTCCAGTTGCTGACCCAGTGCGGCGGCAAATCGGCCAACTCGCTGACCTGGAATAACTGGAACATCCACACCTGGGGCACCACCCTGGAGTACAAGCTGACGCCGACGGTGACCCTCAAAGGCGGGGTGATGGAGCAAAACCCGCAGGCCGCCTCGCGCAGCCATGCCTGGAGCTGGTCGACGAAGGGTAGCAAAGGCATTTTACTGCCGATGGAGATCGAAACCCGTCCGCTGATGAATGGCCTGCCGGGAGCCTATAACCTCGGCGTGGTCTGGACTAACGCGCCGCAAAGCGACCTTTACAGCGGCAAATCCGGCGGCGCCGGGGCGACGGACCCGCAGGGCTACGCCGAGCACGACAGCACCTGGTTTATGTACGCCGGCCTGAACCAGCAGATTACCCGCCACGCCGACGATCCGCTGCGGGGAATGAGCGTCTCGCTGAGCGGCAGCCTCAGCGACCAGCGCAGCAACTATATCCACTCCGCCGTCGCCGCCTCGATGCGCTACCGCGGGCTGTTTGACGCCCGTCCGGAGGACTGGATCGGCTTCGGCCTGACGTGGATCGACATGAGCAGCCACTACGCGCGCAATCAGCGCTATATGAACCAGCTCAGCGGCGCCGCCGACTATAACGATCCGGCCTGGCAGCCGGTGGCCGGCCACTCGCTGAACGGCGAACTCTATTATCGCTTCCGTCCGGTCTCCTGGCTGGAGCTGCAGCCGGGCCTGCAGTACTGGCACCGTCCGGGCGGCGTTGCGCAGACCCAGGACGCGTGGGTGGTGGAGTGGAAAACCGTCGTGACCTTCTGATAGTCGCGATCTTAATCACGTTTTTTCACTTGTCAGGTTGAGCGCCTAGCAGAAGTTGTTACAGTGCTGGCGTTGGATTGCAACTGCTGCGGCAGGCAAAACCTGATTACCTGGCGTTTCGTCGGGGGTCAGGTTTTTTTGTTTCTGGGGTCAATATGCAAATCGCCAAAGTACTCAATAACAATGTGGTGGTGGTTCTTGACGAACACCAGCGCGAACAGGTGGTGATGGGGCGAGGGCTGGCCTTTCAGAAACGCCCGGGCGACGCGCTGGACGACAGCAAAATTGAAAAAGTCTTCGCCTTACAAAGCGATGAACTGGTCGGCCGCTTAGGTGAACTGCTCAGTCAGATTCCGTTAGAAGTGATGACCACCTGCGATCGCATTATCGACCTGGCGCGCGGGCGGTTGGGCAAGTTACAGGAAAGTTTGTACATCACGTTAACGGATCACTGTCACTTTGCTATCGAGCGGCAGAAAAAGGGTATCGCACTGCGTAACGTGCTGCTGTGGGAGATCAAGCGGCTCTATCCGAAGGAGTTCGCGCTGGGCCAGGAGGCAAGGGCCATTATTGGCAAACGGCTCGGCGTGGCGCTGGCGGAGGATGAAGCCGGATTTATCGCCCTCCATCTGGTGACGGCGCAGCTCAACAGCGAAATGCCGGAGGTCATGCACGTGACCCGGGTGATGCAGGAGATCCTGCAGCTGGTGAAGTATCAGCTGCAGCTGAACTACGACGAGGAGTCGCTGAGCTATCAGCGTTTCGTCACCCATCTGAAGTTTTTCGCTCAGCGGATGCTGACCCGCACGGTGGTGGAAGATGACGACGTCTCGCTGCACAGCGCGGTGAAAGACAACTACGCCAAAGCGTGGAAGTGCGCGGAAACGGTGGCGACGCATCTGCAAAAGCAGTATCAGCGGGCGCTGACCACCGAAGAAATTATGTTTCTTGCCATTCATATTGAACGGGTAAGAAAAGAGGGACGCTAAGTCTCCCGACAAAACTGGATTGTTACTGCATGATGCAGGCAAAACCTGAGCGCGACGCCTACCGGCGTGGTTCTCGGGTTTTTTTTATTTTTACTACTCAGTCGCCGGTTGTCTGCGGGCAGCGGCAGTAAGGAAAAGAGCATGGAATATAAAGCACTCGCGCAGGATATTCTCCGCCGCGTCGGCGGCAAAGAGAACATTGTGAGTCTGGTTCACTGTGCGACACGTCTGCGTTTTAAGCTGAAAGATAACGGCAAAGCCGATGCCGAAGGGCTGAAGGCCAACCCGGGCGTTATTATGGTGGTGGAGAGCGGCGGCCAGTTTCAGGTGGTCATTGGCAACCACGTTCACGACGTCTGGCTGGCGGTGCGTCAGGAGGCAGGGTTAAGCGACGACAGCGAACCGGTGGCGGAAAGCGTTGAAAAAGGGTCGCTGCTGGGGCAGATCATCGATGTCGTGTCGGGAATTTTCACGCCATTTATCGGCGTGCTGGCGGCCTCTGGTATCCTGAAAGGGATGCTGGCGCTGGCGGTCGTCTGCGGTTGGCTGACCCCGCTACAGGGAACCTATAAAATCTGGTTTGCCGCCAGCGACGCGCTGTTCTTTTTCTTCCCGCTGTTTCTCGGCTACACCGCCGGTAAAAAATTTGGCGGTAACCCGTTTGTCTCAATGGTGATCGGCGGGGCGTTAACCCACCCGCTGATGATTCAGGCCTTTGAGGCCAGCCAGGCGCCGGGCGCGGCGGTGGAGCATTTTCTCGGCATTCCGGTAACCTTTATTAATTACAGCTCATCGGTGATCCCGATTATTCTCGCCTCATGGGTCTGCTGCTGGCTGGAGCGCAAGAGCAACGCGCTGCTGCCGTCATCGATGAAAAACTTTTTTACGCCGGCGATTTGTCTCGCCGTTGTGGTTCCGCTGACGTTTCTGCTGATTGGCCCTCTGGCGACCTGGCTCAGTCATCTGTTGGCCCAGGGGTATCAGATTATCTACGCGGTGGCGCCGTGGCTGGCGGGAGCTGCGATGGGCGCGCTGTGGCAGGTTTGTGTGATCTTCGGCCTGCATTGGGGACTGATTCCGCTGATGATTAACAATCTGACGGTGCTTGGCCATGATTCCATGCTGCCCATGCTGCTGCCGGCCGTTATGGGGCAGGTCGGCGCGGTGCTGGGTATTTTGCTGAAAACCCGCGATGCCCGTCAGAAAGTGCTGGCCGGTTCGGCGTTTTCAGCGGGCATCTTCGGCATTACCGAGCCCGCTATCTATGGCTTAACATTGCCGCTGCGTCGGCCGTTTATCTTCGGCTGCGTGGCGGGCGCCATCGGCGGCGCTATTGTGGGTTTCAGTAACGCTAACGTCTATTCATTCGGCTTCGGGAACATTTTTACCGTGGCGCAAATGATCCCGCCCCAAGGGCTTGATAGCACCGTTTGGGGCGGCGTAGTGGGCATCTTCGCGGCGTTGATTATCTCCTGTGGTTTAACTTTCTTCGCCGGCCTGCCGCGCGCCAGCGCCGCGCCGGGCGCCGTGGCGGTAGCGCCGGTCTCGGCAAACGACATTCTGGCGCCGATGAGCGGCAGCGTCATCGCCCTCGATCAGGTGCCGGACAGCACCTTCGCCAGCGGCCTGCTGGGGAATGGGGTCGCCATTATCCCGGCGGTGGGCAAAGTCATCGCCCCGTTCACGGGCGAAGTGGCCTCTCTGTTTCAGACCAAACACGCCATCGGCCTGCAGAGCGACAGCGGTATTGAGCTGCTGATCCACGTCGGCATCGACACGGTCAAACTCGACGGCGTGCCGTTTACCGCGCATGTGAAAGAGGGCGACAGAGTACAGGCCGGCGATCTGCTGATTGAGTTCGATCGTCAGGCGATTCTGGACGCCGGTTACGACCTGGCGACCCCGATTATTATCAGCAACAGCGAAGACTATCGTGAGATCGACACGGTGGCGCCCAGCGCCGTCGAAGCCGGTCAGCCGCTGTTGTCAGTCAGCCATTAATCACAGGAGAGAGAGATGAAAACATTCCCGGCAGATTTTTTATGGGGCGGCGCGACCGCGGCGAATCAGGTGGAAGGGGCTTACCTGGAAGATGGCAAAGGGTTATCCACCTCTGATGTGCAGCCGCACGGCGTCTTCGGCGAAGTGGTCGAGCGCGTACCCGGCGACAGCGGGATTAAGGATGTGGCGATCGATTTTTACCATCGTTACCCGGAAGATATTGCCCTGTTTGCCGAGATGGGCTTTAACTGCCTGCGGGTGTCCATCGCCTGGACCCGTATCTACCCCAACGGCGATGACGCCGAGCCGAACGAAGCCGGCCTTGCCTTCTACGACAAGTTGTTCGACGAGATGGCGAAGCACAACATCACCCCGCTGGTGACTCTGTCGCATTATGAAATGCCGTGGGCGCTGGTGAAAAACTACGGCGGCTGGGGTAGCCGGGAGGTGATTGGCTTCTTTGAGCGCTACGCCCGGACGGTGTTCAGCCGTTATAAAAACAGGGTCAAACTGTGGCTAACTTTTAACGAAATCAATATGTCGCTGCATGCCCCGATGACCGGCGTCGGCCTGCCGGCCGGCAGCAGCAAAGGCGAGGTGTATCAGGCCATTCACCACCAGCTGGTGGCCAGCGCCCTGGCGGTCAAAGCCTGTCACGAGCTGGTGCCCGAGGGCAAAATCGGCAATATGCTGCTCGGCGGGTTGATGTATCCCCTGAGCTGCAAACCGGAAGATGTGTTCGAGACGCTGCAGGAGAACCGCAGCTGGCAGTTCTTCGGCGACGTGCAGGCGCGCGGGGCGTACCCGGGCTATATGCAGCGCTTTTTCCGCGACAACGGCATCACGCTCGACATCACCGAGGCCGATCGCGACACGCTGAAAACCACCGTCGATTTTATCTCCTTCAGCTACTACATGACCGGGTGCGTCACCGCCGATGAGGCGCTGAACCAGCAGGCGCGCGGCAATATTCTCAGCATGGTGCCGAACCCGCACCTGGCGAGCTCGGAGTGGGGCTGGCAGATAGACCCCCTGGGCCTGCGTACGCTGCTGAACGTGCTGTGGGATCGCTATCAGAAGCCGCTGTTTATCGTGGAAAACGGTCTGGGCGCCAAAGATAAGGTGGAAGCCGACGGCAGCATTAACGATGACTACCGCATCAGCTACCTGAACGACCATCTGGTGCAGGCGCGGGAGGCCATTGACGATGGCGTTGAGCTGATGGGCTTTACCAGCTGGGGACCGATTGACCTGGTGAGCGCCTCGAAGGCGGAGCTGTCGAAGCGCTACGGCTTTATCTATGTCGACCGCCATGATGACGGCACCGGCACCCTGGCGCGCAGTAAGAAGAAGAGCTTTGACTGGTATAAAGAAGTGATTGCCAGCCGCGGCGCCAGCCTGAAAGCGTAACGCTTCTCCGCCCGGCCATCGTCGGGCGGAGGATTAAGCCGGTTTACGCGCGCGCAGTAAAAAGATCATCGGCCGCTCTTTCTCTTCATCCAGGGCGGGCTGTTGAGCAATCTGTTCGGCGTCTGGTCCCCACTCATCCAGCTGCTCCAGCACAAAACCGGCGGCGATAAGCGCGTTTATCCAGCTCGAGAGTTTGCGGTGCTGTTTAATGACGCCCTCGGCAAACCAGTTGCTGACGCGCTCCCCCTCCTGCTGATAGTGGCTGACCGGCCAGCTCTTTTGCCCCTGTTCATTCACCTGCCATCCCTGCTGCAGCGGCGCGGTATAGATGGGATGTTCGGCAGAAAAGACCAGGATACCGCCAGGGACCAGCGCCTGCTGCAGGGTGGAGAAGAGCGGGGCGATGTCGGGTAAATAATGCAGGGCCAGCGAGCTGTAGATCAGATCGCAGCTGTTGGCGGGCAGCGTCAGGGTTTGCAGATCGGCGCAGCGGTAGTCAATCTCATCCCCGCGGGTCATTTCCCGTGCCTGCGCCAGCATACGCCGGGAGATATCAAAACCCATTATCTGGCTGGCTCCCTGCTGCTGCGCCCAGCGGCAAAACCAGCCGTAGCCGCAGCCGAGATCCACCACCCGCAAACCGGCTAGCGGCGGCAGCATTGCCTGTAGCGATGGCCACTCCGGTGCGCCATCCAGCCCTTTCACCGAACGATCGAGGGTTGCATAGCCGGCGAAGAAGTGCGGATCGTCATAAATATTCTGGCTCATATTCATCCCTTGAATTGATAAGTTTGTTTATTTTTAGCAAACTAATAATTTAGTCACACGCTTTACTAAACGCGTTTAATTCAATTAACTTATGATCACTCACCTGATTATATTATCTGACCTGTCTAATGAAATTGAGATTAAATAATAGCGCGCTGGCGGCCTTGCCCCTGGCCATCGCGCTGGTAGGCTGCGCGCCTTCCCATGAGGTTGCTCGTCCGCCGCAGCAGCAAATTCCGGCTTCCCACGTTGCCATGGATCTTCCCGCCGCCGTCAAAAACGGCTGGCCGCAGACCGACTGGTGGAAAGACTACCACGATGCCCAACTGGATAATTTGATTCAGCGCGCGCTCGCCAACGCGCCGGATATGCAGATTGCCGAACAGCGCATCAGGCTTGCCGAAGCGCAGGCCAGAATGTCGCATGCGAATCTTGGCCCGGAGATGGATTTCTCCGCTGACATCGAACGTCAACGCATGTCGGCCGAAGGCCTGATGGGGCCGTTCGCCACCGACACCGACGGCAATACCGGCCCGTGGTACACCAATGGTACCTTCGGCCTGACCGCCGGCTGGGATCTCGATCTGTGGGGCAAAAACCGTGCGCTGGTGAAAGCCCGCATCGGCGAGCTGAAAGCCCAGGTGGCCGAGCAGGCTCAGACCCGCGAGCTGCTCTCCGGCAGCGTGGCGCGCCTGTACTGGCAGTGGCAGACGGAAGCGGCGATCAAAGCGGTGCTGCAGCAGGTGAAAAACGAGCAAAATAATATCGTGACGGTCGACAAGGCCCTGTATCAGCGCGGGATCACCAACTCCGCCGAAGGGGCGGAAAACGATATTAACGTCAGCAAAACCGACCAGCAGCTAGCGGACGTGGCGGGCACGATGAAAGAGATTGAAGCGCGGCTGATGGCCCTGACCAACAGCCAGAGCCAGTCGCTAAACCTCAAACCCGCCAGCCTGCCGACGGTCAGCGCGCAGCTGCCGGACACCCTTGGCTATGAGCTGCTGGCGCGTCGCCCGGATCTGCAGGTCGCTCACTGGTATATTGAGGCGTCGCTGAGCGAGGTGGACGCGGCGAAGGCGGCGTTTTACCCGGACATCAATCTGATGGCGTTCCTGCAGCAGGATGCCCTGCACTTAAGCGATCTTTTCCGCCATTCGGCGCAGCAGATGGGCGTCACCGCCGGACTGACGCTGCCGATCTTCGACAGCGGTCGCCTCAATGCCAATCTGGATATCGCCAGCGCGCAGAACAGCCTGTCCATCGCCCAGTACAACAAAGCGGTGGTGGACGCCGTCAACCAGGTGGCGAAAACCGCCAGCCAGGTCGAGACGCTGATGGCCAAGAGCCAACAGCAGCAGCAGGTTGAAAAAGACGCCCAGCGGGTGGTGGACCTGGCGCAGGCCCGAATGGCGGCGGGGATCTTGCCCGGCTCCCGGGTCAGTATGGCGAAGCTCCCGGCGCTGCAGGAGCGTATCACCGCCTTGCGCCTGCACGGCCAGTGGATTGACGCCAGCATTCAGCTGACCTCGGCCCTCGGCGGCGGCTACCACCAGGCGGTGAAGTAACCGGCCACCCGGCGCGTCAGCGGGCGCGCCGCTCAGTCTTTCTTCTTCCCTTCGCGCCGCCTGAACCACCAGTGGGCGGCCACGACCACCACCACCGCGAGGATCAGCCAGATCCAGTGCTTCAGATGGGCGTCGAGGTGGTGCAGCCACGGGCCCACCACCTCGCCGCCAAGATAGCCTATGGTGGTAAACAGCAGAGCCCACACCAGCGCCCCGGCAATATTCAGCGGCAGGAAAATGCGCGGCGGCAGGCGGCTGGCGCCGATCAGCAGGGGGCCGATCACCCGGAAGCCGTACATAAAGCGGGTGCCGATGACAAACAGCCACGGCCGGTGCTGGATCATGCGCTGGGCTTTCCTGATCCGCGCCTTCTGGCTGGCGAAACGGCGCAGAATGCGCCCGCCGAAGCGGCGACCAAGCAGATAGAGCAACTGATCGCCAATCATCCCGCCGAGGGCGACAGCGATCACCACCAGGGGAAACTTCAGTAGTCCCTGATGCGCCGCGACGCCGCCCAGCAGGGTAATGGTCTCACCTTCCGCCATGCTGCCGACGATCAGCGCCGCGTAGCCATACTGGGAAATCAGGTGATTGATATCCATAAACAGCTTATCTCCTTACCTCATCACCTGTTAATCATACACCCTGCAGACCAAAACGCGTCGACGCAGATTTTTTGTGCTGTACACAAAATAATCTACAGGGTGAATTATACTTGGATCAGTGCAGTACGAAGCCGTGACAAGGGGGACGCTATGAACCATGTCTGGGGGCTCTTCGCTCATCCCAATCGGGAGATGAGCGTGATAAAGAGCGAGAATGAAACCATTTCTCATCACTATACGCACCATGTGCTTCTGATGGCGGCGGTTCCGGTGGTTTGCGCCTTTATCGGCACCACGCAGCTGGGCTGGAACTTCGGCGACGGCACCGTTATTAAACTGTCGATGTGGACCGGGCTGGCGCTGGCTGTCCTGTTTTATGCCGTGATGCTGGCCGGGGTGGCGATCATGGGGCGGGTTATCTGGTGGATGGCCAGGCAATATCCGCAGCAGCCTTCCCTGAAACGCTGCATGGTCTTTGCCGGCTATGTGGCCACGCCGCTGTTCCTGAGCGGGATTGTGGCGCTCTATCCGCTGGTCTGGCTGTGCGCGCTGATCGGTACCGTTGCCCTGTTCTATACCGGTTATCTGCTCTATCTTGGGATCCCGACCTTCCTGAGCATTAACCGGGAAGAGGGGCTCAGTTTCGCCAGCTCGACCCTGGCCATCGGGGTGCTGGTGCTGGAAGTACTGCTGGCGATCACCGTGGTGCTATGGGGGTATGGTTACCGACTGTTCTGATCGGACGAAACGGGTCAATATGCATTGCCGGCAAATATGTATTTTATGTCGGCAATGCAGCATTTCTTCACGATTCTTATTAGGCACAGGGCCTTACGGCGCGGTATGATGGCGTTTGCCAGCGAAGTTGCCCACTTAACCTCGCGGCGTACGTTCCATAACGTGCAAAAATACTTTTCAGAATGCCCATGATGCCGAAATTCCGAGTCTCTTTGCTCAGCCTGACCTTGCTGCTGGCTGTGCCTTTTGCGCCCCAGGCGTTAGCAACAACCCCGACGGCGGTCACCGCCTCGCAGCCGGACATCGCTTCCGGCAGCGCCATGATCGTCGATCTGGCCACCAAAAAAATCATCTACGCCAGCCAGCCGGATCTGGTGCGCCCGATGGCGTCGATTACCAAGGTGATGACCGCCATGGTGGTACTCGATGCCCATCTGCCGCTGGACGAAATGCTGACGGTGGATATCAGCCATACTCCGGAAATGAAGGGGATTTACTCCCGCGTGCGTCTCAATAGCCAGATCAGCCGCCGCGATATGCTGCTGCTGGCGCTGATGTCTTCCGAGAACCGCGCGGCCGCCAGCCTGGCGCATCACTATCCGGGCGGCTACGACGCCTTTATTCGCGCGATGAACGCCAAAGCGCAGGCGCTGGGTATGACCCATACCCGCTATGTGGAGCCCACCGGTCTGTCGGTGCATAACGTCTCCACCGCTCGCGATCTGACCAAACTGCTGATCGCCAGCGAGCAGTATCCGCTGATTGGCCAGCTGAGCACCACCAAAGAAGAGACCGCCACCTTTGCCCATCCGGCCTACAGCCTGCCGTTCCGCAACACTAACCATCTGGTGTATCGCGACAACTGGAACATCCAGCTGACCAAAACCGGCTTCACCAACGCTGCCGGTCACTGCCTGATTATGCGCACGGTGATTAACCAACGCCCGGTGGCGCTGGTGGTGATGGATGCCTTCGGCAAATATACCCACTTCGCCGACGCCAGCCGTTTGCGGACGTGGATCGAGACCGGGAAGGTGATGCCGGTCCCGGCTTCGGCGCTGAGCTATAAAAAGCAGCGCGAAGCGCAGATGGCGGAGACGATGCTGAAAGGCGGCGCCCAGACCGCGCAGAACGATTAATCTGCATATGCCCCGGATAACGGCGCATTGCGCCTTATTCGGGCTAAAGATGCATTTATATCAAAGGGTTATCATGGCCTGTAGGCCCGGCAAGCGCAGCGCCGCCGGGCAATCACGCCGAGTGCCGCGTTTGTGCCGGATGGCGGCTGACGCCTTATCCGGCCTACATTATTTGGCGCCGGGTTCCGCCCCTTTCGCAGGCCCGGCAAGCGCAGCGCCGCCGGGCAATATACCCGGCACCGTGCCGCGTTTGTGCCGGATGGCGGCGGACGCCTTATCCGGCCTACATTATTTGGCGCCGGGTTCCGCCCCTTCGCAGGCCCGGCAAGCACAGCGCCGCCGGGCAATCACGCCGAGTGCCGCGTTGTGCCGGATGGCGGCTGACGCCTTATCCGGCCTACGTTATTTGGCGCCGGGTT
>NZ_JBEAKW010000013.1:0-34223 GCF_040065795.1 Klebsiella sp. JB_Kp004 | reverse complement strand
TGTTTGTGTGAAGTGATTCACATCTGCCGTGTCGATGGAGGCGCATTATAGGGAGTTCTCGAGCGCCCGCAATAGAAAAATGGCAGAAAAATGACTGACTGCTGCATTCCCCAGCAAAACCCCGCTTTATACCTCTTTACACACAGAATTATCCACAGGAGAGCGTCAAAACATGACCGCACGCCCCGCGGATCGGCAGCTATATAGAAGGAGAACCATCGGCCTAAAGAGAAAGATAAAAATTCGCGAGCGTTGCGCAAACGTTTTCGTTACAATGCCGCGCTATGACACGGATGCCCGGTTGGGTGCGTTAGGTGAGTTTTTAGGCAAAAACTCACCTAACGCTCTCTGTAATGTTCAAATCCTGGGGATTTAATACCATGCAACAACGTCGTCCAGTCCGCCGCGCTCTGCTCAGTGTTTCTGACAAGGCCGGTATCGTCGAATTCGCGCAGGCGCTTTCCGCTCGTGGTGTCGAGCTGCTGTCCACCGGCGGCACCGCCCGCCTGCTGGCAGATAAAGGCCTGCCGGTAACCGAAGTCTCTGACTACACCGGTTTCCCGGAAATGATGGATGGACGCGTGAAGACCCTGCATCCGAAAGTACACGGCGGCATCCTCGGTCGTCGCGGTCAGGATGATGGCATCATGCAGCAGCACGGTATCGCGCCTATTGATATGGTGGTCGTTAACCTCTATCCGTTTGCCCAAACCGTCGCTCGTGAAGGCTGCTCGCTGGAAGACGCGGTGGAAAACATCGATATCGGCGGCCCAACCATGGTCCGCTCCGCGGCGAAGAACCACAAAGATGTCGCCATCGTCGTGAAGAGCAGCGACTACACCGCCATCATTAATGAAATGGACGCCAACGAAGGCTCCCTGACGCTGGACACCCGCTTCGACCTCGCCATTAAAGCCTTCGAACACACCGCCGCGTACGACAGCATGATCGCCAACTACTTCGGCAGCATGGTTCCGGCCTATCATGGCGAAAGCAAAGAAGCCGCTGGCCGCTTCCCACGTACCCTGAATCTGAACTTCATTAAGAAGCAGGATATGCGCTACGGCGAAAACAGCCACCAGCAGGCTGCCTTCTATATAGAAGAGAATGTCAAAGAAGCTTCCGTGGCAACCGCTACCCAGCTGCAGGGTAAAGCGCTCTCCTATAACAATATTGCCGATACCGATGCGGCGCTGGAGTGCGTGAAAGAGTTCAACGAACCGGCCTGCGTGATCGTTAAGCACGCTAACCCGTGCGGCGTTGCCGTCAGCGACTCGATCCTTGACGCCTACGATCGCGCATACAAAACCGACCCGACCTCCGCGTTCGGCGGCATCATCGCCTTCAACCGCGAGCTGGATGCCGACACCGCGCAGGCGATCATCTCTCGCCAGTTTGTCGAGGTGATCATCGCCCCGTCCGCCAGCGAAGAAGCGCTGAAAATCACTGCCGCGAAGCAGAACGTCCGCGTACTGACCTGCGGTCAGTGGGAAGCGCGCGTTGCCGGTCTCGATTTCAAACGTGTCAACGGCGGCCTGCTGGTTCAGGACCGCGATCTCGGTATGGTCACCGCAGGCGAACTGCGCGTGGTCAGTAAACGTCAGCCGAGCGAGCAAGAGCTGCGCGATGCGCTGTTCTGCTGGAAAGTGGCGAAATTCGTCAAATCCAACGCCATCGTGTATGCCAAAGACAATATGACCATCGGCATAGGCGCCGGCCAGATGAGCCGCGTCTACTCGGCGAAAATTGCCGGGATTAAAGCCGGTGACGAAGGTCTGGAAGTGAAAGGCTCCGCCATGGCCTCCGATGCCTTCTTCCCGTTCCGCGACGGGATTGACGCCGCGGCTGCGGTCGGCATCACCTGCGTTATCCAGCCGGGCGGCTCTATCCGCGACGACGAAGTGATTGCCGCCGCTGACGAACACGGCATCGCCATGATCTTCACCGATATGCGCCACTTCCGCCATTAATTCATGGAGCTGCAGATGAAAGTATTAGTAATCGGCAACGGCGGGCGTGAACACGCCCTGGCCTGGAAAGCGGCCCAATCGCCGCTGGTTGATACCGTCTACGTTGCGCCGGGCAACGCAGGTACCGCGCTGGAGCCGTCGCTGCAAAACGTCGCCATCGGCGTCACCGATATTCCGGCGCTGCTGCGCTTCGCTCAGGATGAAAATATCGACCTGACCATCGTTGGTCCGGAAGCGCCGTTGGTGATTGGCGTGGTCGACGCGTTCCGTGCCGCCGGGCTCGCCATCTTTGGGCCAACCGAAGGCGCGGCGCAGCTGGAAGGCTCGAAAGCCTTCACCAAAGATTTCCTCGCGCGTCATCACATCCCGACGGCGGAATACCAGAACTTCACCGAAGTTGAGCCAGCGCTGGCTTACCTGCGCGAGAAAGGCGCGCCGATCGTCATCAAAGCCGACGGTCTGGCGGCGGGTAAAGGCGTTATCGTGGCGATGACCCTTGAGGAAGCCGAAGCGGCGGTCAAAGACATGCTGGCCGGTAACGCCTTTGGCGACGCCGGACACCGCATCGTCATTGAAGAGTTCCTCGATGGCGAAGAGGCCAGCTTTATTGTGATGGTCGACGGCGAGCACGTCCTGCCGATGGCCACCAGCCAGGATCACAAACGCGTCGGCAACGGCGATACCGGCCCGAACACCGGTGGGATGGGCGCTTATTCTCCGGCGCCGGTCGTGACTGATGAAGTCCATCAGCGCACCATGGAGCGTATTATCTGGCCAACCGTGAAGGGCATGGCCGCGGAAGGCAACACCTATACCGGTTTCCTGTATGCCGGTCTGATGATCGACAAGCAGGGCAACCCAAAGGTCATTGAGTTCAACTGCCGCTTTGGCGATCCGGAAACCCAGCCGATCATGCTGCGCATGAAATCTGACCTGGTAGAGCTGTGCCTCGCCGCCTGCGCCGGCAAGCTGGATGAGAAAACCTCCGAGTGGGATGACCGCGCATCGCTGGGGGTAGTGGTTGCCGCCGGCGGCTATCCGGGCAACTACAACACGGGCGATGAGATCCATGGCCTGCCGCAGCAGGAAGCGGCAGACGGTAAAGTCTTCCACGCCGGCACGAAACTGTCTGACGACCAGCGCGTGGTCACCAACGGCGGGCGCGTACTGTGCGTCACCGCCCTGGGCGATACCGTAGCGCAGGCGCAGCAGCGCGCCTATCAGCTGCTGACCGATATTCGCTGGGATGGCAGCTTTAGCCGAAACGATATCGGCTGGCGCGCCATTGAGCGCGAAAAGGCTAACGGCTAAGTTTCGCCAACAGCGTTTTCCGCGTAATGCCTAACTGACGGGCGGCTTCGGTTTTGTTGCCTCCCGTTTTTTCCAGCGCCGCCAGAATCACCTCTTTTTCGACTTCCACTAGCGGCTGAATCAGCCCCTCCTCGCTCCCGCCTGACGGCAGCGGCGTACCCGCAATCGCCAGCGGCAATTCCCGCCCGGAGATATAGTCCCCGGTCAGTAGCACCACCGCCCGCTCCACCGCGTTTTCCAGCTCGCGAATGTTGCCCGGCCAGGAGTAGTGGATCAGCAGATCCATCGCCTGTGGCGTGAACCCCTTTACCGCCTTACGATTGCGTTCGGCATAGCGTTTGAGAAAGTGCTGCGCCAGCGGCGGAATATCTTCCCGGCGCCGGCGCAGCGGCGGCATCTCAATAGTCACGACGTTCAGGCGGTAATAGAGATCCTGGCGAAAACGCCCGGCGCTTACCTCTTCCGCGAGGTTGCGGTGGGTGGCGGCGATCAGCCGCACATCAACGGCAAGCGTCTGGTTGCTGCCGACCCGCTGCACCTCCCGCTCCTGAATCGCCCGCAGCAGCCGGACCTGCATCAATGGTGAGATATCGCCAATTTCATCGAGGAACAGCGTGCCGCCATCCGCTTCGACAAAGCGCCCTTCACGTCGCCGATCCGCGCCGGTAAACGCCCCTTTTTCATGGCCGAAGAGTTCCGACTCCAGTAGCGACTCATTCAGCGCCGCGCAGTTGAGCGTCACCAGCGGCTTATCACCGCGCCCGCTGAAGGCGTGGATGGCGCGCGCCACCAGTTCCTTACCGGTTCCCGACTCCCCATAGATCAGCACCGTCGCATCCGAAGGGGCTACCAGCGTAATATTATTAAGAAGCGCCTGCATTGCCGGGCTGTCGCCTATCATGCCCCAACGCGAACTCGCTGCGGCGGGGTGTTCGCCCTCGCTATGCCGGGTGTGTGCCAGCGCCTGGACTAACGTCTGCTGTAACGTGTCAAAATCCAGCGGTTTAATCAGATAATCCAGCGCCCCGGACTTGATGGCCTCCACCGCCGTATCGACGCTGGAGAACGCCGTCATGATCAGCACCGGGATCGCCGGGTTATAGGCTTTAATCTCTTTTAACGTCGCGATACCGTCCATCTCCGCCATGCGAATATCGCACAGCACCAGGTCGAAGACCTGCTGATGGATCAGCTCCAGCGCCTGCAGGCCGTTGTGGGCTAATGCCACCTGATAGCCCCAGCCGCGCAGCAGCGCCTGCAGGATCGTGCAGTGGCTGATGTCATCATCGACAACCAGAATCTGTACCTTATCGCTGCTCATCTTCCCTCCGTTGAGCATCAATCGGTAGCCAAAGCGTAAATATCGCTCCAGCCCCCGGCTGACTTTCGGCGCGGATCGTCCCGCCATGTTGTTCGATAATATTCTGCACCACCGCCAGCCCCAGCCCGGTGCCGTCCGCTTTGGTGGTGAAATAGGGGGTGAAGATGGCCTGCAGCTCTTCGGCAGTCATCCCTTTACCGCTATCTGCGATGACGATTTTCATCCGCTGACGGTCAGCTTCGCTTGCCGATACGCGAATGACGCCGTCACGGCCAATCGCCTGCATCGCGTTCAGGTACAGGTTCAACAGCACCTGGTTCAGGCGGTCGGCATCGGCGTTGATCGTGGAGAGCTCCGGGCGCGGAGTGAATTGCAGCGCGATCCCGCGACTCTGCGCATCCTGGCTGATCAACTGTAATGAGTGGTGGATAAGCGCGTTGATATCCACCGGCTGATAATTTAAATGCGCGGGCCGGACCAGCTCCAGCAGTTCGCTGACCACCCGGTTCAGGCGGTCGGCCTCTTTGGCCATCACCCGCGCTAACTGATGCGACTCGCCGCCCGGCGGCGTGCGCTCGGCAAAATATTTCGCCAGCCCTTTAATCGACGAGAGTGGATTGCGGATCTCGTGCGCCACGCCCGCCGCCAGATGGCCAAGCGCCACCAGTTTCTCTTTGCGGGCCATCGCCTCCAGCAGTTGTTTTCGCGAGCGGCGATAGCGGCGGAACCAGAACTGGGCGAGGATCGTTGCCGCTGTCACCAGCGCGGCGGCGCCCAGCATGATGACCATATTCCGCTGCCCGCGGGCCTGCGCGGCATCCAGCTCACGGCTATCAAAGGCGATAAAAATCACCTGCGGGACGGTGGCTTGAGCCAGGGCACTGTCGCCGCGATTCATCATGCCCCTATGGTGGCCGTGGGCCGGATTGAGCGGGCGAAACTGGCGATAGACCTCCATGGCCGGCTGCGGCTCGCTAAGCCGCCGCCAGCGCGCCTGTTCGCCAACCGCCAGCGCACGCATCTGCGCGGGGCGGTAGAGCGTTTGGCCCACCTGCTGCGGATCGCTGTGAGCGATGATGGTGCCATTGTCATCAGTCACCGCGAACCACAGGACGCCCGGCTGCCAGGCCATCTCTTCCAGCAGGGCCTGCAGCTGCGCGTGATGCATCCGCATTCCCATGCCGACGCGCGTGCCGGACTCCAGCGCGCGGATCAGTACGCTCCCCTTCTCCTCAATAGTGTGTCGGGCGGCGGTCGTCTCACGACCGTAATCGCGGACGATCATCGCGGAGAACAGCACCACCAGCAGCACCACCGTACCGGTCAGCAGCCAGCTCAGCGCGCCAGCGGCAGCGTCCCGTGAAAAAGGTTTGATCTTCATCAGCGAGTCCTTGTCATCTCCTTTTCGCTATCAGCAGGATCTTTCAGCAGAAATCATGCCATGTTTCCGCACGGCCAAACCTGCTCTCAAACATATCGCCTGCGCTTTAGCGAGTAAAAATGACTCGCCGGTCCCGGGCGGAACGGGTCATTTTTACTCGCCTTCTCTGCCACGGCCTCGGCAGACCTGTTCGGACGGGCTTTTTCAGGCTGGCATGGAAGATGCAATACCGGGAGAAACCACACAGGAGAAAATGCCATGAAACGGAACCGTAACTTATCTCTCGCCCTCGTCGCCCTTGCCGCGCTGACCTTCGGCAGCAACGCGGCCTGGGCCAACCACCACTGGGGCAACAATAACGGGATGGGCAACCAGGGCTACAGCCAGCTGACCCAGGAGCAGCAGGCTACCGCGCAAAAGCTGCATAACGACTACTATGCGCAAACCAGCGCCCTTCGCCAGCAGCTGCAGTCCAAACGCTATGAGTACAATGCGCTGCTCACGGCGCAAAAGCCGGACAGCGGCAAGATTGAAGCCGTCGCTCAGGAGATGGAAGGCTTACGCCAGAAGCTGGATCAGCAGCGGGTGAAATTTGATCTCGCGCTGGCTGAGGCAGGCGTTCCCCGCGGCGCAGGCATGGGATATGGCGGCTGTCGCGGTAGCGGCGGCGGTCATATGGGCATGAATCACTGGTAAAGGTTAGAAGCTTTTTTCCGTCGGCTGCCAGGTGCAGAAGTTTTCATTGGCCACCAGCAGCAGTTGAGAGCCTTCCGGCGCCTCAAGCCAGGCAATGCTCACCGCGGCGGAAGCGTGGCTCTGGCGGCGTTCAATGTGCGCCAGCGCCCGACTATCGAGATCGGGCGTCACCGTCTGCCCTTCGCAGGTCAGGACGGTATGCGCGGCGGCGTTCCAGCGCCCCTGACGCAGGACGACCCGACCCTGACGGAGGGCGTCGCTGGTCTGGCGGATCTGCTCGGCGCGATAACGGTACAGCGCGACCTGGTCGCTGGAGAGCTGCTGCTTCTGCCCGTCAACTTCCCGCTGCATAAAGCTCAGATCGCCCTGCGCGTCAAAGCGGGCGCGAATATGTTCCGGCGGCTTGCCGTAAACATTGAGTTCAATAAGCGTCAGCTGATCGCCCTGCCAGCGATATTCGCTGGTCGAGGTGTCCCCGTGACGCCACGGGCTGAAGGCGGCGAGAAGATGGACTTCATCGCCAGAATCTTTACGCCAGATACGCATCGCCCCCTGGTTGTCCGCATAACCGCTGGCGGTAAACGGTGGTAGCGACGCGTTATGGCTGCAGGCAGTTAGCAACAAGATGCCCGCCAGCGCCAGAGGCCGGCGCCAGACAGACAAAAGGGGCTTAATAGCCCCTTCGATAAAACTGTTCACTGCCACGCGGTCTTACTTAACTGCGTCTTTCAGTGCTTTGCCAGAAACAAATGCCGGCACGTTAGCTGCAGCGATTTTGATCTCTTTACCGGTCTGCGGGTTGCGGCCAGTACGCTCAGCGCGGTGGTTCACTTTGAAGGTACCGAAACCAACCAGTTGAACAGCATCACCTTCTTTCAGAGACTCAGTAATTGCAGCCAGGGTAGATTCCAGGGCAGCTTTAGCCTGTGCTTTGGACAGGTCAGCTTTGTCCGCAATTACATCAATCAGTTGAGTCTTGTTCATAAGTTATCCTTACAATGTGTTTATCGCTTGCTAAGCATCGAGTGCGACGGAAATGCCAAAAAAGCACCCTCCTGCATACACGCACCGATAGCCACTTTTTTTCGCCCTCCAAATGTAGACCAGACGGGGGGCGGAATGGAAGCCTTCAGACGCTACAATTCAGGCGGTAAATCACGTTTTCTGGTCTCACTGCTGAAAATTTATACCAATATTGCTCTCGCCGGCCTCACGCAGGTCCGCGCGCAGGCCTTTTATCAGCTCAAGGTCACGCTCTTCGCAGTCGGCCAGCAGGCGGAAAATTTCCCACTGAATGTCCCATTCCTGCTCTACCGCCGGGTTCGCTTTCAGCTCTTCGTCGGTCATTTCGCGGCCTTCCTGGGTCATTTCCAGCATCGCCACGGTGGTGATGGAGGTTTTGCTCACCTCGATCGCGTGCTCGAGCGTTTCGCCGCTCAGACGGGAATGGATCAGTTCGCTCAACGCCACGCAGGCGTCTATGGCCGGATAAACACCGTACAGGTCGAAATCATCTGCCGCCGGGATTGCCTCTTCCAGTTTCTCCAGCTGACTGTCGAAATTCACCTTCGCATCTTTGACCGTCAGCGTTTCCCAGATCAGATCCAGGATACGACGGTACAGCTGGCCGTCGCCAAACTCGGTTTGCTTGCAGAACATCGCGTAGTTGGGGTACATACGCTCGCACAGGCAGGCCATAAAAGTGACATGCTGCCAGCTTTCCAGCTTCTCCAGGCGCAGGTGAATCGGGTTTTGTAACATGATGAATTCTCGAAGTCAGAAATTAGGCGCAGTGTACCTGAATCAGCTGTGATTTGCTTGCCAACGCACAAATGACGGACGACGGGACGCCACCGCATCAGCCCAGCGCGTCGGCTCGGGCAGACGATAGCCTCGCATGCAGCGTTCGACCCACATTAAGGCGCTGTCCATGCCCACCCGGTGGCCGGTGCTAATAAACAGCGGGTTGCAGCGGACTTTACTGCGCCAGACCCAGGCCAGTTGTTCATTTTTATCCATCAGCGGGGCCAGCGCGCCGGGGGCATCACCCAGTTCGCCGATTTTTCCACACAGCCGTTTTTTCGCCACCCCGATGGTCGGCACGTCGATCATCAGGCCAAAATGGCTGGCGACGCCCAGCCGCCGCGGATGGGAAATACCGTGTCCGTCAACAAACAACAGGTCCGGTTTTTGCGAAAGCTGCTCCCACGCCGCCAGCAGCGCAGGCGTTTCGCGAAACGAGAGAAAGCCGGGAATATAGGGCATGGAGGTGGCGACGCGCGCCACCTGATACTCCACCAGCTCCAGTTCAGGCCAGGTCAGCAGCACCATCGCAGCTCGGGTGACTTCCCCTTCCTGCTCAAACCCGACATCCGCACCGCCGATCAATACTGGCGGGTCGCGATCCAGTCGATCCGCCCGCTCTACCGACGCGGCTAACTGTTGCTGTTGGATACGGAGTGCGGCTAAATCCATATGGCTGATCTCCTACTGGTGATAGGGTGCGGAAAGACGATGCACCGCTTCAACAAAGACGCCCGCATGCTCAGGGTCAACGTCCTGATGGATGCCGTGGCCGAGGTTAAAGACGTGGCCTTCCCCCTGACCAAAGCCGGCGAGGATGGTCGCGACTTCTTCTTCAATACGCGCGGCGGGCGCATAGAGCATGGACGGATCCATGTTGCCCTGCAGCGCGACTTTGTTGCCCACGCGACGACGGGCATCGGCAATATCGATGGTCCAGTCGAGACCCAGCGCGTCACAGCCGGTCTCCGCCATCGCTTCCAGCCACTGACCGCCGCCTTTGGTGAACAGCGTCACCGGCACGCGGCGGCCTTCGTTTTCCCGCAGCAGGCCATCGACGATTTTATGCATGTAGTAGAGGGAGAACTGCTGGTAGTCGCGGCCGGTCAGCACCCCGCCCCAGGTGTCAAAAATCATCACCGACTGCGCGCCGGCTTTGATCTGCGCGTTGAGATACAGGGTGACGCTCTTCGCCAGCTTATCCAGCAGCGCGTGCAGCGCCTGCGGGTCGGCGTACATCATCTTTTTGATGACGGTGAAAGCCTTGCTGCTGCCGCCTTCCACCATGTAGGTCGCCAGCGTCCATGGGCTACCGGAAAAACCGATCAGCGGCACTTCGCCTTTCAGTTCGCGGCGTATGGTGCGCACGGCATTCATCACGTAGCCCAGTTCCTGCTCGGGATCCGGGACTGGCAGCTTGTCGACGTCGGCTTTGCTTTTCACCGGCGAGGTGAAGCGCGGGCCTTCGCCTGCCTCAAAGTACAGCCCCAGCCCCATGGCGTCCGGGATGGTCAGGATGTCCGAAAAGAGGATCGCCGCGTCCAGCGGGTAACGACGCAGCGGCTGGAGCGTCACTTCGCAGGCCAGCTCGGCATTTTTACACAGCGACATAAAGTCGCCCGCTTGCGCACGGGTGGCTTTGTACTCCGGTAAATAGCGGCCCGCCTGGCGCATCATCCACACCGGGGTGACATCAACCGGCTGACGCAGCAGCGCGCGCAGGTAACGATCGTTCTTCAGTTCGGTCATTTTTACATTCCTTTAGCGTTGATACGCCCAGTGTAACATGTCACTCGAACTCTGCCCGACACATCGCGACGGTATCTTCGATAAGCCGGCGCGCCACCGTCCCCGGCGGCGGCAGAAGCGGCAGATCGTCATAGCGGTACCAGTCCGCGCTGAGTAACTCTTTTTTATCCACCACGATATCGCCCTCCGCGTAATCCGCCATAAAGGCAGTCATCAGCGACTGCGGGAACGGCCACGGTTGAGAAGTCACGTAGCGCAGATTTTTCACCCGGATACCGCTCTCCTCCATCACCTCACGGGCAACGGCCTGCTCGAGGGTTTCGCCGACCTCGACGAACCCGGCCAGCACGGTGTGTACCCCATTGCGATGTCGGGTATGTTGCGCCAGCAGGATCGCATCGTCGCGACGGATAGCGACGATAATGCACGGGGCAATTTGCGGGTAGTAACGTTCACGACAGTGGCTGCACAGCATCGCCCATTCGCTTTTACTGGCATGCATCGGGTGACCGCAGTAGCCGCAAAATTTATGCGATCGATAAAATTCGGCGAGCTGGATCCCCCGTCCCGCCAGCTGAAAGAGTCCCGGATCCTGATCCAGCACCTGGCGTAACGATCCCATGTCATGGCGACGATCCTGGCGCACCATCCACACCGGATCGCCCTGCCATTCGCCGATATGCAGCGCATGCTGGCCGACAAGATCGAAATTAACCGCTTCGCCATGTGGTAATTCTCCACCTGGCAACCATAATTTTTGTTCGTGACTGACAACCCACCAGCCGCGATCTAATTTTTCAATAATACGATCCATATCTATTGCACTACCTTTGCTTCACTGGCATGTTGTTAACATTATATTTACATTTTTGGTGAGCAGATTTAAATCAAAACTAGCGGAGTCAATCATGCTAAACCAGCTGGAAAATCTGACGGAGCGCGTTGGCGGTAGTAATGAACTGGTCGATCGCTGGCTACAAGTGCGTAAGCATCTGCTCGTGGCTTACTACAATCTGGTTGGCCTGAAACCGGGCAAAGAGTCGTTTATGCGGCTAAACGAAAAGGCGCTGGATGACTTTTGCCAAAGTCTGGTGGATTACCTCTCGTCCGGTCATTTTAGTATTTATGAACGCATTATTGGCGAAATGGAAGGCGATACCCCACTTTTAGCCGCCACCCGGCTTTACCCGCAGCTGGAAGCCAATACCCAGCAGATGATGGACTACTACGATACCTGCCTCGAAAACGCCATTGATCATGATAACTACCTTGAATTTCAGCAGGCGCTGTCGGATATCGGCGAGTCGCTGGAAGCGCGTTTCGCCCTGGAAGATAAACTGATCGCCCTCGCCGTCGCCCATCATCTGAACGATGAGGTGCGCGATAATATTGCCCCGACCGCTTGAGTTGTGTGCAATTAACGAGTAGTTTACCTTCATTCCCCCTCTCCGGAGGGGATGTCATCTTGTCGGAGTGCTTATTTTCCATGTGAAGGCTAACGTGGAAAAGGCTGAGACCGTTAATTCGGGATCCGCGGAACCTGATCAGGCTAATACCTGCGAAGGGAACAAGAGTAAACTGCTGTTCGCGTCAGTCCGTCAGGGCCGATCGCATCTGTTACTCCATCCGTCGTCTGACAAGCCATGTCCTTTTCATCTGGAATGCGCTATGTCTACTACCAAACTGACCCGTCGTGAGCTACGCGAGCACGCGCAGCGATTTATCGATACGCTGGAAGGCGCTGCTTTCCCTAATTCACGCCGTATCTACATTCAAGGTTCACAAGCGGATATCCGCGTCCCAATGCGTGAAATCCAGCTCAGCCCAACCCTCGTCGGCGGCGATAACGATAACCCACAGTACGAAGCCAACGAACCGATCCCGGTGTATGACACCTCCGGACCTTATGGCGACCCGGATATTGGCATTAATGTCCGCCAGGGGCTGGCCAGGCTGCGCCAGCCGTGGATCGACGCGCGCAATGACTGCGCCCCGCTCAGCGAACGCAGCTCGGCCTATACCAAAGCGCGGCTGGCCGATGACGGCCTTGATGAGCTGCGCTTCAATAGCCAGCTGACGCCAAAACGCGCCGTTGCCGGCAAATGTGTTACCCAACTGCACTACGCCCGCCAGGGGATCGTCACCCCGGAGATGGAGTTCATCGCCATTCGCGAAAACATGGGCCGCGAACGTATTCGCAGCGAAGTTCTGCGCCAGCAGCATGCCGGCGAAGGCTTCGGCGCCCGCCTGCCGGAAAACATCACCCCTGAGTTCGTCCGTGATGAAGTGGCCGCCGGGCGCGCCATCATCCCGGCCAATATCAACCACCCGGAGTCTGAGCCGATGATTATCGGCCGCAACTTCCTGGTAAAAGTGAATGCTAATATCGGCAACTCGGCGGTGACCTCCTCCATCGAAGAAGAGGTCGAGAAGCTGGTCTGGTCCACCCGCTGGGGCGCCGATACGGTGATGGATCTCTCCACCGGCCGCTATATCCACGAAACCCGCGAGTGGATCCTGCGTAACAGCCCGGTACCGATCGGCACCGTACCGATTTACCAGGCGCTGGAGAAAGTCAACGGCATCGCCGAGAACCTCACCTGGGAAGCCTTCCGCGATACCCTGCTGGAACAGGCCGAACAGGGCGTCGACTACTTCACCATTCACGCCGGCGTACTGCTGCGCTACGTCCCGATGACCGCGAAGCGTCTGACCGGCATCGTTTCGCGCGGCGGCTCAATCATGGCCAAATGGTGCCTGTCGCACCATCAGGAAAACTTTCTCTACCAGCATTTCCGCGAAATCTGCGAAATCTGCGCCGCCTATGACGTATCGCTGTCGCTGGGCGATGGCCTGCGCCCCGGCTCCATTCAGGATGCCAACGACGAAGCGCAGTTCTCCGAGCTGCGCACCCTCGGCGAGCTGACGAAAATCGCCTGGGAGTATGACGTGCAGGTGATGATCGAGGGCCCCGGCCACGTGCCGATGCAGATGATCCGTCGCAATATGACCGAGGAGCTGGAGCACTGCCACGAAGCGCCGTTCTACACCCTCGGGCCGCTCACCACCGACATTGCGCCGGGCTACGACCATTTCACCTCCGGCATCGGCGCGGCGATGATCGGCTGGTTCGGCTGCGCCATGCTGTGCTATGTCACGCCGAAAGAGCATCTCGGCCTGCCCAACAAAGAGGATGTGAAGCAGGGGTTGATTACCTACAAAATCGCCGCCCACGCCGCCGACCTGGCGAAAGGTCACCCCGGGGCGCAGATCCGCGATAACGCCATGTCGAAGGCGCGCTTTGAATTCCGCTGGGAAGACCAGTTTAACCTCGCGCTGGATCCGTTTACCGCCCGGGCCTATCACGATGAAACCCTGCCGCAGGAATCCGGCAAAGTTGCCCACTTCTGCTCCATGTGCGGTCCGAAATTCTGCTCAATGAAGATCACTCAGGAAGTCCGCGACTACGCCGCCAGACAGGCCATCGACGCCGGCATGGCCGATATGTCGCATCACTTCCGCGCCCGCGGCGGCGAAATCTACCTGAAACAGGAGGAAGTCTGATGTATCAGCCTGATTTTCCACCCGTCCCGTTTCGTCTCGGACTCTACCCGGTAGTGGACAGCGTGGCGTGGATTGAGCGCCTGCTCGAAGCCGGGGTACGTACTCTTCAGTTACGCATCAAAGACCGACGCGACAGCGAGGTGGAGGATGACGTCATCGCCGCCATCGCCCTTGGCCGCCGCTATCACGCCCGGCTGTTCATTAACGATTACTGGCGACTGGCAATCAAGCACCAGGCCTACGGCGTGCATCTCGGACAAGAAGATCTGGAAACCACCGATCTGAGCGCCATCCGCCAAGCCGGGCTACGTCTGGGCGTCTCCACCCATGACGATATGGAGATTGATGTCGCCCTGGCGGCGCGCCCCTCTTACATCGCCCTGGGTCACGTCTTCCCGACGCAAACCAAACAGATGCCCTCCGCGCCGCAGGGGCTCGAGCAGCTTGCCAGACATATCCAACGCCTGGCGGATTACCCCACCGTGGCGATCGGCGGAATTAGCCTTGAAAAGGCCCCGGCGGTGCTGGCGACAGGCGTCGGCAGCATCGCAGTGGTCAGCGCCATCACCCAGGCGGCGGACTGGCGGGCAGCGACCGACCAGCTGCTGGCGCTGGCGGGAGCGGGCGATGAATGATCACGACTTTATGCGCTATAGCCGTCAGCTGCTGCTGGAGGATATCGCCATCGAGGGGCAGCAGAAGCTGTTAGCCAGCCGGGTGCTGATTATCGGCCTTGGCGGGCTGGGCTCCCCGGCGGCGCTCTATCTGGCCGGGGCTGGCGTCGGGACGCTGACCCTGGCCGATGACGACGCCGTGCATCTGAGCAATCTGCAGCGGCAGATCCTGTTCACCAGCGCGGATATCGATCGGCCAAAAGCCGCGGCGGCAAAGATGCGGCTCAGCCAGCTAAATCCGCAGATCAAACTGGTTGCGCTCCAGCAGCGATTAAGCGGCGAGGCGCTGCGCGCCGAGGTGGCGAAAGCGGACGTGGTGCTGGACTGTACCGATAACATGGTCACCCGCCAGGCGATCAATGCCGCCTGCGTGGCCCTCGACATCCCGTTAGTGACCGCCAGCGCCGTCGGCTTCGGCGGTCAGCTGATGGTGCTCACTCCCCCCTGGACGCAGGGCTGCTATCGCTGCCTGTGGCCGGATAGCGACGAACCGCAGCGCAACTGCCGCACCGCGGGGATCGTCGGCCCGGTGGTCGGCATGATGGGCACGCTGCAGGCGCTGGAAGCCATTAAGCTGCTCAGCGGCATGACGACGCCGCGCAACACTCTGCGGCTGTTCGACGCCCGCACCAGCAACTGGCGTAACCTGGCGCTACAGCGTTCCCGGGGCTGCCCGATTTGCGGAGGGCGGCATGCAGATCTGGTTTAACGACGAGCCGCTGGCGTGCGCCGACCATCTCAGCGTCAGCGCCCTGCTGACCCAGCTCGAACAGCTGCAGCCGGGCGTCGCGCTGGCGCTCAATCAACACATTCTGCCGCGCGACCGGTGGGAAGATCATCTCTTGCAGGAAGGCGATCGAGTCCTGCTTTTTCAGGTTATCGCTGGAGGCTGACATGTTACGTATTGCAGACAAAACATTTGAATCCCATCTTTTCACCGGTACCGGCAAATTCGCCGCCCCGGAGGTGATGGTTGAGGCGATTCGCGCCTCGGGCAGCCAGCTGGTCACCCTGGCGATGAAGCGCGTCGATTTACGTCAGCACAATGACGCCATCCTCGCCCCGCTGCTGGCGGCGGGAGTCAGCCTGCTGCCGAATACCTCGGGCGCCAAGACAGCGGAAGAGGCGGTGTTTGCCGCCCGTCTGGCACGGGAAGCCTTGGGCACCCACTGGCTGAAACTGGAGATCCACCCGGACGCCCGCTGGCTGCTGCCCGACCCGATTGAAACCCTGAAAGCGGCGGAGCTGCTGGTCCGCGAAGGGTTCGTGGTGCTGCCCTACTGCGGCGCCGACCCGGTGCTGTGTAAACGGCTGGAAGAGGCTGGCTGCGCGGCGGTGATGCCCCTGGGCGCGCCGATCGGCTCCAATCAGGGGCTGGAAACCAAAGCCATGCTGGAGATTATTATCGAGCAGGCGACGGTGCCGGTGGTGGTCGACGCCGGCATCGGCGTTCCAAGCCATGCGGCGCGGGCGCTGGAAATGGGCGCGGACGCGGTGCTGGTCAATACCGCTATTGCCGTCGCCGACGATCCCGTGGCCATGGCCCACGCTTTCCGTATGGCGGTCGAGGCCGGCTTGCTGGCCCGTCAGGCCGGACCGGGGGCGCGCAGCGCGCAGGCGCAGGCCACCAGCCCGCTCACCGGATTCCTGGAGGCGCTGGCATGAAAACCTTCAGCGATCGCTGGCGGCAGCTGGAGTGGGACGACATCCGCCTGCGCATCAACGGTAAAACCGCCACCGATGTCGAACGGGCGCTGGCGGCCAAACAGCTGACCCGCGACGACATGATGGCCCTGCTTTCGCCGGCGGCGGCCGGGTATCTTGAACCTCTGGCCCAGCGCGCGCAGCGGCTTACCCGTCAGCGCTTCGGCAATACCGTCAGCTTCTACGTGCCGCTGTATCTCTCCAACCTGTGCGCCAACGACTGCACCTACTGCGGCTTCTCGATGAGCAACCGCATTAAGCGCAAGACGCTGGATGCTGCCGAGATTGCCCGCGAGTGCGCCGCGATCCGCGACCTGGGCTTTGAGCATCTGCTGCTGGTGACCGGTGAGCATCAGGGCAAGGTGGGAATGGATTATTTCCGCCAGCACCTGCCGGCAATCCGCAGCCAGTTTGCCTCGCTGCATATGGAGGTGCAGCCGCTGGCGACCGACGAGTATGCCGAGCTGAAAACCCTGGGGCTCGACGGAGTGATGGTCTATCAGGAGACCTATCACGAAAGCATGTACGCTCAGCACCACCTGAAAGGGAAAAAGCAGGATTTCTTCTGGCGGCTGGATACGCCGGATCGCCTGGGCGAGGCGGGGATCGATAAGATCGGCCTTGGCGCGCTGATCGGCCTTTCCGACAGCTGGCGGGTGGACTGCTTTATGGTCGCTGAGCACCTGTTATGGCTGCAGCAACGCTACTGGCGCAGCCGCTATTCGGTCTCCTTCCCGCGTCTGCGTCCCTGCGCCGGCGGCATTGAACCGGCCTCGCTAATGGATGAGCGTCAGCTGGTGCAGACCATCTGCGCCTTCCGCCTGCTGGCGCCGGAGGTTGAGCTGTCGCTATCCACCCGCGAATCCCCCTGGTTCCGCGACCGGGTGATCCCGCTGGCGATCAATAACGTCAGCGCCTTCTCCAAAACCCAGCCCGGGGGTTACGCCGACGACCATCCGGAGCTTGAGCAGTTCGCGCCGCACGATGACCGTCGGCCTGAAGAAGTCGCCAGCGCGCTGGCTGCCCGCGGCCTGCAGCCGGTGTGGAAAGACTGGGACAGCTGGCTGGGACGCGCCTCGCAAACCTCATGATGTACAGTGTAAGCGCCTGATATTTTTGCGCGCCTGCACGAGAGATGAAAAACGGAGGCTGGCCCGCCAGGCGCCCTTTTTCTATTCTGCCCGGGTCAGCAGCGGACGCTGACCAGGGCGAACCTTTTCTTCCTCATTTTCGCCCTGCCTCTCCGCGCTGATCGAGGGCCTGTACATTGTCGCCGAATATAAATCACGATACATGAAGGCCTCAGAGTTATAATTGAGCAATAGTTAACTGATTCGATCGGCAGGCGTCGCAGTCGCAACCTGCGTTCGGACCCATGGTTTATACATCCGGGACGATTAACGATTCATGGCTCTACACAACAGAAAGCTCTCTTTCACGACGCCGATCGTCGTGGGGTTTGCCGGCATCTTGCTCAGTTTTATGCTGATCGCTATTTTTGTCACCCTGGCGCAGCGAAAAGATTTTCTTGAAGATTATCACGACATTAACCGCAACTTTACCCACAACCTGGCGATCAACTACACGGAAACCCTGCTGCGGGAAAATGATTTTATCCTTGGGCGCGCGGTCGCCTTCTTTGCCCGCAATGACGAACTGAATCGCGCAGTCAATGTGGAACCGGAGAAAGGGTTAACGACGCTGATGCAGTTACAGAACATGATGCCGAGCGTCTCATCCATCTCGCTGGCGGATACCGAGGGCCACTATCTGCGCGCCCCGGAGGTGCTGGAAAATGAAGACAGTCAGGCTTTCGATCCCAGAACGCGGCCCTGGTTTATCAAACAGGCGGAAGCCAGCACCTTCAGCCACTACACCAGCCCATATATGGATTTTTTTACCCACCATCCGACGATTACCATTTTCAAACCCATCATCACCCCGGAGGGGAAACTCAAGGGCAGCCTGGCCTTTCATCTCGATCTCACCTCCATGGGGTTCGCGCTGCGCCAGATGGTCGCCCCCGTACAGGGCGAGTTTTTTGTGGTGCAGCGTGATGGCAAAGTGGTCCTGCACTCCGACCCTGGGGCGCTGTTTAAACCCTTCGTCAGTAATGAGCTGATGGATAAAATGACCAGCGGCGAGGGGCAGCTTTACGATCCCGGGAGCGACACCTGGTATTACTATTACTCCTTTACCAATCCCGACTGGTTTGTGATTTTCCGTGTCGATAACACCACCCTGGTTAATCTGACGCGCCATGAAACCAATTTAGTGATCGGCGGTTTCGCCCTCGCGGCGATCATCATCATCCTGTTCGGCCTTTATCTGCGTCATGCCTCCCGCACCGTGCTGATGAATATCATCAATGCGATTAAAACCGGCGACGTCAAACGCGCCCCACGCCTCGAGGCGATGCTGAGTAAAGCCATTGAAACTAATAAGCAGCGCGAACTGACCTACGTCCGCCAGGCGACCATTGACGCGCTCACCGGCTGCAAGAACCGCCGCGCCTTCGACAGCGATATTGCCGCGCTGATGAACGATCATCAGCCGTTCGCCCTCGCGCTGGTCGATATCGATAACTTTAAATCGATCAACGACACCTGGGGTCACCTCAACGGCGATATCGTTCTGCGTAACGTCGCCCGCGAAGGGCTGCAGGTCCTCCAGCCGCTGGAGATATCCCTCTATCGCTATGGTGGTGAAGAGTTCGCGGTGGTCTTTCCTGCCGAACATATTGATAACGCCCGCACGCTGCTGGAAACATGGCGGGTAAACGTCGAACGGCGCACGTGGCGCGAAGATGGCCTGACGGTCACCTTCAGCGCCGGGCTGGGGGAATGGAACATGGAGCCGCTGGATAAACTGGTGGTGAGCGTCGATGAAGCGCTGTACAAAGCCAAACAGCAGGGTAAAAACCGTATCCTGCGCGCCTAGGACTTTAGCGCCGCAACCGCCCACTTCGGTGGGCTTTTTTATTTTTTCCGGCAAAAATGAAACCGGTTTCAATTTTTGTGTGATGACTTACACACAATCACGGTAAAGCGGTTGTCGCATCGTCAGGGCCGCGATAAACATAAGACATCACGGAACACAAGGGCCACTGACTATGAAGAATATCGTTTTGTGCTGTGCCGCCGGTATGTCTACCAGCATGCTGGTTCAGCGTATGCAAGATGCCGCGCAGAAGAAAGGTGTTGAGGTCTCAATCAAGGCCGTACCGGTCGCCGAGTTTAAAGATAATCTGGCCGCCGCCGACATTATTCTGCTCGGCCCGCAGGTGAAATATGAGCAGGCGAAGCTGCAGGCGCTGGCCGACCCGTTCGGCAAAAAGGTCGCCGTGATCGATATGATGGACTACGGCATGATGAAAGGTGATGCCGTTCTGGATAAAGCCCTTAAGATGCTGGAGTAATCGATGGAAGATTTAGAAACGATCATCATGGAGCTGCTGGTTAACGCGGGTTCTGCGCGCAGCGCGGCGCTGACGGCGCTACAGCTGGCGCGGAAAGGCGATTTTGCCGCAGCGGAGCAGGCCATGGCCGAGTCCCATGAGTTCGTCAAACATGCGCATAAAATTCAGACCCAGCTTATCGGCCTGGATGAAGGCAGCGGTAAGCTACCGGTCAACCTGATCACCGTGCATTCTCAGGACCATCTGATGAACGCCATGGTCATTCAGGATCTGGCGACCGATATGATTGAACTATACCGTCGCCTGCCCCTCGCGCAATAATCTCTCGAATTGAACGGGCGTCGCTGCCGGCGCCCGTCCCCGCTTACAGAAAGCCGTACATCGCAGCGAATACCCAGCCAAAAACGCAGGAGACGCCAACGCCGATGAGCCCGGGCAGGATAAAGCTGTGGTTAATCACAAAGCGGCCAATATGGGTGGTCCCTGAGCGGTCAAACTGGATTGCCGCCAGATCGCTGGGGTAGGTCGGCAGAATATAGTAGCCATAGCAGGCCGGCGCAGAAGCCACGATATAGGCCGGGTCGACGCCGATGGCCAGGGCCACCGGAACAATCGCCGCCAGCGCTGCCGCCTGCGAGTTTACAAACTTCGAAACCAGCAGCAGCACGATGGCATAGGCCCATGGATACTCTTTGACCATCTCCCCGAGCACGCCTTTAATTTCGGTCATGTGAGCGCCAAACATGGTCTCCGCCATCCAGGCGATGCCGTACACCGCGACGATAGCGATCATTCCCGAACGAAAGACCTCATTCTTGGAAATCGATGCCGGGTTGGTTTTAGTAATGATGATGATCAGCGCCCCGGAGAGCAGCATAAACATCTGGATCACCAGCACCATCGACAGCGGTTTACCGTCAAAGGCCGGACGCAGTTCAGAGAAGGCGCCGAGCAGCGCCACCACAGCGATGGAGGCCAGAAAAATCCACATCGCTATCCAGTTGCTGGTGGGCAACTTTCTATCCAGCAGCGTCGCCGTATCGCCATAGACGTAATGGCGGTTCTCCGGTACCGCAATAAACGCCTGGAAGGCTTCGTCTTTATCCAGATCTTTGCCACGGAACCAGCTGAAGATGCCGATGGCTAAAATGCCCAGCAGTGTGGAAGGAATGGTTATCGCCAGCAGATCGAGAAACTCCAGATGTTTACCGTTAAAGGTAAAATTCCCCAGCATCGCCACCAGCGAGACCACCGCCACCGAGACCGGGCTGGCGATGATCCCCATCTGGGCGCCAATGGAGCTGGCGGCCATCGGACGCTCCGGGCGAATGTTATTCTTAATCGCCACATCGTAGATAATCGGCAGGATGGTATACACCACGTGACCGGTACCGCAGAGGATAGTCAGCGTGCAGGTGACGAAAGGCGCCACGATAGAGACATATTTTGGATTACGCCGCAGCAGCTTCTCGGCAATCTGCAGCATGACATCCAGGCCGCCGGACGCCTGCAGCGTCGCCGAGGCGGCCACCACCGCAATGATCACCAGCATCACATCAACCGGCGGTTTACCCGGCTGGAGATGAAAAACAAAGACGAGGATCACTAAACCGATGCCGCCCAGCAGCCCCAGCGCAATACCGCCTTTTCGGGCACCATAAAACAGACAAATTAAGATAATAATGAGTTGTATCGCGAATTCCATGCAGCCCCCAGAGCCTGTCCGCTCAGACCTAAAGTAATGATCCCTACCTGCTTCCGGGATTATTTCTGCGCCTTGTTGGGGGAAGCATGAGATGCAGCGATCCCTCTCCAGGCCGTCGCGCCGAAGATAAAGCAGCAGCAGTAATCCCATGATTCATCAGGTATTTTGAATATATCCTCTTTGAATTGTTTATTTTTTGATATGAGTAGAAGTTTTACCCATATATAAAGAAAGGTTTTTGAGGTGAAAGGCTAAAGGATATTTTTTATGAATTAATTGCTAAAAAATTGCATCCTGGATATGGCGTAAATGTAATTAAAGACGGGGACTGCGGAGAACAGGCAATAAAAAAGCCGGTCAGGAAACCTGACCGGCTTTTTAGCAGTGCATCAACGATTAATCGTTGTCAGAACCGCCCAGACCTGCGTTGAGCAGCTCTGCCAGGTTGGCAGATGCTTCTTCCACGCTCACCTGCGGTGCCGCCGGCAGTTCGCCAGCAGCGCGACGGCGCATACGATCCTGGTGGTACGCATAACCGGTACCGGCCGGGATCAGACGACCCACGATGACGTTCTCTTTCAGACCGCGCAGTTCGTCGCGTTTGCCCGCAACGGCTGCTTCGGTCAGCACGCGAGTGGTCTCCTGGAACGATGCCGCGGAGATGAAGGACTCGGTGGCCAGAGACGCTTTGGTGATACCCAGCAGATCGCGGGAGAACGTTGCGCCCACTTTGCCGTTCGCTTCCAGTTCGCGGTTCGCGATCTTGACGCGGGAGTATTCCACCTGCTCGCCTTCGAGGAAGTCGGAGCTGCCTGCGCTTTCGATGGTGGCTTTACGCAGCATCTGACGAACGATAACTTCGATGTGTTTATCGTTAATCTTAACGCCCTGCAGACGGTATACGTCCTGGACTTCGTTAACAATGTAACGGGTCACAGCATGTACGCCACGCAGACGCAGAATGTCGTGCGGTGCTTCCGGACCGTCGGAAACTACGTCACCACGTTCTACACGTTCACCTTCGAACACGTTGAGCTGACGCCATTTCGGAATCATCTCTTCGTACGGCTCGCTACCGTCTACCGGGGTGATAACCAGGCGACGTTTCCCTTTGGTTTCTTTACCGAAGGAAATGATACCGCTGATTTCAGCCAGAATAGCCGGCTCTTTCGGACGACGTGCTTCGAACAGGTCCGCAACGCGCGGCAGACCACCGGTGATGTCCTTGGTACCGCCGGATTCCTGCGGAATACGCGCCAGGGTGTCACCAGAGCTGATCTGTACGCCATCTTCCAGCTGAACAATCGCTTTACCCGGCAGGAAGTACTGAGCAGGCATATCGGTACCTGGGATCAGAACGTCGTTGCCCTGAGCATCAACGATTTTCAGCGCCGGACGCAGATCTTTACCACCTGCGGTACGTTCTGCAGAGTCCAGAACCACCAGCGAAGACAGACCGGTCAGCTCGTCGGTCTGACGAGTAATGGTCTGGCCGTCGATCATGTCAGTGAAGCGGATAAAACCACTCACTTCGGTGATAACCGGCATGGTGTGCGGATCCCAGTTTGCGACGGTTTCACCGCCGGCAACCTGCTCACCGTCGCCTTTCGCCATAACCGCACCGTAAGGCACTTTATAGCTCTCTTTGGTACGACCGAATTCGTCGATCAGCTTCAGCTCGGTGTTACGAGAAGTGATAACCAGTTTACCGCTGGAGTTCACAACCGACTTCGCGTTGCTGAGCTTGATGCTACCTTTATTTTTCACCTGGATGCTGGATTCAGCAGCCGCACGAGATGCCGCACCACCGATGTGGAACGTACGCATCGTCAGCTGTGTACCCGGCTCACCGATGGACTGTGCCGCGATAACGCCGATAGCCTCACCTTTGTTGATGATGTGGCCACGCGCCAGGTCACGACCATAGCAGTGCGCACATACACCAAAGTCGGTGTCACAGGATACAACGGAACGCACTTTGACGGAGTCAACGGAGTTCGCTTCCAGCAGGTCACACCAGTGCTCGTGCAGCAGCGTGTTGCGTGGAACCAGAATATCCGCAGTACCCGGCTTCAGCACGTCTTCCGCCGTCACACGACCCAGTACGCGATCGCGCAGCGGCTCTTTAACGTCGCCACCTTCGATAACCGGCGTCATAGTGATGCCTTCCAGGGTGCCGCAGTCGTCTTCAGTGACGACCAGGTCCTGGGCAACGTCGACCAGACGACGAGTCAGGTAACCGGAGTTCGCTGTTTTCAGTGCGGTATCCGCCAGACCTTTACGCGCACCGTGCGTGGAGATGAAGTACTGGAGTACGTTCAGACCTTCACGGAAGTTCGCGGTGATCGGCGTTTCGATGATGGAGCCATCCGGCTTCGCCATCAGACCACGCATACCGGCCAGCTGACGAATCTGTGCAGCAGAACCACGCGCACCGGAGTCGGCCATCATGTAGATGCTGTTGAAGGAAACCTGCTGCTCTTCCTGACCATCACGGTTAATCACGGTTTCGGTTTGCAGGTTATCCATCATCGCTTTGGATACACGATCGTTCGCCGCAGCCCAGATATCGATAACTTTGTTATAGCGTTCGCCCGCGGTCACCAGACCGGACTGGAACTGTTCCTGAATCTCAGCAACTTCCGCTTCCGCTTCGCTGATGATTTCGTATTTTTTCTCCGGGATGACCATGTCATCGATACCAACGGATGCACCTGAACGCGCTGCGTAAGCAAAGCCAGTGTACATCGTCTGGTCCGCGAAAATAACGGTCGGTTTCAGGCCCAGAATACGGTAACAGGTGTTCAGCATCTTGGAGATCGCTTTCTTACCAAGCGCCTGGTTCACGATAGAGAACGGCAGACCTTTCGGTACGATCATCCACAGAATGGCACGGCCAACGGTCGTGTCTTTCAGGCTGGTTTTCGCGACAAACTCACCATTGTCGTCTTTTTCGTATTCAGTGATACGCACTTTAACGCGCGCATGCAGAGAGGCCAGGCCGGCGCGATAAATACGCTCAGCTTCTTTCGGGCCAGTCAGCACCATGCCTTCGCCTTTGGCGTTAACACTGTCACGGGTCATGTAGTACAGACCCAGTACAACGTCCTGAGACGGAACGATGATTGGTTCGCCGTTCGCCGGGGACAGGATGTTGTTGGTAGACATCATCAGCGCACGCGCTTCCAGCTGGGCTTCCAGCGTCAGCGGTACGTGAACAGCCATCTGGTCACCATCGAAGTCGGCGTTGTATGCCGCACAAACCAGCGGGTGCAGCTGGATGGCTTTACCTTCGATCAGAACCGGTTCGAATGCCTGGATACCCAGACGGTGCAGGGTCGGCGCACGGTTCAGCAGGACCGGGTGTTCGCGGATAACTTCGTCCAGGATATCCCAAACGACAGCTTCTTCGCGCTCAACCATCTTCTTAGCGGCTTTGATGGTGGTGGCCAGGCCACGCAGTTCCAGCTTGCCGTAGATGAACGGTTTGAACAGCTCCAGCGCCATTTTCTTCGGCAGACCGCACTGATGCAGACGCAGGTATGGACCTACGGTGATAACAGAACGACCGGAGTAGTCAACACGCTTACCGAGCAGGTTCTGACGGAAACGACCTTGTTTACCTTTGATCATATCGGCCAAAGATTTCAGAGGACGTTTGTTAGAACCGGTGATCGCACGACCGCGACGACCGTTGTCCAGCAGGGCGTCAACCGCTTCCTGCAGCATACGTTTTTCGTTGCGTACGATGATATCCGGCGCAGCCAGATCCAGCAGACGTTTCAGACGGTTGTTACGGTTGATCACGCGACGATACAGATCGTTGAGGTCAGACGTCGCGAAACGACCGCCATCCAGCGGAACCAGCGGACGCAGATCTGGCGGCAGTACCGGCAGAACGGTCAGGATCATCCACTCCGGCTTGTTGCCAGACTGTACGAAGGCTTCCAGCAGCTTGATGCGCTTGGTCAGCTTTTTACGCTTGGTTTCGGAGTTGGTTTCGTTCAGCTCTTCACGCAGCTGCTCGCATTCCTGCTCCAGATCCATATTGCGCAGCAGCGCCTGGATCGCTTCCGCACCCATCTTCGCGTCGAATTCGTCACCGAACTCTTCCAGCGCGTCCAGGTACTGTTCTTCGGTCAGAATCTGGTTGCGTTCGAGGTTGGTCATGCCACCTTCGATAACCACATAGGATTCAAAGTACAGTACACGTTCGATATCGCGCAGCGGCATATCCAGCAGCAGGCCGATACGGGACGGCAGGGATTTCAGGAACCAGATGTGCGCAGTCGGACATGCCAGCTCGATGTGGCCCATGCGCTCACGACGCACTTTAGTCTGGGTCACTTCAACGCCGCACTTCTCACAGATCACACCGCGGTGTTTCAGGCGCTTGTACTTACCGCACAGGCACTCATAGTCTTTTACCGGCCCAAAGATACGGGCGCAGAAAAGGCCGTCACGCTCAGGTTTGAACGTACGGTAGTTAATGGTTTCCGGCTTTTTAACTTCACCGAAAGACCATGAACGGATCATGTCTGGCGAAGCCAGAGCAATTTTGATCGCATCAAACTCTTCGGTTTTAGTTTGCGCTTTCAGAAACTTTAATAAGTCTTTCACGGATTTGCTCCCGTCGGAGTTAGCACATTCCGCTGCCGGGCGTTAACCCGGCAGCAGTGACCTGTTTGAGCGAGAATTACTCGTCTTCCAGTTCGATGTTGATGCCCAGCGAGCGAATTTCTTTCAACAGTACGTTGAAGGATTCCGGCATGCCCGGTTCCATCTGGTGATTGCCGTCCACGATGTTTTTATACATCTTGGTACGACCGTTCACGTCATCAGACTTAACGGTGAGCATTTCCTGCAGGGTGTAGGCTGCGCCGTATGCTTCCAGCGCCCACACTTCCATCTCACCGAAGCGCTGACCACCGAACTGCGCCTTACCACCCAGCGGCTGCTGAGTCACCAGGCTGTAAGAACCGGTGGAACGCGCGTGCATTTTGTCGTCGACCAGGTGGTTCAGTTTCAGCATGTACATGTAACCCACGGTTACCGGACGCTCGAACTGCTCACCGGTGCGGCCGTCGAACAGGGTGATCTGACCGGAAGTCGGCAGGTCGCCCAGCTGCAGCAGCGCTTTAATTTCCGCTTCTTTCGCACCGTCGAACACCGGCGTTGCGATCGGCATACCTTTACGCAGGTTTTCAGCCAGACGCAGAACTTCTTCATCGCTGAAGGTATTCAGGTCAACTTTCTGACGAACGTCAGCGCCCAGATCGTAGGCACGCTGGATGAACTCGCGCAGTTTCGCGACTTCCTGCTGCTGTTTCAGCATGGCGTTGATCTTATCGCCGATGCCTTTCGCAGCCATACCCAGGTGAGTTTCCAGGATCTGACCGATGTTCATACGAGACGGTACGCCCAGCGGGTTCAGGACGATATCTACCGGCGTACCGTTAGCATCGTGCGGCATATCTTCGATCGGGTTGATCTTAGAGATAACACCCTTGTTACCGTGACGACCTGCCATCTTGTCACCAGGCTGGATACGGCGTTTAACGGCCAGGTATACCTTAACAATCTTCAGCACGCCCGGTGCCAGATCGTCGCCTTGGGTGATTTTGCGGCGTTTCGCTTCGAGTTTTTTCTCGAACTCGTGTTTCAGTTCGTCGTACTGCTCAGCCAGTTGTTCCAGCTGATTTTGTTTCTCTTCGTCGGTCAGGCCCAGTTCCAGCCAGCGATCGCGCGGCAGTTTGTCGAGCTTCTCAGCTTCAACGCCGCCGGAGACCAGCACCGCGTAGATACGACTGAACAGACCGGCTTCGAGGATCTGCAGTTCTTCAGACAGGTCTTTTTTGGCCTGCTTCAGCTGCATCTCTTCGATTTCCAGCGCACGTTTGTCTTTTTCTACGCCGTCACGGGTAAAGACCTGAACGTCGATAACGGTACCAGAGACACCGTTCGGTACGCGCAGAGAAGAGTCTTTAACGTCAGACGCTTTCTCACCGAAGATCGCACGCAGCAGTTTCTCTTCCGGCGTCAGCTGGGTTTCACCTTTCGGCGTAACCTTACCAACCAGAATGTCGCCGCCGGTCACTTCCGCACCGATATAAACGATACCGGACTCATCCAGTTTGGAGAGCGCAGCTTCACCCACGTTCGGGATGTCAGCGGTGATCTCTTCCGGCCCCAGCTTGGTGTCACGGGACACGCACGCCAGTTCCTGAATGTGGATAGTGGTGAAACGGTCTTCCTGGACAACACGCTCGGAAACGAGGATGGAGTCTTCGAAGTTGTAGCCGTTCCACGGCATGAACGCGACGCGCATGTTCTGACCCAGCGCCAGCTCACCGAGGTCGGTGGACGGGCCGTCGGCCAGCACGTCGCCGCGCTCGATAGGTTCGCCCAGGGACACACAAGGCATCTGGTTGATGCAGGTGTTCTGGTTAGAACGGGTATATTTGGTCAGGTTATAGATGTCGATACCCGCTTCGCCCGGGTACATCTCGTCTTCGTTAACTTTGATAACGATACGGGAAGCATCCACGTACTGAACGGTACCGCCGCGCTTAGCAACGGCAGTAACGCCGGAGTCGACGGCTACAGCACGTTCCATACCGGTACCAACCAGCGGCTTATCAGCGCGCAGAGTCGGAACGGCCTGACGTTGCATGTTCGCACCCATCAATGCACGGTTGGCGTCATCGTGTTCCAGGAACGGGATCAGGGACGCACCGACGGATACCACCTGCTGGGTGGATACGTCCATGTAGTCAACCTGGTCGCGGCTGAACAAGCTGGATTCGCCTTTGCTACGGCAGGTCACCAGATCTTCTACGAAGTGGCCGTTTTCATCCAGGTTGGAGTTCGCCTGAGCGATAACGTAGTTGCCTTCTTCGATAGCAGACAGGTAGTGAATTTCGTCGGTAACCACACCGTCGGTCACTTTACGATACGGCGTCTCGAGGAAGCCATATTCGTTGGTCTGCGCGTATACGGACAGGGAGTTGATCAGACCGATGTTCGGACCTTCAGGCGTTTCGATTGGACATACGCGACCGTAGTGAGTCGGGTGTACGTCTCGAACTTCGAAGCCTGCGCGCTCACGGGTCAGACCGCCTGGGCCGAGTGCGGAGATACGACGTTTGTGCGTGATCTCAGACAGCGGGTTGTTCTGGTCCATAAACTGAGACAGCTGGCTGGAACCAAAGAACTCTTTCACTGCTGCGGAAATCGGTTTGGCGTTGATCATATCCTGAGGCATCAGGGTATCCAGATCGCCCAGAGACAGACGCTCTTTCACCGCACGTTCTACACGTACCAGGCCAACGCGGAACTGGTTTTCCGCCATTTCGCCAACGGAACGGATACGACGGTTGCCGAGGTGGTCGATATCGTCCACTTCGCCTTTACCGTTACGGATATCGATGAGCTTCTTCATCACTTCGATGATGTCGTCTTTGCTCAGGATACCGGAACCTTCGATTTCATCGCGCAGCAGAGAACGGTTGAACTTCATACGACCAACCGCGGACAGATCGTAGCGGTCTTCGGAGAAGAACAGGTTCTCAAACAGGCTTTCAGCGGCTTCACGAGTCGGCGGCTCGCCAGGGCGCATCATGCGGTAGATTTCTACCAGCGCGCTCAGACGATCGTTAGTCGGGTCGACGCGTACCGTTTCAGAGATGTATGGCCCGTGGTCCAGATCGTTGGTAAACAGCGTTTCGATGCGCTTGTGGCCAGACTGGCTCAGCTTAGCCAGCAGATCCAGGCTCAGCTCCATGTTCGCCGGGCAGATCAGTTCGCCAGTCGCTTCATCGATATAGTCTTTAGCCGCCACTTTGCCCGCGATATATTCAACCGGCACTTCGATATGCTTGATATCGTCTTTTTCCAGCTGACGGATATGGCGAGCCGTGATGCGACGGCCTTTCTCAACGTACACTTTGCCGTTGGCTTCGATATCGAAGGAGGCGGTTTCACCGCGCAGACGCTCCGGAATCAGCTCCATCTGCAGCTTGTTGTCGCGAATTTCAAAGACCACTTTTTCGAAGAACAGGTCAAGGATCTGCTCAGTGGTGTAATTCAGCGCGCGCAGGATGATGGTAGCCGGCAGCTTACGACGACGGTCGATACGAACGAACAGGTTGTCTTTCGGGTCGAATTCGAAGTCCAGCCAGGAACCGCGGTAAGGGATGATACGTGCGTTATACAGAACCTTACCGGATGAGTGAGTCTTACCTTTGTCACTGTCAAAGAAGACGCCCGGGCTACGGTGCAGCTGAGAAACGATAACACGCTCGGTACCGTTGATGACGAAGGTACCGTTGTCGGTCATGAGCGGGATTTCGCCCATGTAGACTTCTTGTTCTTTAATGTCTTTGACGGTGCCTTCCGGCGCTTCGCGCTCGTAGATCACCAGACGCAGTTTTACGCGCAGCGGTGCAGAGTAAGTCACGCCACGGATCTGACATTCTTTAACGTCAAAAACCGGTTCGCCCAGACGGTAGCTGACGTATTGCAGCTCGGAATTACCGCTGTAGCTCTGAATCGGGAACACGGAACGGAAAGCAGCTTCCAGACCGTACTGCCCTTCAGGATCTTGCTCGATAAACTTCTGGAACGAGTCAAGCTGGATAGAAAGGAGATATGGCACATCCAGAACTTGTGGACGTTTACCAAAATCCTTACGAATACGTTTTTTCTCGGTATAGGAGTAAACCATAGGGTTCCTCAGCTCGCTGACAAGTCGACCCATCTGCCCGCAGAGGGCAGTTTTTTATGCAACACTATTTTGTTGACCGGAAAATGGAACACTTTCCGCAATGCCTGTTGCTATCACGCTTAAACCATTTCATTGCGATTTACACAGCCCAGGAACCCTAACCTGTCGCAGTATATTAAGTCGTCGATAGAAACAAGCATTGAGAGGCAAACCAGTAGTCAAACAGCGTGAAACGCTACTGGCGCCTTACAGCGCAAAAAGGCTGGTGACCAAAAAGTCACCAGCCTCAGCCTGATTTCTCAGGCTGCAACCGGAAGGGTTGGCTTATTTAACTTCAACTTCAGCGCCAGCTTCTTCCAGAGATTTTTTCAGAGCTTCAGCGTCGTCTTTGCTGATGCCTTCTTTCAGTGCAGCCGGAGCAGATTCTACCAGGTCTTTAGCTTCTTTCAGACCCAGGCCAGTCGCGCCACGTACTGCTTTGATAACAGCAACTTTGTTAGCGCCAGCAGCTTTCAGAATTACGTCGAATTCAGTTTTTTCTTCAGCAGCTTCAACCGGGCCAGCAGCTACAGCTACAGCAGCAGCAGCGGAAACACCGAATTTTTCTTCCATTGCAGAGATCAGCTCAACAACGTCCATTACGGACATAGCGGATACTGCTTCAATGATTTGATCTTTAGTGATAGACATTTAAATTGTTCCTGAATATCAGAATAAGTTTATACGTAAGCGAATGCTTTACAATGATAACTGCGATTAAGCAGCTTCTTTCGCATCGCGTACAGCAGCCAGAGTACGAACCAGTTTGCCAGCCGAAGCTTCTTTCATGGTTGCCATCAGGCGTGCAATTGCTTCTTCGTAGGTCGGCAGAGTTGCCAGGCGGTCGATCTGCGACGCCGGGATCAGCTCACCTTCAAAGGCAGCGGCTTTGACCTCAAATTTTGCATTCGCTTTCGCGAACTCTTTGAACAGACGAGCAGCAGCGCCCGGGTGTTCCATAGAGTATGCAATCAGGGTCGGACCAACAAACGTGTCTTTCAGGCACTCGAACTGAGTACCTTCAACGACGCGGCGCAGCAGGGTGTTACGAACAACACGCATGTATACGCCAGCTTCACGACCTGCTTTACGCAGTTCAGTCATTTTATCTACAGTTACGCCACGGGAATCCGCAACTACTGCAGACAGCGCGCCTTTGGCTACTTCGCTGACTTCAGCAACAATCGCTTGTTTGTCTTGAAGATTTAAAGCCATTAGCTTTGCTCCTGGATGTTTGCCAGAGCCTATGCTCTGGAACTCACTTCACTCAATTCAACGAAAAGAGCGTCTAAATACGGTGAGCAGAAACAAGCCAGAATATCCAAAAATAATCTTAGCGTTCTGTCACCGTCTACGCAGGGGATTAAGTTTCTTGCGAAACACCTGCGGTCTTCGACGGAGGCCTGGATAGGCCAGGCTCCAACGAACAATTCGGTTACCTGCTAACCATCGTTAGCAAACGTGGGCGAAGATTGTAGACAAATTCGCCGCCCACGTAAAGGCATTAGTTTGCAGAAGCGTTCAGGCCAGCCTGATCTACTGCAACACCTGCACCCATGGTGGTGGAGATGCTAACTTTCTTGATGTACACGCCTTTCGCCTGAGTCGGTTTTGCTTTTTTCAGCGCAACCAGCAGAGCTTCCAGGTTTTCTTTCAGTTTGTCAGCGTCAAAGTCCACTTTACCGATGGTGGTGTGGATGATGCCGTTTTTGTCGTTACGGTAACGAACCTGACCTGCTTTCGCGTTTTTAACCGCTTCAGCAACGTTCGGAGTTACGGTACCCACTTTCGGGTTCGGCATCAGGCCACGCGGACCAAGAACCTGACCCAGCTGGCCAACAACGCGCATTGCATCCGGGGAAGCAATAACAACGTCAAAGTTCATTTCGCCTTTTTTGATCTGCTCAGCCAGATCTTCCATACCTACCAGCTCAGCGCCTGCAGCTTTAGCAGCTTCAGCGTTTGCGCCCTGGGTAAATACGGCTACGCGAACGGAACGGCCAGTACCGTGCGGCAGTACAGTTGCGCCACGGACGTTCTGGTCAGATTTACGCGCGTCGATGCCGAGGTTAACGGCAACGTCTACGCTTTCGGTAAATTTAGCGGTGGCCAGCTCTTTCAGCAGAGCGATGGCTTCGTTGATGTCGTACTGTTTAGTTGCATCAACTTTCTCACGGATCACGCGCATGCGCTTGGTCAGTTTAGCCATTTCTTAGTCCTCCACTACCAGGCCCATGGAACGTGCAGTACCTTCGATGGAGCGAGTCATCGCTTCAATGTCGGCACCAGTCATGTCGGCAGCTTTGGTCTGCGCGATTTCCTGCAGCTGAGCGCGGGAGATTTTACCCACTTTATCTTTGTTCGGCTTACCGGAACCAGACTTGATGCCTGCAGCTTTCTTCAGCAGAACAGCAGCCGGCGGAGTCTTGGTAACAAAGGTAAAGGAACGGTCAGCGTAAACGGTGATAACAACCGGGATCGGCAGACCTTTCTCCAGGGAATCAGTTTTGGCGTTGAACGCTTTGCAGAATTCCATGATGTTCACGCCCTGCTGACCCAGTGCTGGGCCGACCGGCGGGCTCGGGTTCGCCATACCAGCTGCAACCTGCAGCTTGACGTAGGCTTGGACTTTCTTAGCCATTCTTAAATCCTCAAATTGGGTATTAACGCTTCAGAGAAGCTCCCCGTGATTAAACATCGTTTTACGGGCCGGGCCCATAAAAACAAAAGGCGCGAAATTGTATGCCAATTTCGCGCCCTATGCAACGATTAAATCGCTGCTTTTTTGATCGCCGGCTTACGCCTTCTCAACCTGGCTGAAGTCCAGTTCTACCGGGGTCGCACGACCGAAGATAGAAACGGAAACTTTCAGGCGGGACTTCTCATAGTCCACTTCTTCCACCACGCCGTTAAAGTCAGCGAACGGACCGTCGTTAACGCGAACCATTTCACCCGGTTCAAACAGCGTTTTCGGACGCGGCTTATCGCCAACCTGCTGCAGACGATTCATGATGGCGTCGACTTCTTTGTCGCTGATCGGCGCCGGACGGTCAGAGGTACCGCCGATGAAGCCCATCACGCGCGGTACGCTGCGCACCAGGTGCCAGCTTGCGTCGTTCATGACCATCTGGACCAGAACGTAGCCCGGGAAGAATTTACGTTCGCTTTTGCGACGCTGGCCGCCACGGATCTCAACCACTTCTTCGGTCGGGACCATGACTTCACCAAATAACTCTTCCATGTTATGTAATTTGATATGTTCACGCAGCGACGTGGCTACGCGACCTTCAAAACCGGAAAACGCCTGAACGACGTACCAGCGCTTTTTAGGAGCTTCAGACATCTCAGAACCTCAGGCCAGTGATAAAGGAGACCAGGCGAACCAGAATACCATCCAGTCCCCACAGGATCAGTGACATTACTGCAGTCACGGCAGCAACAATCAGCGTAGTATGCAGCGTTTCCTGGCGAGTCGGCCAAATCACTTTACGAACTTCGGTTCTCGCTTCGCGAGCAAAAGCAACGGTCGCCTTACCTTTCGTCGTCAACAGCGCGACGCCACCGGCAGCAGCAATAAGAATAACCACGGCCAGCGCACGCACCGCCAGCATAATGTCGCGATAAAGGAAGTTGCCCACGATCGCCACGATCAGCAGCACGGCAACGATAATCCACTTCATCGCTTCCAGGCCGCGCCCGCTCCCTTGAGCTTCGGTATTCGCACTCATAAACCAACCTGTCAGAAGTATTCTACAAACAATTTCACCCCGCGGGGGCGAGGCGATCCAAACCGAAATTAAGTTTCGGATTATACACTTAACTATTCAAATTGCTTCAACGCTGACGGTTCTGTCGCCCCTGCCCTGCTGTTGCAAAGAAGGATACTGATTTGCCGTCGCACTACCGCTCGAATGGTTTGGTGTATAAACGCCCTCTTCAGAGCCTGTCTCAGCAATGATTATGACAAATAAAATCACTGATGAGCCAGGTTCTGGTGTGAAAGCGTGCAAAAAGGGCATCAAATGATGCCCTTTTATTGCGCATTGCGTCAAATGTTATCAGCGATTAGCCGAGAACTTTAGCAACCACGCCCGCGCCAACGGTACGACCGCCTTCACGGATTGCGAAACGCAGACCATCGTCCATCGCGATCGGGTGGATCA
>NZ_JBEAKW010000012.1:0-39797 GCF_040065795.1 Klebsiella sp. JB_Kp004 | reverse complement strand
AACTCGCGACCCCGACCTTGGCAAGGTCGTGCTCTACCAACTGAGCTATTCCCGCGTTACTGCATTTTTTGCCATATTTCGATGGCGTCGTAATTTGCATTTCTGCGTCGTTACGGGAGGCGCATTATACGAGAATTCGATGCCCCTGCAACCCCCTGTTCATCACTTTTTTGCGTTTTTTGTTTAAATGGATATTTTCTCGCCACCTACGCCGCTGAATTGTATAAATAAGCGTCATTTCGGGCAAAATCGCTTTTTCCGCCCGCCTGAATGACGCAAAATCGCTCGCATCATACAGCGGTGGCGCGACGTAAAACGAGGCCACCACGCCGCCAAACAGGGAATTAGCATGAGAAAAGTCCTCACCGTCCTGCTGCTGAGCACGCTGGCCATCGGAACCGCGTCAGCCGAGACGCTCCATTTTGGCACCAGCACGGCCAATCCGCCGTTTGTCACCGCCAACGGCAAAAATCAGCCTGTCGGCTTCGATATCGATCTTGCCCAGGCCCTGTGCCAGCAGATGCAGGCGCAGTGCCAGTTCACGGCGCAGCGTTTCGATACGCTGATCCCGGCTTTACGCTTCAAGAAATTTGACGCGGTGATTGCCGGCATGGAAGTGATCCCGATGCGTGAGAAGCAGGTCGCCTTCAGCCGTCCCTATCGCCAGGCGCTCTCCGGTGTGGTGATCGTCAACAAAGATGTCGCCCATACCTTTGCCGACCTGAAAGCCAAAAAAGTCGGCGTGGTGAAAGGCACACTGCATCAACACTATCTGCGTGATAAACAGAAAGCCGTACAGGCTGTTCCTTACGACGACGTCGCCAGCGCCCTGGCCGCGCTGAAGGCCGGGCAAATAACCGGCGTCATGGGCGACTTCGCCACCCTCGACGCCTGGCAGCAGGAGAACCCTGACTACGCCATCATGGATGAACGGGCCACCGACCCGGTTTATTACGGTAAGCAGTATGCAATTGCGGTGCGCAAAGACGATCCGGAGCTGCTGAATGCGATCAACGATGCCCTGACTGCGGTCATGGCGACGCCTGACTTCCAGCAGATGCAGCAGAAGTGGTTTAAATAACGCAGAAAGGTGTACCGGGCCGCGCACAGGGCCCGGTCGCGGTTTACAGCTTAATGAAATGCTCGCGGTAGTAAGCCAGCTCGGCGACTGACTCGCGGATATCGTCCATCGCCTGATGGGTACCCTGCTTTTTAAAGCCGTCGAGAATTTCCGGCTTCCAGCGACGCGCCAGCTCTTTCAGCGTGCTAACGTCCAGATAGCGATAGTGGAAATAGGCTTCCAGTTGCGGCATGTACTTAAACAGGAAGCGACGATCCTGGCCGATGCTGTTGCCGCAGATCGGCGACTTGCCCGCCGGCACCCACTGCTTAAGAAACTCAATGGTCGCCAGTTCGACGTCGTGCTCGCTGACGGCGCTGGCCTTCACGCGATCCACCAGCCCGCTGCCGGTATGCGTCCGCACATTCCACTCGTCCATCAGCGCCAGCTGGGCATCCGATTGATGCACCGCGATGGTCGGCCCCTCGGCCAGAATGTTCAGGTTGGCATCGGTCACCAGGGTGGCGATTTCAATAATGCGATCGCGCTCCGGATCCAGCCCTGTCATCTCAAGATCGATCCAAATGAGGTTGTTTTCATTTGCACTCATGCTATTTTCCACCCTTCTTGCGTGACTATATTCATCTAAAATAGCGTGTATCATAGAGGTTTTGCCCCATCAGGGCGACCAGGAGCCAGTTCGATTGAGTAAAAATAAACTCTCCAAAGGCCAGCAGCGCCGCGTCAAAGCCAACCACCAGCGCCGTCTGAAAACCACTGCGGAGAAGGCCGACTACGATGACAACCTGTTTGGCGATACGTCGGAAGGCATTGTCATCAGTCGCTTTGGCATGCATGCCGACGTCGAATCCGCTGACGGCAGCGTGCATCGCTGCAATATCCGCCGGACGATCCGTTCGCTGGTCACCGGCGACCGCGTGGTCTGGCGGCCGGGTAAAGACGCCGCCGACGGCGTAAGCGTCAAAGGGATCGTCGAAGCGGTTCACGATCGCGCCTCCGTCCTGACGCGCCCGGATTTTTACGACGGCGTGAAGCCTATCGCCGCCAATATCGACCAGATCGTGGTGGTTTCCGCGATCCTGCCTGAGCTGTCGCTGAATATTATCGATCGCTATCTGGTGGCCTGCGAGGCGCAGGATATCGAGCCGTTAATCGTCCTGAACAAAATCGATCTGCTGGATGACGATGGCCTGCGCTTTGTCAATGAGCAAATGGACATCTACCGCAACATCGGTTACCGCGTACTGCTGGTCTCCAGCCGTACTCAGGACGGCCTCAAGCCGCTGGAAGCGGCCCTGACCGACCGCATCAGCATCTTCGCCGGGCAGTCCGGGGTGGGTAAATCAAGCCTGCTGAACGCCCTGCTGGGGCTGAATGAGGATCAGATCCTCACCAATGATGTCTCGGACGTTTCCGGCTTAGGCCAGCACACCACCACCGCGGCGCGCCTCTACCACTTCCCGCACGGCGGCGATGTGATTGATTCACCGGGGGTACGTGAGTTCGGCCTGTGGCATCTGGAAGCGGAACAAATCACCAACGGCTTTGTCGAATTCCATGATTATTTAGGCCGTTGCAAATATCGCGACTGTAAACACGATACCGATCCTGGCTGTGCGCTTCGCGAAGCGGTAGAGAGCGGCAAGATCGCCGAAAGCCGTTTCGAGAACTACCACCGCATCCTGGAAAGCATGGCGCAGGTACAGGTAAAAACGCGTAAAAACTTTTCCTCGACCGATGACTGACCATTAAGCTGAGCGTCACGTCAGGCGCTGCCGGGTAGCGGTGATGACGCGGCTTACGCGGATGCCATTTGGCGAGTTTTACGTATAGAATCGTCCCCTTTTTTCAGGTCCCCGCCCGCAGGCGGGGTCAGGAACGACATATCATGGCCTGGAGGCTACTTTGTTAAACGATCTTAAACTTTCACTGCAATACATTCTGCCTAAACTGTGGCTCACCCGCCTCGCAGGCTGGGGTGCGAGCAAACGCGCAGGTTGGCTGACGAAGCTGGTCATCGATCTGTTCGTGAAATACTACAAGGTCGATATGAAAGAGGCGCAGAAGCCGGATACCGCGGCCTATCGCACCTTCAACGATTTCTTTGTGCGCCCGCTGCGCGACGACGTTCGCCCGCTGAATACCGATCCTAACGTACTGGTGATGCCGGCCGACGGCGTGATCAGCCAGCTTGGTGCCATTGAGAACGATAAAATTCTGCAGGCCAAGGGCCACGACTACAGCCTGGAAGCCTTACTGGCCGGCAACTACCAGATGGCCGACCTGTTCCGTAACGGCAGCTTCGCCACCACCTATCTGTCGCCGCGCGACTATCACCGCGTGCACATGCCGTGCAACGGTATCCTGCGCGAAATGATCTACGTTCCTGGCGACCTGTTCTCCGTTAACCATCTGACGGCGCAGAACGTGCCAAACCTGTTCGCCCGTAACGAGCGCGTCATCTGCCTGTTTGATACTGAGTTTGGCCCGATGGCGCAAATTCTGGTGGGCGCGACTATCGTCGGCAGCATCGAGACCGTGTGGTCCGGCACCGTAACCCCGCCGCGCGAAGGCATTATTAAACGCTGGACCTGGCCCGCTGGCGACAGCGAAGGCTCCGTCGCCCTGCTGAAAGGCCAGGAGATGGGCCGCTTCAAACTGGGCTCCACCGTGATCAACCTGTTTGCCCCGGGCCAGGTGAAGCTGGTCGACACGCTGCAAAGCCTGTCCGTGACTAAAATCGGCCAACCGCTGGCGACAACGGTGGAAGCAACCACCGCCGCTGAACCGGCGCCGTTACCGGAAGAAGAGATCCGCGCCGAACATCGCGCCAGCCCGCTGGTTGACGATAAACAAGACCAAGGTTAATTCTTCAGCAAAAGGGTTATGCCGTGCGCCTGATATACACTTTCCTGTTGGCCTTGAGCCTCAGTTTCGGGGCGTACGCTGCGACAGCCCCGGATGCTAAACAGATAACCCAGGAACTGGAACAGGCGAAGGCGGCAAAGCCCGCCCAGCCTGAAACCGTTGAAGTTCTGCAGTCCGCCCTGAACGCGCTTGAGGAGCGAAAATCGTCTCTCGAGCGCGCCCGTCAGTATCAGGACGTTATCGACAATTTCCCCAAACTGTTTCAAAGCCTGCGTGCCCAGCTCAACAATCTGAGCGAAGAGCCGCGCCAGGTGCCAGTCGGCCTGACCGCCGATGCGCTGAACCAGGAGATCCTCCAGGTCAGCAGCCAGCTGCTGGAGTCAAGCCGTCAGGCGCAGCAGGAGCAGGATCGCGCGCGTGAAATCGCCGACTCCCTGAACCAGCTGCCGCAGCAGCAAACCGACGCCCGGCGTCAGCTCAATGAGGTTGAGCGCCGCATCGGCACGCAAACCGGCAACAATGCCCTCGCCCAGGCGCAAAATCTTGCCCTGCAGGCGGAATCGGCACGCCTGAAGGCGCTGGTGGATGAGCTCGACCTTGCCCAGCTTTCCGCCAATAACCGCCAGGAGCTGTCGCGCGCCCGTTCTGAACTGGCGCAAAAGCAGAGCGAGCAGCTGGATGCCTATCTGCAGGCGCTGCGTAATCTGCAGAACAGCCAGCGCCAGCGGGAGGCGGAAAAAGCGCTGGAGAGTACCGAACTGCTGGCGGAGAACAGTGAAAACCTGCCGCCGGACATCACCGCCCAGTTTAAAGTCAACCGCGAACTCTCCCAGGCGCTGAACCAGCAGGCGCAGCGTATGGATCTGGTGGCGTCCCAGCAGCGGCAGGCGACGAATCAAACGCTGCAGGTGCGCCAGGCGTTAAACACCCTGCGCGAGCAGTCGCAGTGGCTGGGCTCCTCTAATCTGCTGGGCGAAGCCCTGCGCGCCCAGGTGGCGCGGCTGCCGGAGCGCCCTCGCCCGCAGCAGCTGGATACGGAGATGGCGCAGCTGCGCGTGCAGCGTCTGCGCTTTGAGGATTTACTCAGTAAGCAGCCGCAGCTGCGGCAGATCCGTCAGGCCGACGGCGAACCGCTGACCAGCGAGCAGAACAAGATCCTGCAGGCGCAGCTACGCACGCAGAACGAGCTGCTGAACTCGCTGCTGCGCGGCGGCGATACTCTGATGCTGGAGCTCACCAAGCTGAAGGTCGCCAACGGCCAGCTGGAAGACGCGCTGAAGGAGATCAACGAAGCCACCCACCGCTATCTGTTCTGGACTTCGGACGTCAGCCCCATCGGCTTCTCCTGGCCGCTGGAGATCGTCCAGGATCTGCGGCGCCTGATCTCCCTGGATACCATCAGCGAGCTGGGTAAAGCCAGCGCGATGATGCTCACCAGCAAAGAGACCCTGCTACCGCTGTTTGCCGCCCTGCTGCTGGTTGGCTTCAGCATCAGCTCCCGGCGCCATTTCACCCGCTTCCTTGAGCGCTCCAGCGCTCGGGTGGGGAAAGTCACCCAGGATCACTTCTGGCTGACGCTGCGCACGGTCTTCTGGTCGATACTGGTGGCTTCGCCGCTGCCGGTGCTGTGGATGACGCTCGGCTATGGTCTGCAGTCCGCCTGGCCCTTCCCGCTGGCGGTGGCGATTGGCGATGGGGTCACCGCGACGGTGCCTCTGCTGTGGGTGGTGATGATCTGCGCCACCTTCGCCCGGCCAAACGGGCTGTTTATCGCCCACTTCGGCTGGCCGCGTAACCGCGTGGCGAAAGCGATGCGCTACTACCTGATGAGCATCGGACTGATTGTGCCGCTGATAATGGCGCTGATCATGTTCGATAATCTTAACGACCGCGAGTTCTCCGCCTCGCTGGGCCGCCTGTGCTTCCTGCTGATCTGCGGCGCGCTGGCGGTGGTCACCCTCAGCCTTAAGCATGCCGGCATCCCGCTCTACCTGGATAAAGAGGGGAATGGCGACAATATGGTGAACCGCCTGCTGTGGAACCTGATGCTTGGCGCCCCGCTGGTGGCCATGCTGGCGGCCGCCGTCGGCTACCTCGCTACCGCTCAGGCGCTGCTGGCACGTCTGGAAACCTCCGTCGCCATCTGGTTCCTGCTGCTGGTGGTCTATCACATTATCCGCCGCTGGATGCTGATCCAGCGGCGCCGACTGGCCTTCGACCGGGCCCGCCATCGTCGCGCGGAAATTCTCGCCCAGCGCGCCCGCGGCGAAGATGAGCCTGTTCACGTTAGCAGCCCGGAAGGGTCGGTGGAGACGGAGGTCAGCGAGGTCGATCTCGATGCCATCAGTACCCAGTCGCTGCGTCTCGTGCGCTCTCTGCTGATGCTGATCGCGCTGCTGTCAGTCATCGTGCTGTGGTCGGAAATTCACTCGGCGTTTGGCTTCCTCGAGAATATCTCGCTGTGGGACGTCACCTCGACGGTGCAGGGGGTGGAAAGCCTCGAGCCCATCACCCTTGGCGCAGTGCTGATTGCCATTCTGGTGCTGATCATCACCACTCAGCTGGTGCGCAACCTGCCGGCGCTGCTGGAGCTGGCGATCCTCCAGCACCTCGATTTAACGCCCGGCACCGGCTACGCCATCACCACCATCACCAAGTATTTGCTGATGCTGATCGGTGGGCTGGTGGGCTTCTCGATGATTGGCATTGAGTGGTCGAAGCTGCAGTGGCTGGTCGCCGCGCTGGGTGTGGGTCTCGGGTTTGGCCTGCAGGAGATCTTCGCTAACTTTATCTCCGGCCTGATTATCCTGTTTGAAAAGCCGATCCGCATCGGCGATACGGTCACCATCCGCGACCTGACGGGCAGCGTCACCCGCATTAATACCCGCGCCACCACCATCAGCGACTGGGACCGGAAAGAGATTATCGTGCCGAACAAGGCGTTCATCACCGAACAGTTTATCAACTGGTCGCTGTCGGACTCGGTCACCCGCGTGGTGTTGACGGTGCCGGCTCCGGTGGACGCCGATACCGAAGAGGTGACCAAGATCCTCATCGCCGCGGCGCATCGCTGTTCGCTGGTTATCGATACCCCGGCGCCGGAGGCGTTTCTCGTCGACCTGCAGCAGGGGATCCAGATTTTCGAGCTGCGTATTTTTGCCGCCGAGATGGGGCACCGCATGCCGCTACGCCATGAGATGCATCAGCTGATCCTGGCGGGCTTCCGCGAGCATGGCATTGATATGCCGTTCCCTCCGTTCCAGATGCGGCTGGAAAGTATCGACGGCAGGCAAAGCAGTAAAACCATGACCTCGGCCGGGAAAACCAGCCGACGTACGGCTGGCAGCCTGTAGGCCATACCCTGCCCGGCGGCGGCGCCGGGCAGGTTTTCTAGCTCGCCATCAGGCGCGGTCGACCGTAAAGGCGATCACTTCGCCGATGCTTTCAGCGCCCAGCGCCAGCATCACCACGCGATCAACACCCAATGCCACGCCGGAGCAGTCCGGCAGACCCGCCTCCAGCGCCGCCAGCAGGTTGTTATCGATGGGCTGCTGCGGGAGGCCGCGCGCGGCCCGCTTGCGGTTGTCCTGCTCAAAGCGAAGGCGCTGCTCATGGGCGTCGGTCAGCTCGTGGAAACCATTCGCCAGCTCAATTCCTTTGTAATAGACCTCGAAGCGCTCAGCGACCCGATGATCTTCCGGGCTGATCTGCGCTAAAGAGGCCTGAGTCGCCGGGAAATGATAAATGAACGTCGGCCGATCTTTGCCGATGTGCGGCTCCACGCCCATGGTGAACAGCAGTTGCAGCAGCGTGTCGCGATCTTCTTCAGTATCGGCGATATTGCTCAGATCCAGCTTCGCCGCGACTTCGCGCAGCTGCGCTTTATCGGCAGAGAGCGGGTCAATATCCAGATGACGCTGAAACGCCTGCTGATAGGAGAGGCTTTCCGCCGGCTGGCACTCAAGCACCTGCTGCAGCAGATCGTCCACCTCGTTGATCAGACGATACATGTCATAGCACGGACGATACCACTCCAGCATGGTGAATTCCGGATTGTGATGCCGCCCCATCTCTTCATTACGGAAGCTGCGGCACAGCTGGAAAACCGGGCCGCAGCCCGCCGCCAGCAGGCGCTTCATATGGTATTCCGGACTGGTCATCAGGTACAGATTGAGTCCCTGTGAGTGCCCCGGGCCGACGAAACGGGTTTCAAACGGGAACAAATGGATATCCGTTACCGTCGCCTGACTCATGCAAGGCGTCTCCACCTCCAGCACGCCGCGATCGGTAAAGAACCGGCGGATTTCCGCCATCACCGCCGCGCGTTTCAACAGATTGGGAATGGGTGCGCTCGGCTGCCAGGTTGCCGTCTCGCTCATGGTACTTTCTCCGATTGCAAACAAGGGCACGAAGTCTACTCGCAACCGGCGAGTGAAACAAATTTTGTGCAATCCCCGGCAGATTACATGCCATTAATCTATCGTTAACCTAAATGCATAAATATCACTGATAAATAACCGCACATATCGATAAAAAAATCGAACACGTCAATTTTCCATACTGACCCTACGGCTATACTCCTGTACCTATAAAGGAGCAGTGATACTTTTTCGCCAGCCCGGCGGCGAAATACACTAAAACTGGAGGAATGTCGTGCACACTTTTCAAGCCGATCTCGCCGTAATTGGCGCCGGCGGGGCAGGCCTTCGCGCCGCTATCGCCGCCGCCCAGGCCAACCCCAATGCCAAAATCGCCCTGATTTCTAAAGTCTATCCGATGCGCAGCCATACGGTCGCTGCAGAAGGGGGGTCCGCAGCCGTTGCCCAGGATCACGATAGCTTTGAGTACCATTTTCACGACACCGTCGCCGGAGGCGACTGGCTGTGTGAGCAGGATGTCGTCGACTATTTCGTTCACCACTGCCCGACGGAAATGACCCAGCTGGAACAGTGGGGATGCCCGTGGAGCCGCCGCCCTGACGGCAGCGTTAACGTCCGGCGCTTCGGTGGCATGAAGATCGAACGTACCTGGTTTGCCGCCGATAAAACCGGCTTCCACATGCTGCATACCCTCTTCCAGACCTCCCTTCAGTTTCCCCAAATTCAACGCTTTGATGAACATTTCGTCCTTGATCTGCTGGTCGATGACGGCCAGGCCCGCGGCCTGGTGGCGATGAATATGATGGAAGGCACGCTGGTGCAGATCCGCGCCAACGCGGTGGTGCTGGCCACCGGCGGCGCCGGACGCGTCTATCGCTACAACACCAACGGCGGCATCGTTACCGGTGACGGGATGGGGATGGCGCTGGGCCACGGCGTGCCGCTGCGCGATATGGAATTCGTGCAGTATCACCCGACCGGCCTGCCGGGCTCCGGGATCCTGATGACCGAAGGCTGCCGCGGTGAAGGCGGGATTCTGGTCAACAAAAACGGCTATCGCTATCTGCAGGATTACGGCATGGGCCCGGAAACCCCGCTCGGCGAACCGAAGAACAAATATATGGAGCTGGGCCCACGCGACAAAGTGTCCCAGGCCTTCTGGCACGAATGGCGGAAAGGGAACACCATTCCCACGCCGCGCGGCGACGTGGTCTACCTCGATCTGCGCCACCTCGGCGAGAAAAAGCTGCTGGAGCGCCTGCCGTTTATCTGTGAGCTGGCGAAAGCCTACGTCGGCGTCGACCCGGTGAAAGAACCGATTCCGGTACGCCCGACCGCGCACTACACCATGGGCGGCATCGAAACCGATCAACAGTGCGAAACCCGCATCAAAGGGCTGTTTGCCGTGGGCGAATGCTCGTCCGTTGGTCTGCACGGCGCCAACCGCCTGGGCTCCAACTCGCTGGCCGAGCTGGTGGTCTTCGGCCGCCTGGCCGGGGAACAGGCCATGCAGCGCGCCGCGCAAGCGGGCGAGACGAACGGCTCCGCCCTCGATGCGCAGGCTGCCGATGTGGAGCGTCGTCTGAAAGATCTCGTCAACCAGGAGGGTAACGAAAACTGGGCGAAAATCCGCGACGAAATGGGGCTCTCGATGGAGGAAGGCTGCGGCATCTACCGGACGCCAGAGCTGATGCAGAAAACTATCGACAAGCTGGCTGAGCTGCAGGAGCGCTTTAAGCGCGTGCGCATTACCGACAACTCCAGCGTATTCAACACCGATCTGCTTTACACCATTGAGCTGGGACACGGTTTAAACGTTGCCGAATGTATGGCGCACTCGGCCATCGCCCGTAAAGAATCGCGCGGGGCGCACCAGCGTCTGGATGAAGGCTGTACCGAACGCGACGACGTCAACTTCCTCAAACATACGCTCGCCTTCCGCGAGGCTGATGGCACCACCCGCCTGGAATATGGCGATGTGAAGATCACCACGCTGCCGCCGGCGAAACGTGTCTATGGCGCTGAAGCGGAAGCGGCTGAGAAGAAGGAGACCACCCATGGCTGAGATGAAAAACCTGAAAGTCGAAGTGGTGCGTTACAACCCGGAGGTCGACACGGCACCGCACAGCGCGTTCTATGACGTGCCTTACGATGAGCAGACCTCGCTGCTGGACGCGCTGGGCTACATCAAAGACAACCTGGCGCCCGACCTGAGCTACCGCTGGTCCTGCCGGATGGCGATCTGCGGCTCCTGCGGCATGATGGTCAATAAGGTACCGAAGCTGGCCTGTAAAACCTTCCTGCGGGATTACACCAAAGGCATCAAGGTTGAAGCGCTGGCCAACTTCCCGATCGAGCGCGATCTGGTGGTGGATATGACCCACTTTATCGAAAGTCTGGAGGCCATTAAGCCGTATATCATCGGCAATAACCGCACCCCGGACCAGGGACCAAACAAGCAGACGCCGGCCCAGATGGCCAAATACCATCAGTTCTCCGGCTGTATCAACTGCGGACTGTGCTATGCCGCCTGTCCGCAGTTCGGCCTGAATCCGGAGTTTATCGGCCCGGCGGCGATCACCCTCGCCCACCGCTATAACGAAGACAGCCGCGACCACGGCAAAAAGGAACGCATGGCGCAGCTTAACGGCCAGAACGGCGTCTGGACCTGTACTTTCGTGGGCTACTGCTCGGAAGTGTGTCCGAAGCACGTCGACCCGGCGGCCGCGATCCAGCAGGGCAAGGTGGAAAGTTCGAAAGACTTTCTTATCGCCACCCTGAAACCACGCTAAGGAGTGCATTATGACGACGAAACGCAAACCCTACGTGCGGCCGATGACCTCCACCTGGTGGAAAAAGCTGCCGTTTTATCGCTTCTACATGGTGCGGGAAGGCACGGCGGTACCGACGGTCTGGTTTAGCATTGTGCTGATTTACGGGCTGTTTGCCCTCAAGCACGGCGCCGAAAGCTGGGCGGGATATATCGGATTCCTGCAAAATCCAGTGGTGGTGATCCTCAATCTGATCACCCTGGCGGCGGCGCTGCTGCACACCAAAACCTGGTTCGAGCTGGCGCCGAAAGCCGCCAACGTCATCATCAAAGGCGAAAAAATGGGGCCAGAGCCGGTGATTAAAGGACTCTGGGTGGTGACGGCGGTGGTCACCGTGGTGATCCTGTTTGTCGCCCTGTTCTGGTAAGGAGGCTGAGATGATTAATCCCAATCCGAAACGTTCCGATGAACCCGTTTTCTGGGGGCTGTTTGGCGCTGGCGGCATGTGGGGCGCGATTGTCGCGCCGGTGATGGTGCTGCTGGTGGGCATTTTGCTGCCGCTGGGGCTCGCCCCGGCCGACGCCTTCAGCTATGAGCGCGTGCTGGCCTTTGCCCAAAGCTTTATCGGCCGCGCGTTCATCTTTCTGATGATTGTCCTGCCGCTGTGGTGTGGGCTGCATCGTATTCACCACGCCATGCACGACCTGAAAATCCATGTGCCAAACGGCAAATGGGTCTTCTACGGTCTGGCGGCGATCCTCAGCGTCATTACTCTCGTTGGCGTACTGTTTATCTGATCCTGCAAGAGCCCGGCAGCAATTCTGCTACCGGGCTCGCTTCATAGAAAAATCTTGCCGCCTTTGCCCTGCCGGACTCTACACTTAGCTTAAAAGCCAGCAAGGAGCATACCATGCGTATCCTGCCGATAATCACCGCGGTCGCCGTCTCGTTCCTGTCTGTCGCCTGCAGCACCCCTGCCCCGCCGCCGGGCGTCACCGTGGTCACCCCCTTCGACGTTCAGCGCTATCTGGGTACCTGGTACGAAATCGCCCGCTTCGACCATCCTTTTGAAAGCGGGCTTGAAAAGGTCACGATCGCCTGGCAGCCGCGCGATGACGGCGGTCTGGACGTGGTCAATAAAGGCTATAACCCCGACCGCGACATGTGGCAGAAAACGGACGGGGTGGCGTATTTTACCGGCGAGCCCAGCCGCGCCGCGCTGAAGATCTCCTTCTTCGGCCCCTTCTATGGCAGCTATAACGTCATTGCGCTGGATAAGGAGTATCGGTACGCGCTGGTCTGCGGCCCCGACCGCGACTATCTCTGGCTACTGGCGCGAGCCCCCACCATCGCCCCGGAAGTCAGGCAGCAGATGCTGGATATTGCCACCCGGCAGGGTTTTGATATCAGCAAACTGGTCTGGGTCAATCAGCGCTACAACTAGTGCGCGCTGATCTTCAGGCCAATGATGCCGACCACGATGCAGACAAGACTGGCGATACGCATAGCGCTGGCGGATTCACCTAACAGTACGATACCGGTCACAGCGGCGCCCACGGCGCCGATCCCCGTCCAGACGGCGTAAGCGGTACCCACCGGCAGGGTTTTCATCGCCCATGAAAGCAGCGCCATGCTGACGACCATCGCGACGATGGTGATGACGCTGGGAACCAGGCGGCTAAAGCCATGGGTATATTTCAGGCCGACGGCCCACACTACTTCCAGCAGGCCAGCGATAAATAAGACTATCCAGGACATAAGGCTCCTTTGCTGGGGCCGTCCCCGGATGAGAAACGCTTACGGGTCGTCCCGTAAGGTGGATGAAAAGTCGTAGTGAGTATATCCAACAGGATGGGGGAAGTGAAGAACGGTACGGCGCAAAACCGTACCGTCGAAGGCTGTTATTGCTGAGCTTTGGTTGCTGCGCCAGAGATTGCGCTGCCGCCCTCTGAAATATCCTGACCCACACCGCGCGTGGTGTTACAAGCGGTCAGTGCTGAAGAGAGGACCAAAACCGTAAAGAACGCTGCAATCGTTTTTTTCACCATAATGTCATCCTTAGTGTCAGTTTTGTTTTCATGCCCTATAAGCATAGACAAACCGTCCACAGATGAAGGGATCTTTGCGTTTTTTAAGAGAAAAGGAGTATTCGTGGAGGAAGCAGGCGCACCGGAAGGCGATCGCGGCAGGCGAAACGGAAGGAAGTCAGCTTACAGCGCGAGAGATGGCGTGACCCAGGCCCTGAATATCTTCACCGAAACCGCGGGCGGTATTGCAGCCAGACAGCAGTGCGCTGCTCAGAAACAGTAACGCCAGGAGTTTTACGCTGCGCTTCATGTGTCGTGCTCGTCGTGCCAGTACAGAAAGAGCGGCGCAGCACAGAGGCTGCGCCAGTCATCATGACGTGAAATTACTTCACGCGGGATACGTATTCGCCAGAGCGAGTATCCACTTTGATTACTTCGCCAATTTGGACGAACAGCGGCACTTTAACCACAGCGCCAGTAGACAGGGTCGCTGGTTTACCACCGGTACCCGCGGTGTCGCCTTTCAGACCTGGGTCGGTTTCAACGATTTCCAGCTCAACGAAGTTCGGCGGGGTGACCGCGATCGGCTGGCCGTTCCACAGGGTCACGATGCACTCAGCCTGATCCAGCAGCCATTTGGCATTGTCACCGATCGCTTTCGCATCAGCAGACAGCTGTTCGAAGGTTTCGTTGTTCATGAAGTGCCAGAACTCACCGTCGTTATACAGGTAAGTCAGGTTCATATCGACAACGTCCGCGCCTTCTGCAGAATCAGTAGATTTGAAGGTTTTCTCAACGCGGGTGCCGGTCAGCAGACGGCGCAGCTTAACGCGCGCAAACGCCTGGCCTTTACCTGGTTTAACGAATTCGCTGGCTTCTACCGCATAAGGTTCGCCATCTAACATGATTTTAAGACCAGCACGAAAATCGTTGCTATAGTAAGTCGCCATAAGGCCCTCTGAAATTGTTTAACTGGTAGCTAAGCCACAAAATGGCGCATATTGTAACCCTAAATACCCCATCCAGAGAAGATTGGATAACGCAACTTGCCAATGTTGTGACCAGTCCTGATGAACTGCTGCGTCTTTTAAATGTAGACGCTGATGAAAAACTGCTCGCCGGACGTGAGGCCAGACGCCTGTTCCCGCTGCGCGTCCCGCGCGCGTTTATTGCCCGAATGGAGAAAGGCAACCCTGACGATCCGCTGCTTCGTCAGGTACTTACCGCCGAAGAGGAGTTTATCGTCGCCCCCGGCTACTCCACCGATCCGCTGGAAGAACAGCACAGCGTCGTGCCCGGCCTGTTGCACAAATATCGCAACCGGGCCCTGCTGTTGGTGAAAGGCGGTTGCGCGGTCAATTGCCGTTACTGCTTCCGCCGCCACTTCCCTTATGCCGAAAATCAGGGCACCAGGCGCAACTGGCAGACGGCAATGAACTATATCGCTGAGCATCCGCAGCTTGATGAAATCATCTTCTCCGGCGGCGACCCGCTGATGGCGAAGGACCATGAGCTTGACTGGCTAATGACCCAGCTGGAAGCCATTCCGCACGTTAAGCGTCTGCGTATTCACAGCCGCTTGCCAATCGTGATCCCGGCGCGCATCACCGAGACGCTGACCAGCCGCTTCCACCATTCGTCGCTGCAGGTGATCCTGGTTAACCACGTCAACCACGCTAATGAAATTGACGGCGAGTTTCGCGCGGCGATGGCCATGCTGCGTCAGGCGGGCGTCACGCTGCTTAACCAGAGCGTGCTGCTGCGCGGGGTGAACGATAACGCGCAAACCCTGGCCGATCTCAGCAATGCGCTATTCGATACCGGGGTAATGCCCTACTACCTGCACGTGCTGGACCGGGTACAAGGGGCGGCACACTTTATGGTCAGCGATGATGAAGCCCGTGAAATCATGCGTGAACTGTTGACCCTCATCTCCGGCTATATGGTGCCGAAGCTGGCGCGAGAGATCGGCGGCGAACCCAGCAAGACGCCGCTGGATTTAGGACTGAAGCAGCGTTAGCTCCCCCTCCTTTGTCTGCCAGGTCGTGCTGGCAGACATCTTAATATGAATACACCGTCAGGTTGGGACTAACATACTCGGCAATCCACTTTACCGTTACCTTCTCAATATAAACCCCAATGGCGGCGTATTATCGATGTAACACGATCAGTACGATAACATTAATAACTATCATCACGACAATCAGCGCGATTAACCAGGTGGGAACTTTAAAGGTTATATGTAATCGTTCCGATACTTTCTCTGCCACCTTCACGCTATTTTCCCGCTTATCACTCTCCTGGATTGCTAAATTCACTGGTAATGGAAGACTTAATTTATGGTCAGTTTTTCCCGTATCATTGAAAATGATATCAGCAGTTTTACTACTGTGAAAATGCGTTAATCTTTCCCGATTCATATTCTCGCACTCTTCATCCGAGAGCGGGATAACCAAAGTATCCGGGGCGACGCTAAAGCCTTTTTGCCTGACGGTGATAATGATATCCTCAGAGAGTCCGGCTTTGAGCAGCGATTTTCTTAACAAAGAGATATTTTGATAAAATGTATTTTGCGAAACTACCACTCCCCGTGTTTCCCATACAGCCGCCAGAAATTCATCCCGAGAAATCACTTTGCCGCAATTCTGCAATAGCAGCAGCAAGCATCTGGCGGTAGGCGCATTGAGGCTGATGCTCTCCCCATTCCCGGCAAGCGGTCGCAGCTCATTCATATTGGCATTAAATATAATCTCCTGATTAATTATACAGCCATTAAATAATGCAATGTCATCCATATCCTTGCCCCACGCAACCCTATTATCCATAACAAAAATAAATAATCCCAGCTAAACCATGGCGTGAACATTATCGCTTCAGACAGAAGCGGGGTCAGTTCACATTGAACTTCAGCTTTGAGGATACCGCATAAAAAATGACAAGCGATAGTTATCTTATTTAAAAGCCACATTTTCGGATTAAATTTATCTCAACCTAACTCAACATCTCATTAGAAAAGGTCATTATTAAATTCACGCGTACTTCATCAAGAATTCACAAGCATTTTTTGCACCAGACTTTTAAATTACCCCCGCTTCTCCATGGTTCGCTATGGCAAGTGATATTGTAGCGTCGTTCAACAGGAAGGTAGGTTTCAGCACTATATAAGGAATGCTGGCGCTTATTTTCAGTATCAATAGGAATGTATACTCCATTCCCATGATAACTGTTATCGATTCTACACAGGACTAAGTATCTATATATGGATTAATTAAATGAAAAAGACAATCGTAGCTGTAATGGTCGCTGCTTCTGCAGTGCTGAGTGCTCAGGTAATGGCAACCAACACCGCTCAGGTAACTGTACTGGGTGAAGTCTCTGATGCAGCTAACTCTTGCGTCGTGACTCCGACGGGTACCCTGAACAACGGTATCGTTCAGCTGATGACCGTGACCACTACCGAAGCGAATGCTGAAGCGGCTGGTGCTCTGTTTAAAACTCAGGACTTCGGTTTTGACGTGAAAGACTGCGCACAGGGTAGCGCCACTCCGGTTACTGCTGTAACCGTCAATGTGACTGGTGCCTCCAGCAACGCTAACATCCTGGACAACACCGCACCTGGCGGCGCTACCGGCATTGGTATCGGTATCCAGCGCGTACGTGATGCACACCGCGTAGGCTTCGACGGTTCTGACCTCATGACCGAAAGCTACACTGCAGCTGGCGGCACTCAGCTGAAGTACACCACTGGTTATGTGAAAGTGAACTCCGCGACTCCGGTTACCGAAGGTCCGGTTAAAGGTGTTGCGACCTTTACTATCGATTATACCCTCTAATTTTTCCCCGAAGGGCTCCGCTTCACAGCGGGCCCTTTTTCGCATTCAGAGAAAAACCATGTTCAGGAACTTATTAAATATCACCGCATCCTGTGCATTACTCCTCAGTAGTATTGCCCATGCTGGTATTGTGATTGAATCCACACGCTACCTCTATAAAGAAGGTGCGCGTGAAATCACCGCGCAAATCGAAAATAAAGATGACATCCCTTATCTGATTAAATCCTGGGTTGAAGCGCCGGCAGGGAAAACGCCCTCTTTTATGGCTACAACTCCGTTATTCCGCCTTGAGGGTAAGCAGCAGAATACCGTGCGTCTATTTTCTACCGGAAACGTCAATGCCCCGAACGACCGGGAATCCATATACTATTTTAACGTGATGGCCATCCCGCCGGCGGACGATGAGAAAGCCAACGCCAATACTATTCAACTGGCGGTCCGCCACCGCATGCGTCTGGTCTATCGTCCAAAAGCACTTTTCGACCTTTCTCCAAACATTGAAGCCAAAAAACTCGAATGGCGGAAATCAGGCACAAAACTGACGATTAAAAATCCGACACCGTTTTTCTTCTATTTCCATAGTGTTCAGATTGGTAGCAAAGAAGTGAAGCCGGAAGTCAACTCGGTCGCTCCAATGACGACCAAAGAAGTGACATTAAAAGAAAATATCAATGCCTCCAGCGTCAACTGGAAAGTAGTTAATGATTATGGCGGAGCAGGATCGCTCTATTCCTCATCGCTGTAATAAGAATTTTATTTTATCATTATAGGGATGTGTCTATGCCAAATAAGAATAATGGATTATTCAAACTATCCGCGGTCTTCCTCGCAATGCTTCCGGCATTGCTTTCTGGTTTGAATAATAAAGCGCAAGCACGTGACTTTTTCGATCCCTCATTCATTAGCTCATTGAATGGTACCGATCCATCAACCACTCCCGACTTATCTATTTTCCAGACGCAGAACGCACAGGCGCCAGGGGATTATCGGGTAGATATCATGTTTAATGGTCGCTATCTGGATACCAGGACAATGAAGTTTGTTGCGAATAGCCGTGCCACTGGGAATAATCGAGAGCCCGCCCTGGTGCCCTGTTTGAGCCTGAAAACATTGGCAGAGTATGGCGTACGGGTTAAAGCCTTTCCCGAACTGGTCGAGGATAAAAACGGCTGCGCCAATCTTTCAGTCATCCCGGATACCAAAGCGGATTTCGACTTTACCGTCCAGCGCTTGAATATATCCATTCCGCAGGCGGCACTATCTACCACCGCGCAGGGATATATTCCACCGGATCAGTTTGATGACGGCATCAACGCCCTGCTGGTGAACTATCAGTTCAGCGGCTCAAACGACATGCAGGCCAATGACGAATACTACAGCCTGAACCTGCAGTCTGGCCTCAACGTTGGCCCATGGCGTATCCGTAACCTCAGCACCTGGAATAAAAACAACGGCGATGCGGGTGATTGGGACTCAGCCTATCTCTACATGCAGCGCAGCATTCGTCCCATCAACAGTAACCTGGTGATGGGTGAGAGCTCGTCACTCTCAGGCATCTTTGACAGTGTACCGTTTACCGGTATTCAACTGGCCACCGATACATCAATGTTGCCGGAAAGTATGCGCGGCTATGCGCCGATTATCCGTGGTATCGCCAAAACCAACGCCCGTGTCTTCATTAAACAAAACGGCTACCAGGTATACCAGACCTACGTGGCGCCTGGCGCGTTTGAAATCACCGATATGTACCCGAGCGGCGGTAGCGGCGACCTTTACGTCACCGTGGAAGAGTCCGACGGTTCTAAGCAGGAGTTCGTCGTACCGTTCGCTACGCTGCCGGTGATGGTCCGTGAAGATCAGCTGGAATATGAAATTACGTCTGGTAAATATCGTCCTTACGACGGCGGGGTCGATGAAACGCCCTTTACGCAAGCTACCGCGACCTACGGTGTCTCCAGCAGCCTGACGCTTTATGGCGGGGTGCAGGCCGCATCGCGCTATCAGGCCCTGTCAACAGGCCTCGGCTATAACCTCGGCGAGCTTGGCGCCGCCTCGGCAGACGTCACCCAGGCCTGGTCAAAAATGAAAGACGACGAAAAGACCTCTGGGCAGTCATGGCGTGTCCGTTACGGGAAAAATATTATCGAAACCGGTACAAACGTGACTATCGCTGGATACCGCTATTCCACCCGCGGATTTAATACCCTCTCTGAAGTGTTAGATAGCTATTCTAATGATGGCAAGTATACTCCTCGCTCGCTGCGCAACCGCACCAATCTGACGCTGAATCAAAGCCTGGGTAAAGGCCTCGGCAGTCTGTCTATCAGTGGATTGATTGAAGATTACTGGGACGATAAGCGCACCAACAAGTCGATCAGCGTGGGGTACAACGGTGGCTTCCGCAATGTAAACTATTACCTTGGGTACAGCTATAACCGCTATACCTGGAGCGGGAATAACTCCGGGAAAGACGCCCAGGACGATCAGCGTATCTCGCTGACCGTCACGCTGCCGCTGAGCAACTGGCTACCGGGCACCTATACCAGTTATCAGTTAACCAACAGTAATCCGGGGTCTACCGATCAGTCGGTCTCCATCGGTGGTAACGCGCTGGATAACGACAGCCTGGAGTGGAGCCTGCAGCAAGGATACAGCAACCGGGAATACTACAGCGGCGATATGCGCGCAACCTATAACGGTGCTCGCGGCAGCGTCAATGCCGGTTACAGCTACGATCGCGGTAGCGAGCGTATAGACTATGGCGCCAACGGCAGCATTGTCGCTCATGCCGATGGGGTCACGCTTGGTCAGGACATCACCGATGCCGCCGTACTGGTTAAGGCCCCAGGTTTGGATAACGTCAAGCTGGCCAACGATAACACCATCACCACCGACTATCGTGGTTACGCCATCGTACCTTATGTCACGCCTTATCGTCGCACCGATATCACCCTCGATAGTACTTCGCTTGGCGAAGATATGGAGCTTCCGGAAACCACGCAGAGCGTCGTTCCGACACGCGGCGCCATCGTACGGGCCAATTATGCCGGTAATATCGGCCAGCGCGCATTTGTCCATCTGAAAACGGCCAGCGGCCAGGACGTACCTTATGGTGCGATGGTGTTACTCGCCGGGAGCAGCCAGGCACAGCCAAGCATCGTCAGCGACGCCGGGATGGTCTATATGTCCGGCCTGCAGCAAACCGGAATACTTAACGTGCAATGGGGCAAAAGCGCGGCGCAGCAGTGCAATGCTTCCTTTACTTTACCGGCCAGGGAAGGCAAAGCGGCTGGCATCAGTCAAATCGAAACAATTTGTCGCTAATATTGACCAAGGACAATAAAGAATGAGAAAAACACTGATTTTTCTATCTATATTATTATGTTGTTGTGAAGCAGCTGCCAAATGCGATTATGATGGTTCCGCTGGGCAAGCAGTATTTAACTTAAGTCCTAAAATCGCAACGGATCCAACAATACCCGTAGGTACAGTTTTGTATACCAAAAAAGTTGGTACCGGACACTATAAAACCTTTGAATGCAGCAAGATAATGGGTGATCAGTATATCATTACCTCATCCGCACCCGAGGTCTCTGGTGTCACGGGTATAATGGGAAAACCGGTCTATGAAACGGGGATTGATGGTATTGGTTTTCAGTTTTCAGATATTCTGGACAGCAAGCATGGTTCAATTAAACCCGCAGTGGCACAATCTACGATTGTGCCAATTTTAGAGTCGAATGATGACTACAAATTTATGACAGTATGGTTAATAAAAACAAAACCTGTCATTGATACATCCGGCGTCAGTACCAATCCAGTATTTAAATTCTCAGCGGGTAACTTAAGCACCAACCCCAGGGCGGCAGATCGTCTGTTAATGACTGCGTCTCTGAAATTCAAGAGTATTTCTTATAAGGCGACCTCGTGTGATATTTCTGTGTCTGGACCGAGCCAAATCACCTTAAATACAATTGAAAAAAACACATTAATGTCAATCCCTCGGGGTGGCACAACCCCATCACAGAAAACTATCACAATGGATGTTTCATGCCCAGCCGGTTCAATTGGTAATAAACTTTACTATTGGTTTAACCCAGTTAGCGGCACCAGTCCTGCGGGGGATGGCATCATCGATAATCTGCTAACAGGAGGCGGAGCAGCAAGCAACGTTGGCATTATCTTCAAAAAAGACAATAGTCCCGTTATATTTTATGACGCAGAGACATACAGTTTTGCCAGCGCTCAAGCATCACAAAAAATTAACTTTACCGCCGATTATTACCGAATGAGCGACAACAGCGCTGAAGTCTCGGCCGGGCATGTAAAAGCGATACTAGAGGTAGTAGTTCAGGAGGAATAAAGAGAACCATAATCTCATAAAAGGTGGATAATGATATCCACCTTTTTTATTTGCCCATACATAATCAAAATCATTATGATATGTACGTATGAAAGTAACACACTACAATTTGAATCACACCCATAATAACAGCTTAATTTAACTTGCTAAAATTAATATTACTTTATGAATCTGTAAAATAATTAGATTAGATTCAGAATGAATCTGAAATTTCATCAACAATTCACATTAAGTTGAGTTGATTCATACTACAGCAACGACTATCTTCTCTGCGGACCAACTTCTGGTCTGGATTGAACATATAATTTTAATTTTAGTTAAAGGACTAATCATGCATCAATTAACTGTATTTGAAATGGAAGAGATTTCTGGCGGCGCGCTGACTGATACTCTTACCGATATTATGACCTGGGCTGCTAAAGAAGTAGGCGCCGTCGCTCTGGGCGCCTCTCTGGGGGCGATTTTTGGGACAGCTTTCGCTGGACGTTGGGGCGGGGCTGGTGGTGGTCTTCTCGGCTTTGGCGCAATCGGTCAGGGTGTAGGTATCTTGTTTGGCTTAGTAGCTGGTGGCGTTTGTTTTGGCGTTGCCGCCGGTATCGTTGGCTGGGATATGACTCTGGATTATGCAACAGGTGTAATGGATGCCGTTTATGATGGCACATTAAACTTCTGGAGCAATTAATTTACGCCTCAGCTGGTTGCTCAACGTTTTGTTGACATTCTTTATTAAGTAAATAGGGCCTGAAATATCGGGCCTTTTCATTTCATTATGTAAGTGATAATTATGTTAAGAAAAATCTATCGCAAGGAAGCGATCGAATACAAAAAGCATCACTGGAAAGGAAAGGCTTTGCTGCTAGCAGGGCTTCCGGCATGGCTTATTGCATTACTTTCATTTGCCTTTTTAGCCATTCTAATAACCACCACAATATTTTGTACCTTTACCCAACGCATTGATGTTCGTGGGGAAGTTATTACTTTACCTCATTCTGTCAATGTTTATGCGCCACAGCAAGGGTTTGTTATTTCCCAATATGCAAAAGTCGGTGACCTTGTCGCCAAAGGACAGTCTTTATATGAAATTGACATCTCCCGAAATACAACAACAGGCAACGTCAGTACGGCGCAAATAGAAGTCATTAATGAAAAGATTGCGAACGCTGAAGATATCATCACCAAACTTTCTCATAATAAAGAAGAAACCCGATTATCTTTAGATAAACAGCTAAAAACCATCAATGATTCGTTAAAAGAAACTAACCGCATGCTGGTTAATGCGCAGACTGGTTTAAAGAAAATGCATGATAATCTTTCCAGTTACGATAAATATCTTCGTGATGGCCTTATCACCAAAGATCAGTATAACTATCAGCATTCATTATACTTTCAACAACAGAGTACCTATCAGTCTTTGGTCAGTCAGAAAATGCAACTGGAATCCCAGGTAACCCAGTTAAATAGCGATAAAATCACAAAAACGGCAGATTTTGACAACCAAATATCATCTCAGGAAAACCAGATTAATGATTACAAAAACCAGTTGGTTGAATCAAATGCCAATGGTAATGTCATTATTAAAGCAACCACAGAAGGACGTATTGAATCGCTGGCTGTAACAAAAGGACAAATGGTCGACAAAGGCAGCAGTTTAGCGCAAATCAAACCCACTGGTGATATAGAATATTATCTTATTTTATGGTTACCTAATAATAGCATACCTTATGTCAAACCGGGTGATGTCATTAACATCCGCTATGATGCTTTCCCATCCGATAAATTTGGGCAATTCCCGGGAAAAATACTTTCAATATCTTCGGTCCCGACATCCCGACAGGAACTGTCTGAATACACTAATGTTAATAATGGAACGAATCAGCAGGAACTGGCACTCTATAAAACCATTGTCAAAATTGAAAACAAAACCTTTAATTACAATGGTAAAACGCTTTCGCTTTCGAATGGACTGAAGGCTCAAGCCGTTGTATTTCTCGAAGAGCGCCCACTTTATATGTGGATGTTTACCCCTGTGTATAAGATAACTCAAAGCATTACTGGGCCAATCCATGACTAACGAACTGTTCAAAACCATTGTTGCAAAGCTAAATTTTTCTCTGGTTAACAAAACGCCTGTTATTCTACAGTCAGAATCATCGGAATGTGGAGTTGCCTGTCTGGCGATGGTCTGTGGTTATTATGGGTTAAATATCGATTTATTTAATTTTCGTCAACGATTCGGTAGCCCCTCACAGGGTTCCTCACTGTTGTCTCTAAGCAAAACAGCAGAGCAGGCTGGTTTAAAAAACCGTGCGCTAGCGCTCGACCTCGATGAAATAAAACAGCTGAAGCTTCCCTGCATCATCCACTGGGGAATGAACCACTATGTAGTCCTTACAAAAGTAAAGAAAAACGGATTTGTGATTCACGATCCCGCGCTGGGTAAACGAATCATTGGCATCAGTGAGATGTCAAATAATTTTACCGGCGTTGCGCTTGAACTCTGGCCTGACCATAACTTCCAACAAGAGGAGGCGAAATCCCGTTTACGACTCCTGGATTTAATGCATAAAATTGTTGGTTTAAAATCGGCGCTGATTAAGATCTTTGCTTTCTCTGTTGTGGTAGAAGCGATTGGCCTCCTGTTGCCTATTGGTACACAGTTAGTAACTGACCATGTCATTATGGCGCACGATGAAAGTTTACTCTCTGTTATTTGTATTGGTTTAATATTTTTTACGCTATTCCGCACGTTTATTAGCATGCTCCGAGCATGGACGTCGTTAACGTTGAATACGTTGACAAACATTCAATGGAAAACAACGCTATTCGATCATTTGGCAAGTTTGCCATTATCTTTTTTCGAGAAAAGACACTTAGGCGATATCCAGTCTCGTTTCTCGTCTCTGGATACCATTCGTTCAATTTTTACCAACAGTATCGTCACTGGCATCATCGATTCGATAATGACGATCGGTTTGTTAGTCATGCTGACATTATATGGCGGCTGGTTAGTATGGGTCGTCATTGGTTTTACCGTCTGCTATGCGATTATGCGCTTCGCTACCTATAGTTTTTATCGACGCGTAACGGAAGAGCAGGTCGTTAAAGGGGCGCGTGCTAACTCTCACTTTATGGAATCACTTTATGGCATTTCCACGATCAAAGCATTAAATTTAAAAGAACGTCGCTCGCAGCATTGGCTGAATCTTAACGTTGATGCCAGTAACGCAGGTATTAAGCAAACTCGCTTTGATATGATGTTTGGTGGGATTAATACCTTTATCACCTCTATCGATCAGGTGGTGGTACTGTGGTTGGGTGCCATTATGGTAATTGATAACGAGATGACGCTCGGTATGTTTATGGCATTTAATGCTTATCGAGGCCAGTTTTCTCAACGTGCATCGAATCTCATTGATTTGGTGATGCAGCTTCGTATGCTCTCGCTTCATAATGAACGTCTATCTGAAATCGCCTTTAGCGAACCGGAAAAAGAACTTCCATCCCGACGTGTGTTTACAGAAAACACCGGCGTGATGCTTGAAGTCAGGAACCTGAGTTATCAATACGATCCTTTTTCACAACCCATTTTTACCAATCTGAATATAACGGTTGCCCCAGGCGAGTCTGTCGCGCTAATTGGCCCATCTGGCGTTGGCAAAACCACGCTGTTGAAAGTCATGTGCGGTTTGCTTTCACCTGACTCCGGCGAAATACTGGCGGATAATCTGGAGATTCAAAAAATTGGTTTAAATAACTATCGTCTCGGTATCGCCTGCGTACTTCAGGAGGATCGTCTCTTTTCAGGTTCACTTATCGATAATATCAGTGGTTTTGATGATAACCCCGATTTGGAATTCGTAATGGAATGTGCCAAACATTGCAACATCCATGATGAAATCATGAAGATGGCGATGGGATACGAAACCATTGTCGGCGAACTGGGGCTGGGCATTTCCGGCGGTCAAAAGCAACGTATCCTGATCGCTCGTGCTTTGTACCGTAAACCGAGTATCCTGTTTATGGACGAGGCCACCAGTCACCTCGACTTAAAAAATGAGTCGGTTATCAACCAATCCATCTCATCATTAAGTATCACCCGAATTATTGTCGCGCACCGGCCATCAACCATTGCATCTGCCGATCGCGTTATTGACCTCTCACAATCGAAGTCGATGGCTACCGCTTAATAAAGGAGAAGATTATGCAAGGAACGTTTATTGGTTTTAATACTGCGGGAATTACTTTTGAAGAGCGTTTCCTGGCGCTGTTACTTAAGGTCAAGAAAGCGAATGATACCTGTGAGATTTTCTATCTTCAGGCACCCGTACTGGCCGACCTGCTTCTGATACTGCAAAGTAGAATGGCCTTAATTTTTCAGCGACTTGAAAATAAAGGCGAGGCTTACAAAGATGAGATTATCGCTTATAACGAAACACTTGTTACCCATATCCCCACGGTAGAAATGGCTGAAATACAACAGCCTTCTCCTGAGCGGCGTATAATGTCTATTACGCTTAAACCTGGCGAAACGCAGTCGACGCTGATCCTGGTATTTCAGGATGATCAAATTAAGACGTTAACTATTGATGACCGACAGGTTGAAGCCCTGATAATTGGTATTCAACAGGCATTAAAAACAGTCGGCGATCAGGAACTTATCCAGTATTTAAGTTCAAATATGGATTTTTTAATGTGCTATGCCGTGGACTTAACCACCCAGCCAAATATTGATTATCAACAGTATCCTCAGGAAGACTGGAAACTAAACTTGTTTTCCCATTACCTGGGCGTGCTGTACTGCTGCGAGACGGAGGAAGGGAAGAAAATTGTCTCCGGAGCTGTGATCAAAACCAGTGCGCCACATTTATCGGAACTGGAAAATAACGTCGTGATGCAGCTTATCGAGAAAAGCCCCAAGCTCAAGGCGATGCACGCGGCGCTGGCGCCATGCCAGATCTTTAGTACCATTATCCCTTCCCAGCCGGGAAGAATGCTCAGTCTGGAAGAGTGCCTGCGTCCACTGCACGCCTTCTATCTGGAGAAGAAAGCGGAGCTTAACGCCTGACCCTCTTCTACCGGTCACGCCTCTCTCTACGCTCGCAGAGAGAGGCATCGCGCATCAGTTCGGGCACTTATAAACCTGGCCGTTCATCTCGCTGTCGGTGGGCACAAAGCTCGACAACAGATTTTGCGTCGGGCTGCTGACGCCATAAATCACGTTGCCGCCCATGGCTGCCGCCTGGTTACGCAGGGCGTTAGCCGCACCGCGCATGGAGCCACCCTCATCGCCATTCTGGCCGGAGAGCCAGTTGCTCTGTTTACCCGTCGCGGTCCCTAACAGCTGACACTCTGCGCCCGGCTTCTCCTGCACGAAGCGCACATTCTGGCCGGCAGAGGTTAATTCATTGCTGGAACTGCAACCTGCCAACAGTAAGGCTGCGCCGACAATCCCTGCTAAATATTTTACCTGCATGTTAATCCCCATGATCGATGAGCTGGACGCACTGGCCCGGATGTAAACCTGTCATCCTTCAAACTGCGTCGGCATGAGCCGCTTTCATTCCTTAGCCGGTCGCGCTAGTTAGTCGCTTCCGATACGGAGGTGCTTGCCGCTCTGATGCAGCTTAAATGATTTTTATGTATAAGCCTTATACTAAAAAGCGCGCCAAAAGAAAAACCCCCAGCCATTACTGGCCAGGGGTTTCTGCTTTTTTATGCCGTAGAGCGCACGATTACATCATGCCGCCCATACCGCCCATGCCGCCCATACCGCCAGCAGCACCTAAATCAGGCGCATCGCCTTTCGGCAGGTCGGTCACCATGCACTCGGTGGTGATCATCAGGCCAGCCACGGAAGCCGCGTACTGCAGTGCAGAACGGGTAACTTTGGTTGGGTCCAGGATACCGAAGTCGATCATGTTGCCGTATTCTTCAGTTGCCGCGTTGTAACCGTAGTTACCGTCGCCGGCTTTCACGTTGTTCGCCACAACAGACGGCTCTTCACCGGCGTTGGACACGATCTGACGCAGCGGCGCTTCCATTGCGCGCAGCGCAACTTTGATACCGACGTTCTGATCTTCGTTCTGACCGGTCAGGCCAGCGAGTTTCGCTGCAACGCGAACCAGCGCTACGCCGCCGCCAGCCACCACGCCTTCTTCAACCGCAGCACGAGTGGCGTGCAGGGCATCGTCGACGCGTGCTTTTTTCTCTTTCATTTCAACTTCGGTTGCCGCGCCGACTTTGATTACGGCAACGCCGCCAGCCAGTTTAGCGACACGTTCCTGCAGTTTTTCACGGTCGTAGTCGGAGGTTGCTTCTTCGATCTGCTTACGGATCTGAGCAACGCGGCCCTGGATTGCGGATTCTTCGCCAACGCCATCGATGATGGTGGTGGTGTCTTTGTTGATAACCACACGTTTTGCCTGGCCCAGGTCTTCCAGAGTCGCTTTTTCCAGCTCCATACCGATCTCTTCAGAGATAACGGTACCACCAGTCAGCGTCGCGATATCCTGCAGCATGGCTTTACGACGGTCGCCGAAGCCCGGCGCTTTCACCGCAGCCACTTTCACGATGCCGCGCATGGTGTTAACCACCAGGGTCGCCAGCGCTTCGCCTTCAACGTCTTCAGCGATGATAACCAGCGGTTTGCCAGCTTTCGCTACGGCTTCCAGAACCGGCAGCATTTCGCGGATGTTGGAGATTTTTTTGTCAGCCAGCAGGATGAACGGGCTTTCCAGCTCAACGGCGCCGGTGTCCGGCTTGTTGATGAAGTACGGAGACAGGTAGCCGCGGTCGAACTGCATACCTTCAACCACGTCCAGTTCGTCTTCCAGACCGGTACCGTCTTCAACGGTGATCACGCCTTCTTTGCCGACTTTATCCATCGCTTCCGCGATCAGTTTACCGACGGTTTCGTCGGAGTTAGCGGAGATGGTACCTACCTGAGCGATAGCTTTGGAGTCAGAGCACGGAACGGACAGCGCTTTCAGTTCTTCAACAGCGGCAACGACAGCTTTGTCGATACCACGTTTCAGATCCATCGGGTTCATGCCTGCAGCAACCGCTTTCAGGCCTTCGTTCACGATAGCCTGCGCCAGCACGGTTGCGGTGGTGGTACCGTCGCCTGCCGCGTCGTTCGCTTTAGAGGCAACTTCTTTCACCATCTGCGCGCCCATGTTTTCGAACTTGTCTTCCAGCTCGATTTCACGTGCAACGGAAACACCATCTTTGGTGATGGTCGGCGCGCCGAAGGATTTGTCCAGAACCACGTTACGGCCTTTCGGGCCCAGGGTCACTTTAACTGCATCTGCCAGTACGTTTACGCCGCGCAGCATTTTTACACGAGCGTCGTTACCGAATTTTACGTCTTTTGCTGCCATTTCTTATATTCCTCAAATTCGTTCAGGGTCGTGCGAATTAAGCTTCAACAATTGCCAGGATGTCGCTTTCGGACATGATCAGCACTTCTTCGTTGTCAATCTTTTCAGTCTTCACGCCGTAGCCATCGTTGAAAATCACGATGTCACCAACTTTAACGTCCAGCGGCTGCACGGTCCCGTTTTCCAGGATGCGGCCTTTACCGACAGCGATGATTTCGCCACGCGTTGACTTAGCTGCTGCAGAACCGGTCAGAACGATGCCGCCCGCAGATTTGGTTTCAACTTCTTTACGTTTGACGATCACACGATCATGTAACGGACGAATACTCATTGATAGCTCTCCTTCGAGAAAGTCATTATCAGTTATGGGTGACGCCGGGCCGAACGCGGTTTACCGGCTAGTGCAGAGAGAGATGGGGATGGCCATTTCCCGCTTCAAGGGCAAAATTAAAAAAAATTTTTACCTTTGCGCTGGCGCGCAAAAAGCGGCGCCACCGGGCAACCGGTCATAAGGAAAAGCGATTGTGATACTCTCTTTCTTTTCACTGGCGCAGGATGGAATCATGAGTGGTTTAAAACAGGAGTTAGGGCTGGGACAGGGAGTCGGGTTGCTTTCCACCTCACTGCTGGGCACCGGCATTTTCGCCGTTCCGGCGCTGGCGGCGCTGGTCGCTGGCGATAACAGCCTGTGGGCGTGGCCGTTGCTTATCCTCCTTGTTTTTCCGATTGCCATCGTCTTCGCCCTGCTGGGCCGCCATTTCCCCAGCGCGGGCGGCGTGGCCCACTTTGTCGATATGGCCTTTGGCCCACGTCTGGCCAGCGTCACCGGCTGGCTGTTTTTATCGGTTATCCCGGTCGGGCTCCCCGCCGCCCTGCACATCGCCACCGGCTTCGGCCAGGCGCTGTTCGGCTGGCATGATGCGCAGCTGCTGCTGGCGGAGTTGGGTACCCTGGCCATCGTCTGGTGGGTCGGTTCACGTGGCGCCAGCTCCAGCGCCAACCTGCAGACGCTGGTTGCCGTGCTGATCGTGGCGCTGATCGTCGCCGTCTGGTGGCGCGGTGGCATAAGCCCGGCGCAGATCCCCTTCCCCGCCCCGGCGGAGATCGACCGCGGCCAGCTCTTCTCCGCGCTGTCGGTGATGTTCTGGTGCTTTGTCGGCCTGGAAGCCTTTGCCCACCTCGCCTCGGAGTTTAAACACCCCGAGCGCGATTTTCCCCGCGCGCTGATGATAGGCCTGCTGCTTGCCGGCTCGGTCTACTGGGCCTGCACCGTGCTGGTGTTGCACTTCCACGCCTTTGGCGAGGAGATGGCGGCGGCGGCGTCATTACCGAATATCGTGGTCCGCCTGTTCGGCGTCGAAGCGCTGTGGGTGGCCTGCGTCATCGGTTACCTCGCCTGTTTCGCCAGCCTCAACATCTATATTCAGAGCTTCGCCCGCCTGGTCTGGTCGCAGGCGCAGCATAAGCCACAGAGCTACCTCGCGAGGCTGTCGCCGCGGCAGATCCCACGCAACGCCCTCAACGCCGTGCTGGGCTCCTGCGTGGTCAGCACCTTGTGTATCTATTTTCTCGATATCAATCTGGACGCGCTGATCGTCTATGCCAACGGCATTTTCATCATGATCTATCTGCTGTGCATGCTGGCGGGCTGTCGTTTGCTGCGCGGGCGCTATCGGCTGCTGGCGGCGGTGGGCAGCATTCTCTGTCTGCTGCTGCTGGCGATGGTCGGCTGGAAGAGTCTGTACGCGCTGGTGATGCTGGCGGTGCTGTGGTTGTTTTTACCGAGACGTAAGCTGGCGACAGGAAGCGTATAGGCGCAAAAAGAAAGCGGCCCGGTCGCGTCTGCAGACCGGGCCGATAAACGTTAATCGCGGCGATCGTCCTTGTGGTCCAGACGGTCGCGCTGTTCATCCTTGCGCTGGTATTCCCCTTCGAAGGTCTCTCCGCCGCCAGTCCCGGCGCTAAAGCCGCCGCCCGGCATCCGGCTGAAGCGCAAATGCGGCATCAGCTTCATCGTCAGGTGCTTCTGCACCGGGGGCAAAAGCAGCAGCAGGCCGAGGAAATCGGTAAAGAACCCCGGGATCAACAGCAGCAGGCCAGCGATAATCAGCGAGACGCTCTTGATCATCTCCGCCGCCGGGCTCTCGCCCGCGGCCATCTTCTGCTGCATCAGCAGGAAGTTTTTGAAGCCCTGGTTGCGCACCAGCGACATCCCCACCACCGAGCTAAAGATCACCAGGATCAGCGTCATAAAGACGCCCAACACGTGAGCGACCTGGATAAAGATCGATATCTCAATGTAAACGTAAAGAAAAAAGGCAATAAACGGAATCCAACGCACCGGCGTCTCCTTCATCGACAGGCGCCGAATTCGGCCCCCGTAGTCATCAATTTGCTGATCGCATCCCACTAAGATGGGGATGCTGAGCGGCTTTTCAATCAGCGGAAATGCTTATTTTTTCCAAGAATAGGAAAGCGGTGACCCATTTCACAGATTAATAAATCTTCTCACACCCGCGATGTAATAAGTGATCAAGCTTACTGATATTCGCTATCATCAGCATATGATCTTGGGCACCGGGCCGGTTAAGGAAATAATCGTCGGCCAGAAAATATACTGAATCTTGGATATTCTGTGTATTTGGTGAATTCATTGGCAGCTTGAAAAGAAGGTTCACATGTTAAACAACATTCGTATCGAAGAAGATCTGTTGGGCACCAGGGAAGTTCCCGCGGACGCTTACTACGGCGTTCATACTCTGCGAGCGATTGAAAACTTCTACATTAGCAACAGCAAAATCAGCGACATACCAGAATTCGTGCGCGGCATGGTGATGGTGAAGAAAGCCGCCGCGCTGGCGAACAAGGAGCTGCAGACCATTCCCAAAAGCGCGGCAAATGCGATTATCGCCGCCTGTGACGAAGTCCTGAATAATGGCAAATGCATGGACCAGTTCCCGGTCGATGTTTTCCAGGGCGGGGCCGGCACCTCCGTAAACATGAACACCAACGAAGTCCTGGCAAACATCGGCCTCGAGCTGATGGGCCACCAGAAAGGCGAATACCAGTACCTGAACCCAAACGATCACGTCAACAAATGCCAGTCCACCAACGATGCCTACCCGACCGGGTTCCGCATTGCGGTGTATGCGTCTATCCTCAAGTTAATCGATGCGATTAAGCAGCTGGGCGAAGGTTTCCAGGCAAAAGCCGAGGAGTTCCAGGACATCCTCAAGATGGGCCGCACCCAGCTGCAGGACGCGGTGCCGATGACCCTCGGTCAGGAGTTCCATGCCTTCAATGTGCTGCTCAATGAAGAGACCAAAAGCATTCTGCGCACCGCGGAGCTGCTGCTGGAAGTGAACCTTGGCGCAACCGCCATCGGCACACGCCTCAACACCCCGGACGGTTATCAACAGCTGGCGGTGCAGAAGCTGGCGGAAGTGAGCAACTTACCGGTTGTTCCGGCGGAAGATCTGATTGAAGCCACCTCGGACTGCGGGGCATACGTCATGGTTCACAGCTCGCTGAAACGCCTGGCGGTGAAACTGTCCAAGATCTGTAACGACCTGCGCCTGCTCTCTTCCGGACCGCGCGCGGGCCTCAACGAAATTAACCTGCCTGAGCTGCAGGCTGGCTCTTCTATTATGCCGGCGAAGGTTAACCCGGTGGTGCCGGAGGTGGTCAACCAGGTCTGCTTTAAAGTGATCGGCAACGACACCACGGTGACCATGGCCTCAGAAGCCGGGCAGCTGCAGCTGAACGTGATGGAGCCGGTGATCGGCCAGGCGATGTTCGAGTCTATCCACATTCTGACCAACGCCTGCTACAACCTGCTGGAGAAATGCGTCAACGGCATTACCGCCAACAAAGCGGTGTGCGAAGGTTACGTCTATAACTCCATCGGCATCGTCACCTACCTCAACCCGTTTATCGGCCACCACAATGGCGATATCGTCGGCAAGATCTGCGCCGAAACCGGGAAGAGCGTGCGGGAAGTGGTGCTGGAACGTGGGCTGCTGACGGCGGCGGAGCTGGATGACATTTTCTCCGCGCAAAACCTGATGCATCCCGCTTATAAAGCGAAGCGTTATACCGATGAAAGCGAACAGTAATCTTTCCGGATAGTCATTCAAAGGCATGTCAGCGATGACATGCCTTTTTGCTTTTTAGTTTTACTAAAATACAACAATCCAATATCAACTTGTTAAAAAACAAGGAAGGCATATATGTTTGGTGCAGAACTGGTTATTGTCCTGCTGGCGATTTATCTCGGCGCCCGGCTCGGCGGCATCGGTATCGGCTTTGCCGGTGGCCTTGGCGTCCTTGTCCTGACGCTTATTTTTCAAATTAAACCGGGTGCGATCCCCTTCGACGTTATTGAAATCATTATGGCGGTGATTGCCGCTATCGCCGCCATGCAGGTCGCAGGCGGAATGGATTACCTGGTCAGCCTCGCCGAACGGATGCTGCGTCGCCACCCGAAATATATTACCTTCCTTGCCCCGCTGGTGACCTGGTTTATGACCGTGCTCGCCGGCACCGGCCATACCGCCTTCTCCACGCTGCCGGTGATCACCGAAGTGGCCAAAGAGCAAGGCATCCGTCCGTCCCGTCCGCTGTCGATTGCGGTGGTGGCCTCCCAGATAGCGATCACCGCTTCGCCCATCTCCGCCGCGGTGGTGTTCTTTGCCGGGATCCTGGAGCCGCTGGGCGTTAGCTACCTGATGCTGCTGGCCATCTGTATTCCGGTCACCCTGCTGGCGGTGATGCTCACCGCTATCGTCTGCAATTTCCTCGGCTGCGAACTGAAAGATGACCCGGTTTACCAGGAGCGGCTGGCCAAGGGTGAGGTCAGACTGCGCGGCAGCCAGGTTTTTGAGCTGAAGCCGCACGCCAAACGTTCCGTTCTGCTGTTTCTGATCGGCATCGTGGCGGTGATGTTCTACGCCACGGCCATCAGCGATACCGTCGGTCTGATCAAAAACCCGGTACTACCGCGTAACGAGGCGATCGTGGTGTTTATGCTGACCATCGCCACGCTGATCAGCATCACCTGCAAAATCGACACCGGCGAAGTGCTCAATGCCAGCACCTTTAAGTCCGGCATGAGCGCCTGCGTCTGCGTGCTCGGCGTCGCCTGGCTGGGGGATACCTTCGTTAAAGCGCATATCAGCGATATCCAGGCCGTGGCCGGCGACCTGCTGCATAACTACCCGTGGCTGCTGGCGGTGGTGCTGTTCTTTGCCGCCACGCTGCTCTACTCGCAGGCGGCCACCACCAAAGCGCTGATGCCCGCCGCGCTGATGCTGGGCGTGAGCCCTCTCACGGCCATCGCCTCGTTTGCCGCCGTCTCCGCCCTTTTCGTTCTGCCGACCTACCCCACCCTGCTGGCGGCGGTCGAAATGGATGACACCGGCTCCACCCGCATCGGTAAATACGTCTTCAACCACGCCTTCCTGATCCCCGGCGTCATCGCCATTACGCTGTGCGTGATCCTCGGGTTTATTTTTGGCGGCATCATGCTGTAAATCTCTTCAAATTCGGGCCAGCTCCTGGCCCGTTTCGTTAATCCTCCCCACCTTGCGTGCTATAGTGCCTCTTTTCGCTGATACGAGGTTCATGATGACTACGCCTGATGCTGTTGTTGTGCTCTGTACCGCGCCGGATGAAGCAACCGCCCAGGATCTGGCGGCAAAAGCGCTGGCGGAAAAGCTGGCCGCCTGCGCCACGCTCCTGCCGGGCGCCACCTCGCTCTATTACTGGGAAGGGAAGCTGGAGCAGGAGTATGAAGTTCAGATGCTGCTCAAAACCGATCTTGCCCATCAGCAGGCGCTGCTGGACTGCCTGAAGTCTCACCACCCGTATCAAACCCCTGAACTGCTGGTTCTGCCCGTCACGTATGGAGACAACGATTACCTCTCATGGCTTACCGCATCTTTACGTTGATCCTGCTGCTGTGCAGCGCGTCAGCCACCGCCGGGTTATTCGACGCGCCGGGGCGCTCGAACTTCGTGCCTGCTGACCAGGCCTTCGCCTTTGACTTTCAGCAGCAACAGCATGACCTCAACCTGAGCTGGCAAATCAAGGATGGTTACTATCTTTATCGTCAACAGTTTACCTTCCGCGCCGCCGGGGCGACGATCGCCGAACCGGCGCTGCCGGCGGGCGAGTGGCATGAGGATGAGTTTTACGGCAAAAGCGAGATCTTTCGCCAGCGCCTGACCGTCCCGCTGACGGTGAAGCAGGCGGACAAAGACGCCACCCTCACCGTCACCTGGCAGGGCTGCGCCGATGCCGGATTCTGTTATCCGCCGGAGACCAAAGTGATCCCGCTGAGCGCCGTGCTGGCGGCTTCGGCAGATGGCCGGGCGACCACCATTGACCCTGCGCCGCCGGCGAGCAGCCGTCCGGCGTTCAACCCGCCGCTGCCGGTTGAGCCGCGTCCGGCCCCGGAGGTCGCCACTTCACCTGCGCCTGCCTCAGCGCCGCCCGCTGACGCCCCCGCTCGCCTGCCTTTCACCGCCCTGTGGGCGCTGCTGATAGGCATTGGTATCGCCTTCACCCCCTGCGTGCTGCCGATGTACCCGCTGATTTCCGGCATCGTGCTGGGCGGCAAACAGCGGCTTTCCACCGCGCGCGCCCTGCTGCTGGCCTTTATTTATGTCCAGGGGATGGCCTTAACCTATACCGCGCTGGGGCTGGTGGTGGCCGCCGCCGGGCTGCAGTTCCAGGCGGCCCTGCAGCACCCGTATGTGCTGGTGGGTCTGTCGGCAGTGTTTATACTGCTGGCGCTCTCCATGTTCGGCCTGTTCACGCTACAGCTGCCCTCCACGCTGCAGACCCGACTGGCGCTGCTCAGCAATAAGCGCCAGGGCGGCTCGCCCGGCGGAGTCTTTGCGATGGGCGCTATTGCCGGGCTGATCTGCTCCCCCTGCACCACTGCGCCGCTGAGCGCCATCCTGTTATATATCGCCCAGAGCGGTAATCTGTGGCTGGGCGGCGGCACGCTGTACCTCTACGCGCTGGGCATGGGCCTGCCTTTGATTCTCGTCACCGTGTTTGGCAACCGTCTGCTGCCGAAGAGCGGCCCGTGGATGAGCCATGTGAAGACCGCCTTCGGATTCGTGATCCTGGCTCTGCCCGTTTTCCTGCTGGAGCGCATCCTCGGCGACCAGTGGGGATTACGTCTGTGGTCAATGCTTGGCGTCGCCTTCTTCAGCTGGGCGTTTATCACCTCGCTGGGCGCGACCCGGCCGTGGATGCGGCTGGCGCAAATCATTCTTCTTGCCGCCGCGCTGGTCAGCGCCCGTCCGCTGCAGGACTGGGCGTTTGGCGCCCCGGCGCCCGAGCAGCAGGCGCATCTGGCCTTCACCCGCGTCAGCTCGGTAACCGAGCTTGATCGGGCGCTGGCGCAGGCAAAAGGCCAGCCGGTGATGCTCGATCTCTACGCCGACTGGTGTGTAGCCTGCAAAGAGTTTGAAAAATACACCTTTCGTTCACCTGACGTGCAGCAGGCGCTGAAAGGCGTCGTGTTATTACAGGTTGATGTGACAAAAAACAGTCCGCAAGACGCCGCGCTGCTGAAGCGCCTGCAGGTGCTCGGTCTGCCGACGATCCTGTTCTTCAACGCGCAGGGCCAGGAACAACCCGACCGGCGGGTCACCGGCTTTATGGATGCTGCGGCATTCAGCGCCCATTTGCGCGATTGGCAAGCGTGAGCGACACTTTAGGAGGAAAGATGGAGGAGAACACCGTGCTACGTGAAGACGTCCTGGCAGAAGCCATTAGAATTCTTGAAATTGAAGGTATCGCCAACACGTCGCTGGAGATGGTCGCTGAGCGCGTGTCCTGTCCGACGAGCGACCTGAAACGCTTCTGGCCCGATCGCGAAGCGCTGCTCTACGACGCGCTTCGCTATCTGAGCCACCAGGTGGATGCCTGGCGCCGTCAGCTGCTGCTGGACGACACCTTAAGCGCAGAGCAAAAGCTGCTGGCGCGCTATAGCGCGCTTACCACCTGCGTCAGCAACCAGCGCTACCCCGGCTGTTTATTTATCGCCGCCTGCACCTTCTATCCGGATGCCCAGCACCCGATCCACCAGCTGGCGGAACAGCAGAAGCAGGCTTCGCTGGCCTACACCCATGAGCTGCTGACCCAGCTGGAGGTGGATGATCCGGAAATGGTCGCCAAGCAGATGGAGCTGATTGTCGAGGGCTGTCTGAGCCGTCTGCTGATCAAGCGTAGCCAGACGGATGTCGATACGGCGCGGCGGCTGGCAGAAGATATTCTGCGCTTCGCCCAGTGCCGTATGGGCGGGGCCTTAACCTGATTCTGATATCCTAACCGCCACGTCGCGCCTATAATTTCCCCCTCACTGATTGCTGACAGGGATTGATATGCGCGCGTTCTTCTGGGCTGCCTGGCTGGGGCTGTGCTCCACACCTCTGCTGGCGGCGCCCCTGCAAGGTTTTTCCTTTGCGCAAAAAGACTGGGAGCTCGCCTGCGATAACACTGGCACCTGCCGGGCGGCAGGTTACGGCGTCCGCATGGGCGAGATCAGCGTGCTGTTGACCCGCAACGCCGGCAGCGAACAGCACCTCACCGCCACGGTCACCTTCGCGCAGATCGAACACGATATCCCCGCCGACTCCACCGCCAGCCTGCTGATCGACGACCGGGACCTCGGCTCGCTGGATGCCGTGGATGACAGCCACTTCCGTCTGGACAGCGATCAGACCTCCGCCGTGCTGCAGGCCCTGGCGAACCAGCGCAACATCGAATTCACGCTTAACGGCCAGCACCTGCCGCTTTCCAGCGCCGGCAGCCGCGAGGTGCTGAGTAAAATGGATGCGTTTCAGCGACGAACCGGCACCGCCGACGCGCTGCTGGATAAAGGCGACGCGGGCGACGATGCCATTTTGCCCGCTGCCCCCGCCCCGGAAATCATCGCCGCGCCGGTGATCCACAACGCGCAACCTGTACCGCTGAGCATGCTCCAGCGCCAGAAGCTGTTGCCCGCCCTGACGCCGCTGCTGAACCAGCGCTGTGAAGACTGGCAGAACCCGGCCATTCCGGCGGCAGAGCGCCAGATCACCCTCACCGCGCTGGATAAAACCCATTCGCTGGCGCAGGCGCTCTGCTGGCGAGCGCCCTATAACGATGGCTATGCCCTGTGGCTGGTCGATAACACCCAGTTGAGCAAACCGCGGCTGCTCACTACCGAGGCCTCCAGCTACGCCAACGGCACGCTGGTCTTCCTGCACAAAGAGCGGGGCATGGCCGACTGCGTAACCGGCGAGACGCGCGTCTGGGAGGGTAAAACCTTCGTTCCCAGCCTGAAGTACAGCACCGGTATGTGCCGGGAAATCACCCCGGGCGGTACCTGGATGCTGCCGACCTTTGTCAGCCAGGTGATCCCGAAGCAGCAGAAAGAAGCGGATAACCTGGCCCTGCGAACGCTGTATAACGCGGTGCTGAAAGCGCAAAAAAGCGATCCGGAACTGGCGCTGAACCGGGTCGCCGAGCAGTTTCCGTTAACCGGCCATATTACCGATTTCACGCTCACTTACGCCGATGACAGCCTGGTGACGACCAGCAAACCGTCCCCGGATATCAGCGATGACGAGTGGCAGGCGTTTCTGCGCTCCGCAATTAGCGCAGATTCAGAAAACGGTAAAGTCAGCTTTACGCTTATCGACCTCGACGGCGACGGCAAACGCGATCTGATCATCGACAGCTACGTGGGCGGCACCGGGCTCTTCAGCTACACCGGGGTGCTCCGGCGCGGCGATGATGATTTTGCCGCCGTCAACGATAGCGACAGTGATAACGGCGATGATTTCGATGCCGGGGTACCCGGCGCCCTCTTTTCGATCAATGGCCGCGGGGCTAACCAATGGAACCACTGGGTCAAAATCAACGGCCAGGTGTATGCCCTGTGGTACAACGGCCAGTTTGGCGAAGATAATCTCTATCTGCTGCGCCCGTTCAGCACCGCCAGCCAGACGCCCGCGGTGACGGTTCGCTATCGCTATACGCTGAACAGCATCCGCTCCCCGGAGAAAGACCAACCGCTGACCCCCAGCCTGAGCGACAGCGATAAAGCGGATCTGCTGCGCTCGCTGGAGGTGATGCAGGGCAACCTGCTGAAAGACAAACCCGCCAGCGACAACGATGCGCCGATCTGCCCCATTCCGCCCGGCGCCTCCGCCGACGAGGCGGACAACTATTACAGCGGTGTTGCCGTTAACTATATCTATGAGACGGTGGCCTATATTCCGGTCTGGCTGAACGGAAAATGTTATATCGGCACCATTTTCAGCCATCATGGCGCCTATCGTCACGGCGTGGATGCGGAAATTACGCTGAGCTCGCCGCGGGAAGATGAAGAGGTCATTGGTGATTACCTGATCTCCGGGTTGCGCCACGTTATCTCCGTCACCAGCGGCTGGAAAAGCCGTGAAGGCGATAACGGCATGCAGTGATATTGAGTCAAAATGCGCCTTTGAACGCGGAATTGCCGCAAAGATAAGCAATCGACAAGTAATTTAAGAAATTTGGTTGACGGGCTGGGCGGATTACGGTTTAATGCGCCCCGTTGCCCGGATAGCTCAGTCGGTAGAGCAGGGGATTGAAAATCCCCGTGTCCTTGGTTCGATTCCGAGTCCGGGCACCACTTATTCAGAGAACCCAGCCTATGGCTGGGTTTTTGCTTTTCTGCATCCGGACTTTTTCATCGTACTCCACTCTATGATCCCCTGCCCGGCGGCGCTGCGCTTGCGCGGGCCTACGCTGTTTAAGCCTGCGGGAGGACCCGTAGGCCGGATAAGGCATTTATGCCGCCATCCGGCACAAACGCAGGTACGACGTCTGATGTATATCGCCCGGCGGCGCTGCGCTTGCGCGGGCCTACGCTGTTTGAGCCTGCGCGAGGACCCGTAGGCCGGATAAGGCATTGATGCCGCCATCCGGCACAACTGCGGGTACGGCGTCTGATGTATATCGCCCGGCGGCGCTGCGCTTGCGCGGGCCTACGCTTTTTGAGCCTGCGCGAGGACCCGTAGGCCGGATAAGGCATTGATGCCGCCATCCGG
>NZ_JBEAKW010000011.1:0-42132 GCF_040065795.1 Klebsiella sp. JB_Kp004 | reverse complement strand
CATCCTGCACGACCCACCAATGTAAAAAGGCGCCCTAAAGGCGCCTTTTTGCTATCTGCCCGCCCATCAATTTCCACAATATTGTATTCAGCACTTTCCCATGGTCGCGCTGCGCTTACCACGCCTGCACAGGGCGCGAACCGGTAGCCCGGACAGCGACGCAGCATCGTCCCCTGGAACAGGCGCTGATGTACAAAATTCATCACGACTTTTGGCGCGTAATCGGCTATCTTGTTTAGCATATAAAACACCATGACCGTATCATGGCGCGGGCAGGCCATACTGACGGTCTTTGAGTTAAGCCAGTAAAACGAGATTGCATGATGAGCGTAATGTTTGATCCTGAAACGGCGATTTATCCCTTCCCACCGAAACCGCAGCCGCTGACCGTCGATGAAAAGCAGTTTTACCGCGAAAAAATCAAGCGTCTGCTGCGCGAGCGCGATGCCGTGATGGTGGCGCATTACTACACCGATCCTGAAATTCAGCAGCTGGCGGAAGAGACCGGCGGCTGTATTGCCGACTCGCTGGAGATGGCGCGCTTTGGCGCCCGCCATTCGGCCTCTACGCTGCTGGTCGCCGGGGTGCGTTTTATGGGGGAAACCGCCAAAATCCTCAGCCCGGAAAAGACCATTCTGATGCCGACCCTGAACGCCGAGTGTTCCCTGGATCTGGGCTGTCCGATTGAGGAGTTCAACGCCTTTTGCGACGCTCATCCTGACCGCACCGTGGTGGTCTATGCCAATACGTCTGCCGCAGTGAAGGCTCGCGCTGATTGGGTGGTGACCTCCAGCATCGCCGTGGAACTCATTGACCATCTGGATAGCCTTGGTCAAAAAATCCTCTGGGCGCCGGACCGCCATCTTGGTCGTTACGTTCAGCGTCAGACCGGCGCAGATGTGCTCTGCTGGCAGGGGGCGTGCATCGTGCACGACGAGTTTAAAACCCAGGCGTTGATGCGGATGAAGGCTCTGCATCCCGAAGCGGCTGTGCTGGTCCATCCTGAGTCGCCGCAGGCGATCGTCGAGATGGCCGATGCCGTAGGCTCCACCAGCCAGCTGATCGCGGCGGCGAAAAGCCTGCCCCAGCGCCAGCTGATCGTGGCGACCGATCGCGGTATCTTTTATAAAATGCAGCAGGCGGTGCCGGAGAAAACGCTGCTGGAAGCGCCCACCGCCGGTGAAGGGGCGACCTGCCGCAGCTGCGCGCATTGTCCGTGGATGGCGATGAACGGCCTGAAAGCCATTGCCGAGGGTCTCGAGCAGGGCGGCGCTGAACATGAAATCCACGTCGACGAAGCGCTGCGGACTGGCGCATTAATTCCCCTTAACCGGATGCTGGATTTTGCGGCTACACTACGGGGATAACCTATTGCCGCGTCATCTGGCGCTGAGAGGATAAAATGGATTTTTTTAGCACGCAGAATATTTTAGTACATATACCCATCGGCGCCGGGGGGTACGATCTCTCCTGGATAGAGGCCGTAGGGACCATCGCCGGGCTGTTGTGCATCTGGCTGGCGAGCCTGGAGAAGATCAGTAACTATGCCTTCGGTCTGGTCAACGTCACGCTGTTCGCCATCATCTTCTTTCAGATCCAGCTGTATGCCAGCCTGTTGCTGCAGCTGTTCTTCTTTGCCGCTAACGTTTACGGCTGGTATGCCTGGTCGCGGCAAAGCAGCAACCATGAGGCTGAGTTGCAGATCCGCTGGCTACCGCGCAGTAAAGCTCTGGGCTGGCTGGCGGCCTGCGTGGTGGCGATCGGCTTGCTGACCCTGTTTATCAATCCGTTTTTTGCTTTCCTGACGCGGATCGCGGTCAGCCTGATGCAAGCGCTCGGTTTGCAGGTCACTATGCCGGAACTGCAGCCGGACGCCTTCCCGTTCTGGGACTCCTGTATGACGGTGCTGTCGGTAGTGGCGATGATCTTAATGACCCGCAAATACGTTGAGAACTGGCTGCTGTGGGTCATCGTCAACGTCATCAGTGTGGTGATTTTTGCCCGTCAGGGCGTCTATGCGATGTCGCTGGAATATCTCTTGCTGACGTTCATTGCGCTGAACGGCAGCCGGATGTGGATAAACAGCGCGCGTGAGCGAGGTTCTCACGCGTTTTCTGGCTAATGGTGGTGGTGATGATCGTGCCCGGCGTGCATCGTGTTGAGATGGCACTCCGGGCCGCTGCAGGGCTGGTACTCCATCTGCACCGTGGCATGCTCAATTTCATATTTATGTTCCAGGAAATGCAGGATACGGTTGAGTAACGCATCATGATCGTGCGGCGGTACAACCTGCACATGCAGCGTCATCACCGGTTTTTCCCCCACCAGCCAGACGTGGACGTGGTGAACATCGCGCACCTCCGGGATAGAGCGGCGGATATCCCGCTGCAGGGCCGTCACATCCAGCGAACGCGGCGCGCCTTCCAGCAGCTCATTCAGACTCTCCTTCAGCAGACGCCAGGCGCTACGTAACACCAGGCAGGAAACCAGCACGGAAAGGATCGGGTCGACAGGTGTCCAGCCGGTGGTGAGGATCACCACGGCGGCCACAATCGCGCCAACCGAGCCCAGCAGATCGCCGAGCACGTGTAGCGCCGCGGCGCGCACGTTGAGGTTCCGCTCTTCGCTGCCACGATGCAGGATCCAGAAAGCCAGCACGTTGGCCAGCAGGCCAGCGACCGCAATCACCATCATCGTCACGCCGGCAACCGGCTGCGGGTGCTGGAAGCGCTGAATGGCCTCCCAGACAATCAGCATGGTGATCACCACCAGAGCAATGGCATTGAGAAACGCCGCCAGGGTGGTCAAACGGAGCCAGCCAAAGGTATGGCGGGCATTCGGGGGACGGCTGGCGAAGCGAACCGCCAGCAGCGCAAACAGCAGGGCGGCGGAGTCGGTGAGCATATGGCCGGCATCCGCCAGCAGGGCCAACGAGCCGGAGATCGCGCCGCCGATGGCTTCTACCAGCATAAAACCAGCGGTGACGATGAACGCCCAGAGCAGCCGGCGGGCGTTGCCGTTATCCGGAGCCTGGGCGGAGGAGTGCGAATGCGAGTGCGCCATAGTGTCGTCCCTTGATAGTTATCATTATCACGCTATGACATCATAAACAGAGAACGATAACAAACAGAGAAAAGGCGAGCCCGGCTCGCCTTTTCTCTGTTTGCACTCACCGCATCAATTATTGGGTGGTGCCGTCGGTTTTGCTGTTGTCATGGTTCATGCTGTCGCCGTTGTCCAGCTTCTTACCGGTGTCCGGACAGCGGCCGTCTTTACACATTGAGTTTTTATGGACCTCATCGCTCGACATATTGTCCTGGCTCATCGTCGAGCCGTCAGGATGAAGCATGGTGCCGCCAGTGCCAGTGCCAGAGCCAGAATTGATTTGGCTATTATCGACGTTATTCGGCGCCACGTTTTCACGGGCGTCCGGCGCCACCTGACCGGCATCAGCGGAAGAGTTGGCTTGGCCATTGTTGGACTGGGCGCCGGCGTCTGCCGCCAGGGCCGCGCCGCTGGCAAGACCTAAGGTGGCGGTGAGCAAAAGGGTCGTCAGTTTTTTCATGTTCATCGGATACTCCTGTTGGGTCGGGATGCGGTAACTACGCCTCCAGCGGTAAGTGTGCCAGGGATCTGACTCGCTATGGTTAAAGACTCCGCAGACGATCGCAGTGTCACTATATAATCCTGAAACGTAAGACTTAATTAGCTTTAACAGTTAAATATTGTAGTTCATGAGTCTGGTTTCGCTACTTTATGGCGTATTTTTGCCTATTTCCAGGATTATTCCATCACTACTGTAAAATCACGTTTACACTATTTCAGCGAAGAGATAGATTGGAGGGATTGCATTTCATTGAATAAGTATGGCAACGCTGGAAAGAAGATGAATTATCAGAACGACGATTTACGCATTAAAGAGATCAACGAATTATTACCTCCCGTTGCGCTCCTGGAAAAATTCCCTGCTACCGAAAATGCTGCAAACACCGTTGCACATGCTCGCAAAGCGATCCACCAGATCCTCAAAGGTGATGATGACCGCCTGCTGGTGGTGATTGGGCCCTGTTCTATTCACGACCCGGCGGCGGCGAAAGAGTACGCTTCCCGTCTGCTGACCCTGCGCGAGGCGCTGAAGGGCGAGCTCGAGATCGTCATGCGCGTCTATTTTGAGAAACCGCGCACCACCGTCGGCTGGAAAGGGCTTATCAACGATCCCCATATGGATAACAGCTTCCGCATCAACGACGGGTTGCGCATCGCGCGCAAGCTGCTGCTGGACATTAACGACAGCGGCCTGCCGGCGGCGGGGGAATTCCTCGATATGATCACCCCGCAGTATGTCGCCGATCTGATGAGCTGGGGCGCCATCGGGGCGCGCACCACCGAATCCCAGGTGCACCGCGAGCTCGCCTCGGGGCTCTCCTGCCCGGTGGGCTTTAAAAACGGTACCGATGGCACCATCAAGGTGGCTATCGACGCGATTAACGCCGCCGGCGCGCCGCACTGTTTCCTGTCGGTCACCAAGTGGGGCCACTCCGCTATCGTCAATACCAGCGGCAACGGCGACTGCCATATTATTCTGCGCGGCGGCAAAGAGCCGAACTACAGCGCGAAGCACGTAGCGGAGGTGAAAATCGGTCTGGCGAAAGCGGGCCTGCCGGCCCAGGTGATGATCGACTTCAGCCACGCCAACTCCAGCAAGCAGTTCAAGAAGCAGATGGAAGTAGGCGCCGACGTATGCCAGCAGATTGCCGGCGGCGAGCGCGCCATTATGGGCGTGATGATTGAAAGCCATCTGGTGGAAGGCAACCAGAGCCTTGAGAGCGGTGAACCGCTGACCTACGGCAAGAGCGTCACCGACGCCTGCATCGGCTGGGAGGATACTGAAGCGATCCTGCGTCAGCTGGCGGAAGCGGTGAAAACCCGCCGCGGCTAAGCTACGTTGCGCTCGCGCAGGTCATAAAAAAAGCGTGGAGATTTCCACGCTTTTTTATTTTCACCGGGGGAAATTACTTCGCTTTACCCTGGTTGGCGACGGCAGCCGCTTTCGCCGCGATCTCTTCCGCGTTGCCCAGATAGTAATGTTTGATCGGCTTGAAGTTTTCATCGAACTCATACACCAGCGGTACGCCGGTCGGGATGTTCAGTTCGAGGATCTCGTCTTCGCCCATGTTGTCGAGGTATTTAACCAGCGCGCGCAGGGAGTTACCGTGAGCGGCGATGATCACGCGCTCACCGCTTTTCAGGCGCGGCAGAATGGTTTCGTTCCAGTAAGGCACGACGCGGTCGATGGTCAGCGCCAGGCTTTCAGTGGTCGGCAGTTCCGCGTCGGTCAGTTTTGCATAGCGCGGATCGTGGCCCGGGTAGCGCTCGTCGTCTTTGGTCAGCTCCGGCGGAGTAACGGCGAAGCCGCGACGCCACTGTTTAACCTGCTCGTCGCCGTATTTCTCAGCAGTTTCCGCTTTGTTCAGGCCCTGCAGCGCGCCGTAATGACGCTCGTTCAGCTTCCAGGATTTCTCAACCGGCAGCCAGGCCTGATCCAGTTCGTCCAGCACGTTCCACAGGGTGTGGATGGCACGTTTCAGCACGGAGGTATAAGCAAAATCAAAGCTGAAGCCTTCAGCCTTCAGCAGTTTACCTGCCGCTTTCGCTTCGCTAACGCCTTTCTCGGACAGATCAACGTCGTACCAACCGGTGAAGCGGTTTTCGTTGTTCCACTGGCTTTCGCCATGACGAACCAGTACCAGCTTAGTTACAGCCATTCTCTTACTCCTCTCTACACGCCATCCCTCGCGCCGCGAACGGTGCGCTGAATATGTTGGTGTATGTGTTATTGATTGATAACTATTCTCATTATATTGCCGTGATTTGGCTCACGGCAATGCTTATCCCTAACCATAGCGAAAATAGTGGCTCAGTGTAAGGTGCTTGTAAAACACAGGTTATTTTTTTGTCCTTTAGTGACGGAAATTAGAGCAGGTTGCTGAAAAAAGAGGCGGCGGAGAGGAGGGCGGGGACGAAACTCAGCGCCCCCCGGCGGAGGGCGCTGGCGATTAGCGGGCAATAAACTGATATTCCGTCAGGCTGACGTACTCCTGGCCCGGACGTAACACACAGTCCGGCTGCGGCCATTCCGGATGATTCGGCGAATCCGGCAGGAATTCGCTCTCCAGCGCCAGCCCCTGCCAGTCGGCGTAGGGTTCCGTCGTCTGCGACGGGGTGCCGCCGAGATAGTTGCCGGAATAAAACTGTAGCGCCGGAGCGGAGGTATAGACCGTCATCTGCAGCTTACCGTCCTGCGACCAGACCTGCGCCGCAGGTTGAGTGGCGTCGCCTCTGGCGTCCAGCAGGAAGGCATGGTCATAACCCTTCACCTTTTGCTGATCGGCATCCGCGAGGAAGTCGGCGGCGATGGTTTTCGGCTGGCGGAAATCAAAGCTGGTGCCGGCGACGTCTTTGAGTCCGCCGCCAGGGATACCATCGCTTTCCACCGGCAAATAGCGATGGGCGAGGATCTGCAGCTGGTGCTGGCGCACGTCGCCCTGGTCACCGTCGAGGTTGAAATAGACGTGATTGGTCATGTTCACCGGGCAGGGTTGGTCCACGGTGGCGCGATAGGTAATCGCGATGCGGTTATCGTCGGTCAGACGATAGTGCGCGGTGGCCTGCAGAGTGCCCGGAAAGCCTTGATCGCCATCGGGCGAGGTCAGGGCGAACAGCGCTTCCTGCTCGTCAGCGCGGACGATGCGCCAGCGGCGCTTATCAAACCCTTCCGGGCCGCCGTGAAGCTGGTGGCCCGCGTCGTTTGACGGCGTGACGGTGACGAGCTGGCCGTCAAGCGGGAAGCGGCTATTGCCGATACGGTTGGCGTAGCGGCCTACCGAGGCGCCAAGAAACGCGGCCTGGCGGGCATAGTCTTCCAGCTTTGCGCAGCCCAGCAGCGGATGGCGCACGCTGCCATCGGCCAGCGGCACCTCGGCGCTGAGCAACGTCGCGCCCCAGTCCGCCACGGTGACGGTCATCCCCGCCTTATTGCGCAGGGTTACCTGCTGCCATGGCTGGCCGTCCGGCGCCAGCGCGGTAGTTTGCGTTACCATTGACCAGCCCCCTGTGACGGTTTGCAGACATAAAACGTCTCTTTAATTCCGGTTTTCGCTTCATACTCGTTGGCAACGGCCTGCTGAACGGTATCGACCAGATCTTCCGGGACCAGCGCTACCACACAGCCGCCAAAACCGCCGCCGGTCATGCGCACGCCGCCCTTATCGCCGATTGTCGCCTTGACGATCTCCACCAGGGTGTCGATCTGCGGGACGGTGATCTCGAAATCATCGCGCATCGAGGCGTGGGATTCGGCCATCAGCTCGCCCATCCGCTTCAGGTCGCCTTTTTCAAGGGCGCTGGCGGCTTCCACGGTGCGGGCATTCTCCGTCAGCACATGACGTACCCGCTTCGCCACCACCGGATCCAGCTCATGGGCGACAGCGTTGAATTGCTCAAGGGTGACATCGCGCAGAGCGGGCTGCTGGAAGAAGCGCGCGCCGGTCTCGCACTGTTCACGACGGGTGTTGTACTCGCTGCCGACGAGGGTGCGCTTAAAGTTGCTGTTGATGATCACCACCGCGACGCCTTTCGGCATCGAGACGGCTTTGGTGCCCAGCGAGCGGCAGTCGATCAGCAGCGCATGGTCTTTTTTGCCCAGCGCCGAAATCAGCTGATCCATGATCCCGCAGTTGCAGCCGACGAACTGATTTTCCGCCTCCTGGCCGTTGAGGGCGATTTGCGCGCCGTCCAGCGGCAGATGGTAGAGTTGCTGAAACACGGTGCCGACGGCGACCTCCAGCGAGGCTGAGGAGCTTAAGCCCGCGCCCTGCGGCACATTGCCGCTGATCACCAGATCCGCGCCGCCGAAGTGGCTGTTCCGCTGTTGCAGATGCTTCACCACGCCGCGGACATAGTTCGACCACTGCTGGGTGTCGTGGCTGAGAATCGGCGCGTCGAGAGAGAATTCGTCGGTCTGATTGTCGTAATCGGCGGCAATCACCCGCACGGTACGATCGTTGCGTGGCGCACAGCTGATCACCGTCTGGTAGTCGATGGCGCAGGGCAGCACAAAGCCGTCGTTGTAATCGGTATGCTCGCCGATCAGGTTGACGCGGCCAGGCGCCTGAATGACATGGCTGGCCGGGTAGCCGAAGGCCTCAGCAAACAGGGTTTGGGTTTTCTCTTTCAGACTCATCATTACACTCCGGATTCACGAAAATGGACGTCGCTGACGGCGCGCAGTCGTTCGGCAGCTTGCTCGGCGGTGAGATCGCGCTGCGTTTCGGCCAGCATTTCGTAGCCAACCATAAACTTGCGGACCGTCGCGGAGCGCAGCAGCGGCGGATAAAAGTGGGCGTGAAGCTGCCAGTGGTTATGGTCTTCGTCGTTAAACGGCGCGCCGTGCCAGCCCATGGAGTAGGGGAATGAGCACTGGAACAGGTTGTCGTAACGGCTGGTCAGCTTTTTCAACGCCAGCGCCAGATCGCTGCGCTGGGCGTCGGTTAAATCGGTAATACGCTGCACGGGCGCTTTCGGCAGCAGCAGCGTTTCGAACGGCCACGCGGCCCAGTAGGGCACGACCGCCAGCCAGTGATCGGTGTCGACCACCGTGCGGCTGCCGTCGGCCAGTTCGCGCCGGGCATAGTCCAGCAGCATCGGCTGGCCCTGGCTGGCGTAATACGCTTTCTGCAGACGATCTTCCCGTTCCGCTTCATTAGGCAGGAAGCTGTTGGCCCATACCTGACCGTGCGGGTGCGGGTTGGAGCAGCCCATCGCTGCGCCTTTGTTTTCAAAGACCTGCACCCACGGGTAGCTTTTCCCGAGGTCCGCGGTCTGTTCCTGCCACGCTTTAACCACGCCTTCCAGCGCTTCAAGGCTCAGTTCCGGCAGCGTTTTGCTGTGGTCTGGCGAGAAGCAGATCACCCGACTGGTGCCGCGCGCGCTCTGGCAGCGCATCAGCGGATCGTCACTCTCCGGGGCATCCGGGGTGTCGGTCATCAGGGCCGCAAAGTCGTTGGTAAACACGTAGGTGCCGGTGTAATTCGGATTCGTGTCGCCGGTGACCCGGGGGTTGCCCGGGCACAGGAAACAGTCCGGATCGTGGGCCGGCAAGGTCTGTTTTGCCGGCGTCTCCTGCGCTCCCTGCCAGGGGCGCTTGGCGCGATGCGGAGAAACCAGTATCCACTGCCCGGTTAACGGGTTATAACGACGATGCGGATGGTCAACGGGGTTAAATACGCTCATGAAGGTTCCTTAGTCTGGATAACCCTGCGGATGGCGGGACTGCCAGTTCCAGGTGTCCTGCGCCATTTCGTCCAGGTTGCGCGTCACGCGCCAGTTCAGCTCGCGGTCGGCCTTGGCGGCATCCGCCCAGTAGGCCGGGAGGTCGCCATCGCGGCGCGGCGCGAAATGGTAGTTAATCGGTTTGCCGCAGGCCTTGCTGAAAGCATTGACCACGTCGAGCACGCTGCTGCCGACGCCGGCGCCAAGGTTGTAGATATGGACCCCGGCTTTGTCAGCCAGTTTTTCCATGGCCGCGACGTGGCCGTCGGCAAGGTCCATGACGTGGATATAATCGCGCACGCCGGTGCCATCTTCGGTCGGGTAGTCGTTACCAAACACGGCCAGCGATTCGCGACGGCCAACGGCGACCTGGGCGATATACGGCATCAGGTTATTCGGGATCCCCTGCGGGTCTTCGCCCATGTCGCCCGACGGGTGGGCGCCGACCGGGTTGAAGTAGCGCAGCAGCGCAATGCTCCACTCCGGCTGCGCTTTTTGCAGGTCGGTCAGGATCTGCTCCACCATCAGTTTGCTTTTACCGTAGGGGCTTTGCGGGGTGCCGGTCGGGAAGCTTTCGACATACGGGATTTTCGGCTGGTCGCCGTAGACGGTGGCGGAGGAGCTAAAGATGAAGTTCTTCACGCCCGCGGCGCGCATGGCGGAGACTAATTTCAGTGTGCCGGTGACGTTATTGTCGTAATATTCCAGCGGCTTGGCGACGGACTCCCCGACGGCTTTCAGCCCGGCGAAGTGGATCACCGCTTCAATGGCGTGATCGTGGAGGATCTCGGTCATCAGCGCTTCGTTACGAATATCGCCTTCAATAAAGGTGGCTTCTTTGCCGCCGAGACGCTCAATCACCGGCAGTACGCTGCGCTTGCTGTTGCAGAGATTGTCGAGGATCACCACCTCATGCCCCTGCAGCAGCAGTTGAACGCAGGTATGACTTCCAATGTAACCGCTACCACCTGTAACCAGAACTTTCATGATTCGCTCCATTCGGCTTATCGTGTATGAGGAAGATAGCATATCAAAGAAGTGAAAAGTGTGACACAGAACAAGTTAGTGGAATCGTTTACACTCAAGAGTGAAACGGCATCGTTTAATATATTTTGTTTAAAATACATCTTGTTAGGTGAGTTAGGCGCTATTTTTCTGAAAAATACCAGGGATCTTGCGATCCCCGGCAGGGGGCGTCAGGCCACGGGGCCGAGCTGATAAGTGTAACCGTCTCCACTGGGAACGAACGCCAGGCGATGGGTAATACAGTCCGGGGCATCTTCCGCATGGTGCGAGACAAACAGCAGCTGCGTGGCGCCTTCGCCAATCAGGACGTCGACGAAGCGGCGCACCAGCTGGCGATTGAGGGGATCCAGCCCCTGCAGCGGTTCATCAAGGATCAGCAGGGTTGGATGCTTCACCAGCGCGCGGACGATAAGCGCCAGCCGCTGCTGGCCCCACGACAGGCTGTGAAACGGCGCGTCGGCGGTGCGCTTATCGATGCCGAGAATGTCCAGCCATTGCTGCACCAGCTTATGCTGTTTATCCGACACCGCCTGATAAATGCCGATCGAGTCAAAATAGCCCGACAGGATGACGTTGCGGACGTTGGTGCTGACCCGGTAGTCCAGATGCAGGCTGCTGCTGACGTAGCCGATATGCTTTTTAATATCCCAGATGGTCTCGCCGCTGCCGCGCCGACGGCCAAAGAGGGTGAGATCGTTGCTGTAGCCCTGGGGGTGATCGCCGGTGATAAGGCTTAAGAGGGTGGATTTACCCGCGCCGTTGGGGCCGACGATCTGCCAGTGTTCGCCGGGGTTTACGGTCCAGGAGAGGTGGTTGATGACCGGGCGATCGTTGTAGGAGACCACCCCGTCATTGAGGACGATACGCGGCGCCGTCTCCGTCAGCGTATGGCGGGCCGGTGGGGCATCCGGCTCCGGGAGGGTGATACCGTCCAGTTTTTCACTGTGCGCCAGCTGGGCGACCAGCGCCTGCTGCAGCAGAGCGTGCTTCTCGCCGGTCTCGCTGAGGAGGCAGTCAGCCAGCACGCCGGCGAATTGTACAAACTCCGGGATCTCATCGAAACGGTTGAGCACCAGCACCAGGGTGATGCCGGCGCGATGCAGGTCGGCCAGCAGGGCGGCCAGCTGCTGGCGGGAGTTGACGTCGAGGCCGTCGAACGGCTCGTCGAGGATCAGCAGTTGCGGATCGCTCATCAGGGCCTGGCACAGCAGGGTCTTACGCGTTTCGCCAGTGGACAGATACTTAAAGCGGCGGTCCAACAGGGCGCTGATGGCAAACTGTTCGGCAAGCTGCGCGCAGCGGGCCGGATCTTTCACCTCATCCTGAATAATCTCCGCGGTAGTGCGTCCGGTATCTTCTTCTCCGGGGCTGAGCAGGTCGGTGTTATTGCGCTGCCACTCGTCGCTGACCAGCTTCTGCAGCTGTTCGAAGGAGAGGCGGGTTACGCGGGAGAAGAGGCTTTCGCGCTGGCCGCTGAGCAGGGTCAGGTCGCCGGCCAGGGCCCGTGCGAGGGCGGATTTGCCGCTGCCGTTGCTGCCGACGAACGCCCAGCTTTCACCCGCCGCCACGCTCAGGTGGTCTATTTTTAAGGTTTTTGTATCGCTCAGGCGAAACGTGCCTTGCGAAATTTGCAATGATGACATGATGTATCCCATTTTTTGCAGCGATGTGCATCAGGGATACGACTTCAGGCGCGCAATGTCAATGGGGTCAGCATAACGTAGCGAGAATGATGCGATCGGCGTTGAAGTAAGCGATCGCCTCCGTCCCTTCGGTCAGGCCAGAGGTCTGGGCCTGCGGCAGGGTGGCGCACAGGGTCTGGCCGTCCGCAAGGGTCATCAGCACTTCGCACTGCCCGGAGCCGCATTCGATATGGCTGATGCGACCCGACAGCTGGTTCTCGGCCTGGCGGGCCACCGCCGGGTCGAGGGTGATGCCAACCCAGGGCGCTTTCAACAGGACCAGCACCTCCTGGCCCTCATCGAGCCCCAGCTTTTCAGCGCTTTGGGCGGTAATGGCGACGTTCAGGCGGGTCTGCCCGTCGGCCAGCAGCACCTCGACGTGCTGCTGCACCTGCTGACGATCGCGGCCGGTGATAGTGCCGAACCACTGGTTGCGGGCGCTGGTTTGCAGGGAAAAGCGCGAGATGGCCGCCAGCAGGCTGTCCAGCGGCAGGGCGTCGTCATCGCTGAGCACATCAAACGCTTTCTGCTGGATCTGCGCCAGCAGATCGTACAGTTGGATCAGACGCTGCCCGTAGCGGGTCAGCACCGCGCCGCCGCCGCCTTTGCCGCCGGTGGCGCGATCCACCAGCGGCTGTTCGCTGAGCTGGTTCATCTCGTTGATGGCATCCCACGCGCTTTTATAGCTGATACCCGCGTGCTTCGCCCCCTGGCTTATCGAACCGGTCAGGTCAATCTGTTTGAGCAGGGCGATCCGCCGGGGGTCGGCAAACAGGCGCTGCTGAAGCTTAAGGGTGAGAAGAATTTCGGCCTGCATAATCGTTTCCTGACAAAAAAGCGTATTGTGACCGATAGTCACCCCGTTGCAAAACCTCTCTGCGCGGTTTGTCATTAACCACCGCACAAATGGGGCGTGTTTTTTCGGCTGAAACCGTTACAATCAGGGAATCATACTATCTGGAGTGAACCATGTTAGAGCTTTTGAAAAGTCTGGTTTTTGCGGTCATCATGGTACCGGTGGTGATGGCGGTCATCCTGGGATTGATTTACGGTCTTGGCGAAGTGTTCAACCTCTTCTCCGGCGTCGGCCACAAAGATCGCAGCCAGCAAAATCATTGATTTCCCGGCGCCCGGTTTAACCGGGCGCTGTGCTATTTCCCTCCTGTATCATTTCCCTTCATTTTATTGTCCTGCGTCACTATAAAAACGCTTCGCATATCGTTATATTGTCGAGTACATAACGCATTGGCAGGAGATTCAGATGACAGGTTCTTGGTTACGCGGGGTGGTCGGGGTATCGCTCACGCTGTGCATCGCGGGTCAGGCGCTGGCGGCAGAGGGGAAAGTGACCGTTTTCGCGGCCGCGTCGTTAACCAACGCGATGCAGGATATCGACCAGGCGTATAAGAAAGCGAAAAACGTCGAGGTCGTCTCGTCGTTTGCCTCGTCGTCGACGCTGGCGCGGCAGATTGAAGCAGGCGCCCCGGCGGACCTGTTTATCTCCGCCGATCAAAAGTGGATGGATTACGCGGCAGACAAAAAGGCCATCGATCCGGCGACCCGCGCCACCCTGCTTGGCAACAGCCTGGTCGTGGTGGCGCCGAAAGCCAGCGCGCAGGGGGCGATAACCATTGATGAGAAAACCGACTGGACCAGCCTGCTGAAAGGGGGCCGTCTGGCGGTGGGCGATCCGCAGCACGTTCCGGCAGGTATCTACGCCAAAGAAGCGCTGCAGAAACTGGGCGCCTGGGAGACCCTGTCGCCGAAGCTCGCCCCGGCGGAAGACGTGCGCGGCGCGCTGGCGCTGGTGGAGCGTAGCGAAGCGCCGCTGGGCATCGTCTACGGATCGGATGCCGTGGCCAGCAAAGGGGTGAAAGTGGTTGGCACTTTCCCTGAGGCGTCGCATCAGAAAGTCGAGTACCCGCTGGCGATTGTCGATGGCCACCGCAACGCGGCCGTGAGCGCTTTCTATGACTACCTGAAAGGGCCGGAAGCGTCGGCGATTTTTCAACGTTACGGATTTACCACCCGCTGATGTTTCTGAGCGAACCCGAATGGCAGGCGGTGCTGCTGAGCCTGAAAGTCTCCTCCCTGGCGGTGGTCCTGAGCCTGCCCTTTGGCATCTTTTTTTCCTGGCTGCTGGTCCGGCGCACCTTCCCCGGCAAGGCGCTGCTCGACAGCCTTCTCCATCTGCCGCTGGTGCTGCCGCCGGTGGTGGTGGGGTATCTGCTGCTGGTGGCCATGGGGCGGCGCGGGTTTATTGGCAGCTGGCTGTATGACTGGTTCGGCATCAGCTTTGCCTTCAGCTGGCGCGGGGCGGTGCTGGCGGCGGCGGTGATGTCTTTCCCGCTGATGGTGCGCGCCATCCGCCTGGCGCTGGAGGGGGTGGACATCAAACTGGAGCAGGCGGCGAGAACCCTCGGGGCCAGCCGCTGGCGGGTATTTTTCACCATTACGCTGCCGCTGACTCTGCCGGGAATTATTGTCGGCACGGTGCTGGCCTTCGCCCGCTCGTTAGGGGAGTTTGGCGCGACCATCACGTTCGTCTCCAATATTCCCGGTGAAACGCGCACCCTGCCTTCGGCGATGTACACCTTGATCCAGACCCCGGGCGGGGAGGGGGCGGCGGCCCGCCTCTGCCTCATCGCTATCGGTCTGGCGCTGGTCTCGCTCTTGATTTCAGAATGGCTGGCCCGCGTGAGCCGCCAGCGAATGGGAGGATCATGATGCTCGAGCTGGACTTTACCCAGACCCTCGGCAGCCACTGTCTGCAGATCCGTGAAACGCTGCCCAGCAGCGGGATCACCGCCATCTTTGGCGTCTCAGGCGCCGGGAAAACGTCGTTGATCAACGCTATCAGCGGCCTGACCCGGCCGCAGGCGGGGCGGATCGTCCTCAACGGCAGGGTGCTGAACGACACCGCGCAGCGTATCTGCCTGGCGCCGGAGCAGCGGCGGATCGGCTATGTATTTCAGGATGCGCGCCTGTTTCCCCACTATAAAGTGCGCGGCAATCTGCAGTACGGAATGGCGAAATCCATGGTCAGCCAGTTCGATAAGCTGGTGGAACTGCTGGGAATTGCGCCCTTGCTGGATCGGCTGCCGGGCCGGTTATCCGGCGGCGAAAAGCAGCGCGTGGCCATCGGCCGCGCCCTGCTGACCGCGCCGGAGCTGCTGCTGCTGGACGAGCCGTTGGCCTCGCTGGATATTCCGCGCAAACGCGAACTGTTGCCCTATCTGCAGCGGCTGGCGCAGGAGATCCATATTCCGATGCTCTACGTTAGCCACTCGCTGGACGAGATCCAGCATCTGGCCGATCGCGTGCTGGTGCTGGAGGCCGGTAAGGTGAAGGCTTTCGGTCCGCTGGAGGAGGTCTGGAGCAGCAGCGTGATGCACCCCTGGCTGCCAGCGGAACAGCAGAGTACGATCCTCAGCGCCACCGTCGCTGCGCAGCATCCGCAGTACGCGATGACCGCGCTGACGCTGGGGGATCAAATGCTGTGGGTTAACCGGCTCGATCGTCCCGCCGGGGAGAGCGCGCGGATCCGCATCCAGGCGTCGGACGTCTCGCTGGTGCTGGCCCAGCCGTCCGCAACCAGCATCCGCAATATCTTACGCGCCGAGGTGGTTCAGTGTCTGGAGGTCAACGGGCAGATTGAGGTTCAGCTCAGGGTGAGCGGCCATCCGCTGTGGGCTCGAATCAGCCCGTGGGCGCGGGATGACCTGGCGATAGCGCCAGGCCAGCAGGTATTTGCCCAGATCAAAAGCGTGTCGATTGCCGCCTGATCACAGCAGCTGACGGTAGATAAACTCGGCGATGCTGGCGGACTCATTGTCGCCGATGACCACGTTGGCGCGGGCTTTGACGTCGTCGACCGCATTACCCATCGCCACCCCGGTGCCTGCCGCTTCCAGCATACTCAGATCGTTGTAGTTATCGCCGAAGGCCACCACGTTCTGCATCGACAGCCCCTGGTCAGCGACCCACTGCGCCAGGCGTTTGCCTTTGCTGTTGCCGGCGCGAGCGATATCCACCTGGTCGTGCCACGACCATTCGCATTCGAGGCCCAGCCTCTCGCCGACCTCCTGCGCAAAGCGCTGCAGACGGGGAATGTCGTCGTCGGTGAGGGCGAATTTCCATACCGCCTTGACCTCGCGGACCGCCTGCGCCAGCGAGTCGACCTGGCTGAAGACCGGGCGCTGATCCTCCGGTAACGCCTGCGCCCAGTTGCGGGTGCGGATCACATGCCCGGTGGGCTGTTCGTAAAGCATCGCGTCATCCACATAGGCCAGGCCGTGGATCTGCTGTTCGGCGAGCATGGCGGTGAGGCTTACCGCGTGTTCCACCGACATAGGATCGGCCGCCAAAACCTTTTTTGCGTGATAATCATACAAATAAGTGCCATTACAACAAATTGCAGGTGTATCGAGAGCCAGTGCCTGATAAAAAGGATGAATAGCGACGTGATGACGTCCGGTAACGACGATCACCTGGTAGCCCGCCTCTCTGGCGCGGGCCAGCGCTTCCAGCGAAGCGGGCAGGATGGTTTTTTTGCTGGTGAGCAGGGTGCCGTCTAAATCCAGGGCAATCACGCGTGTTGTCATGTGTTATTTCCGGTTGATGTTGAAAAGTGACCTGGCCATGATGGTACACCGCCGTGGCGTCAGGACCAATTTTTCCACATCTGCCGTGAATGTCTGTATGCCCTTTGTGCCGCCGTACGTCGGTAATTCGGCGCGCGATGCGAGTATCATGGGCGGATGTCTTATAATTTTCAGGGTGCAGTTATCCTGAAAATGAAAAATCCACGTGCAGTGAGGGAAGGAGTAGTCATGAAACAAACCGTTTATACCGCCAGCCCGGAAAGCCAACAAATCCACGTCTGGAGTCTTGAAGCGGACGGCAAACTGACGCTGGTGCAGGTGGTTGATGCCCCGGGGCAGGTCCAGCCGATGGTGGTCAGCCCCAATAAGGAGTATCTGTACGTTGGCGTTCGTCCGGAGTTTCGCGTGTTAGCTTATCGCATCACGCCGGATAACGGGGCGTTGACCTTCGCAGGGGAAGCGGCGCTGCCGGGCAGCCCGACCCACATCTCTACCGATCATTATGGTCGCTTTGTCTTCAGCGCCTCCTACAATCAGGGCTGCGTCAGCGTGACCCCGCTGCAGGATGGCCTGCCGGGCGAAACCATCACCGTGGTGGACGGGCTGGAAGGCTGCCACTCGGCCAATATCTCCCCGGACAATCGTACCCTGTGGGTGCCGGCGCTGAAGCAGGATCGCATCTGCCTGTTTACCCTCAGCGAGGATGGTTTCCTCTCCGCCCAGGAGCCAGCGGAAGTCACCACCGTCGAAGGGGCGGGTCCGCGCCACATGGTGTTCCATCCGAACCAGCAGTATGGTTACTGCGTCAATGAGCTAAACAGCTCAATTGACGTCTGGGAGCTGAAAGACCCGAATGGCAATATCGAATGTGTACAAACGCTGGATATGATGCCGTCTGATTTCACCGGCGTGCGCTGGGCGGCGGATATTCATATCACTCCGGACGGTCGTCACCTGTACGCCTGCGATCGTACCGCCAGCATCATCACGGTGTTCAGCGTGTCGGAAGATGGCAGCGTGCTGGCGGTGGAAGGCTATCAACCGACCGAAACCCAGCCGCGCGGCTTTAATCTCGATCACAGCGGTAAGTATCTGATTGCCGCCGGGCAGAAGTCGCACCATATCGCGGTGTACGAAATTACCGGCGAGCAGGGGCTGCTGCAGGAGAAAGGTCGCTATGCGGTCGGGCAGGGGCCGATGTGGGTGGTAGTCAACGCCCACTGATCCGTCAGGCGTAAAAGAAAAAACCTCGCGTCAGCGAGGTTTTTTTAACAGAGCGGACAGGCTCTGTCGGAAAGGGGGTGCCCTGGCGGGCCTGAAGCGTGACGGCCTTAGATATCGTCCATGGTGTAGCCGACGACGATCTCCAGCGTTTTACGGATCACGTCTGCGGTCACCACGTCATCGGTGCTTTCCAGCGCCTGAATCAGCCATAAAATAATGGCCTTATTGTTCAGGTGACCCTCGGACTGGAGAATACTGTTGATGGCCAGCGACATCACGGCGGACTCATCAACCAGCTTATCACCGGCGTTACGGAAATAGTCGGAGAGCGCGGTGTCCTGCAGTCCTGCGTAAATATCGGGTTGCTGATGCATAGTCTGTCTCATCACATTCTCACTCTGTGTTATTCACCACGGTTAGGATACTCAGTGGATCTTTTTACCTTCCGGCGCCATGGCGCTTTGCGCCGGCGATCCTCGGGTTTCCCAACGGCCATTGATTTTCTTTACCTGCAAAGGCGCTTGCTTCCGCTGACGGGCAAGCTTCGCGCAAATTTCTTCAATCACGGCAGCGATGACCTTTCTTCGCTGTCGGTCTGACTCTGTCGCCTGCATCAACCGAAGTCGAACCAGCAGGGTCGGGGTGGTAATAGGGCGATTCGTTTTCAGAAGCGCGAGTACCGCCTCGCCGATGATCTCATCGGTGATTTCCTCAGTTTCACTGCTATTCATAACCGTCTCACTGCATGCCACTCTCTCCCTGAATCTGCGAACGGGCATTCAGGTCAGCAGCAGGTTTATGGAAGCGATCGCCCCTCATCTGCTACTGCGGTTGCAACAGGCGACGATCGATGACGTTATTCCTGATCGGCAAACAGCAGACCAATTAAGGTCTGATAGTGACTCTCTTCCTCGGGGGCACGGGCCCGATCGAGGCGGCTCAACAGTTTAGTGCACAGCGCCTTGCGGTTGAGATGACGCCCTTCGTTGAGAATATCCATCACAATCTGACCCAGCGTTTCCTGCTGGGAAGGTAACGATGCTTTGTTGAAATACTGGGCAATTGCGTTCGCTGTATCTGGAATGTAACCATTCTGCTGCATATCTGCTCCTTACATTTCACTCATCTGTTAACTGCCATTAAACTTATACAATAATTGTTAACCTGTACACACAAAGTTGAACAATAATGATTCAGGAATGGTTAAATCATTGATTTTTAATAATTTATTTTTATGTGTTTTGTGCGATTCTGGCTTGTAAAGGTAGGATTTAACGGTGCACGTTGTACAAGAAAAGAAAAATGAAAAAGCCTTGCACAAAAAAGGGATTTTTAGTGTATCTTTTTTGTTAAGACAAAACGTAGTTTTACAAGACGATTAGCCTGATAACTGCTACTGTGAATGCTTACCCTCCCATCTGGAATCACTATGCTAACCACCATCATTTATCGCAGCCATATTTGCGACAATGTCTCATTCAAATCGATCGAGGCCATGGTTGCCAGGGCAAACGAAAGAAATGGGCAGGCGGATGTCACCGGTATTTTACTTTTTAACGGGACGCATTTTTTTCAACTCATTGAGGGGCCTGAAGAAAAGGTTCAGGATATTTATCAGCATATTTGCCGCGATCCCCGCCATTATAACCTGGTAGAGCTTCTGTGCGATTATGCGCCGTCCCGCCGTTTCGGTAAGGTCGGTATGGAACTGTTTGATTTACGGGAACATGATCGCGAGGAGGTGCTGCAGACGGTGATGGACCGCGGGACCACAAAATATCAGCTCACCTATGACGACCGGGCACTGCAATTTTTCCGCACCTTTGTCGAATCAACGGAAAAAGCGAACTATTTTGAGATTCCTTCCGCTGACAGCTGGGTATTTATCCCCGATCAGAATACTTTCTATCCTGATACGCCGATAATTGATAATAAGGAAAGCTGGTCCTTTGCCTTCCAACCGATTGTCGACCCTTTCGCTTGCGAAATTATTTCGTGGGAAGCGCTGTTACGCACACCGGACGGCCAGTCGCCTGGCGCCTATTTTGCCGGGCTTTCCGGGGACGATATTTATCTCGCCGATCTGCACAGTAAACGCGTCGCGCTGTCGCTGGCCGGGCAATTAGGCTTACGTAATAAGGCGTTAAGTATTAATTTACTGCCGATGACGCTGGTTAAAGCGCCGAACGCGGTGGGTTTCCTGCTCGATCAAATTCAGCGTAATGATCTTATTCCTGAACAGATTATTGTCGAGTTTACCGAACGGGAAGTGATTTCGCGGATGGATGATTTTACCGATGCGGTGCGAAAGCTAAAAGGGGCGGGTATCAATCTTGCCATCGATCACTTCGGCGCCGGGTTTGCCGGGCTGTCGCTGCTGGCGCAATACCAGCCCGACAGAATTAAAATCGACCATGAGCTGATCCGCAATATCCACCAGGATGGACCGCGCCAGTCAATTGTACAGGCGATTATCAAATGCTGTTTTTCGCTGGAGATTGCGGTCTCTGCCGTCGGCGTTGAGCGTGCTGAAGAGTGGATGTGGCTGGAATCAGCCGGTATTTCGCAGTTTCAGGGGAATTTGTTCGCCAGCGCGCGCCTGGGGGGCTTACCCGCCGTCGCCTGGCCGGAAAAAAAATAATCCACCGCGAAATCAGCCAACTATTTTTTCATCTTTTTCCCAAGCGCTGTGAGCCACAACCTGTTATCTTTATCTGTACAAGAAAATAGAGTTGTACAGGATGCCTGAATTCGTTAGTTTAGGTATTAAAGTATCAGGTTGATGTGAGGCTGCTATGGCGTTTTACAGTATCGGTGAAGTCGCCGAACGTTGCGGAATCAATCCGGTCACACTGCGCGCCTGGCAGCGTCGTTACGGTCTACTGAAACCGCAGCGTAGCGAAGGCGGGCATCGGCAATTTGATGAAGAAGATATCCTGCGCATTGAAGAGATCAAGCGCTGGATAGAGCGCGGCGTATCCGTCGGGAAAGTCAAAGCGCTGCTGGAGGGTAACCTGCCGGCGGCGCGCGACGAATCCGCGCATCTTCAGGAAGAGATGATGTCCATTCTGCGTTATATGCAGCCCGCCAGAATCCGTGCCAAATTACTGGCGCTAAGTCATCAACACCCCGTCGACACGCTCATCGACAGCCTGTTAGTGCCGGTACGTCAGCGTCTGAAGCTCGATCAGAATACCTCTCTGGTGATTAGTAGTTTGCTGGATGGTCTGCTGATTGACTGCGTGGCGCTATTTCTCGCCGAAGCGCGTAAAAAGAACGGCAGGGAGACGCTGCTGGTGGGCTGGAGCAATGAGGACAGGACGCGTCTGTGGCTGGAGGCATGGCGTCTTTCCCAGCGCGGCTGGCACGTCAACGTCCTCGCCGAACCGCTGGAGTCGCCGCGGCCCGAGCTGTTCCCCGGGCAGCATATCTTCGTCTGGACCGGACGCGCCGCCACCCCTCTCCAGGAAGAGCTGCTCAGCCACTGGCAGGAGCAGGGCTTCAGCATCCATTTTCACGGTAATAATTAATCGCCCCGATCCGCAAAGCAGACCGGGGCTAACGCGCCGGGTTACAGGTGGATCTGGCTCCAGGATTTAAAGGTTTCGCTGCGGCTGATATTAAAAAAATCGGTCCTACCGCTACAGCCGAGCTTTTTAATCAGATTCAGCCGGATCTGATAAATGGTTTTAATATGCAGATTCAGCGACCGGCCAATGCTGGCGACCGCTTCGCCATTGCTGATAAGTTGAATAACTTTCTTTTCCCGCTCGGTAAACTGCACCGAGGCGCCCGGCGCCGGGTGGGTTTTATAGTAGCGGGTTGGCTGGTGCAGAAATATCTTTAACTCTTCCGGCGTTGAATTGGCCGGTAAGCGCAGCATAGGCAGTTCACTAAGAAAATTAAGATCATTGCCTTCGGTTAACAAAATAAATAACGTATCCCGACGATTATAGTTGTGCTGCAGTACCGCGAAATAATTGTCGCTGGTAAAGAAAACATGTTTTTTGCGAAAGTAAGATGCCGGCAGACTATTCAGGATCAGCGACATCCCATAGAGAAGAAAACGATTATCAAACCACAGATCGTAATGTTCAGTACGATAGCAGGTATTATGGTGTGACATTTTATTTGCCTCAGTTAGCCGATAGAGACCCAGGCGTGCCGGCACCGCAGGCTTAAGTCTGCTGCCAGCTCCGCGAGTTTAATTAATGATGAGGTTTGCTGTACAGCATATCCAGCGCCTGCAAATAGAGGTCGGAGAGTATTTCATTACTTTCCGTTTTCAGGCGATGCTGAATTTCCGTAATCATCCGCTCATTATTTATCGTTCTGTGCTGCTTAATGAGCGTATTTTCAATATTCTTCATCAGGGCCGAATTGAAGACAAACTCTGCTGGAATGGTATTTTTAATATGCATAGCTCGAACTCTCCCACGTATAACGCAAACTGACAATAAAAGTCGCTACGTACCATTGGTACGCGCCAAGTCACGAACAGGAAATGCAAAACCAGGAACCACCGCCTGACTTGCCGCGCCACCGTTAAACATCCCCGCTTCGTTGCGCAACAAGCAGTTAACACTCCAAACTATAGACGGTGATCCCACTATGTACAACTTTTTTTAGAACTATATGTACAACGCAACGGCTTATTTTTAATGTTTGTTTTTAGTTGTTGATTTTAAAGGATTCTATTTCCTGTATAACTTGTACATAAAAGCCGGTTTGTGCAGGATCCACTTGTAAAACTAGCGGGAAGAGGCTGACGACAGGCGTGAGCTCAATGGGAAGGTATTGTGCAGGCTGGCGTGTTGGATGAAATCGCGCCGACGCAGGAAGAGGTACACAGCAACTCTGTCGTCGACAGGTGGCTTTCTTCCGCGTCGGACGCTGATCATAGCGGATATCAGGTGAGGTTTTGTCTGTTTTTTGCACAATCAGGTAAAGAGCAACACATCGGCCATTTCGTTAACGTTTCGGTCGGTTTGTTGGCGGATAAGGCGTGTGCTACGCTTTTTACTAGCGATGCGATGGTTCGGCATCGTTATCTTTCTCCCATTTCCCTGTCGGGTCTTTTACCCCTGTCACGACCGGTAAATACGGCAAAGGCAGTCTGTCTATGGACAGGCGTAGAGGTGTGAGGAGGGGAAATGCGCGGTAAAAGCGTGATGCTCCTGGCCGGGTTAGCGACTTTCGTGCAGGCGAAAGAGATTAACCTCTATTCGGTGAATACCGGTTCCTATGTTTACCATCTGACCAATAATCACGGTCAATATACTGAGAATTTCGAGAACCACTTTTTCTCGGTGGAGCGGAAATTCTCTGACGACTCGAAATACAGCCTGCTTATTGGCACCTTGAATAACAGTTTCGACGATCGCTGTCTGGCGCTGGGGGTGAGAAGAGACTGGTACCACAACGGCAGCGGGTGGACCTTCAAAGGCGTTTACGGCTATACCGGCGAATTCTTCTTCGACGCCTTCGAGCATTGCGGCGATCATGGCTCCTATAAAGATTTCAAGGACGCCACCGGGATCGGCTTTTCACCCTATATCTACCATGCTATCCAGTACAACTTTACCGACTATTTCGCCCTTGAGAGCGGCATTATTATTCCCAGCGTGTTTGTGATCAGCATCCAGTGGAGCTTCCGCTAAGTTGCCGCGTCGTTTGTTACAGGGTTATCACCTTCCTGAGCAGCGTACTGGAGAGCGCGGCGAGGGAAATGAGCACCGACAGGACAAACGTTAGGGCAATCACTCCCAGCTTGGTGGCTAACGAGTGAATAGGGATCAGCATCACCAGCAGGTGAAAAACGGAGTAGTGCAAAATATAGACCCCGGTCATCGCTTTGCTAACCGTCGCCAGCACGGCCTCCTTCAGTTCGCGGTTCTTTTTAAACTGCACGGCGTTAGCGGCGATCACCAGCAGGACGATCAGAATATAAATCTGCGACCCCGTGAGAATGAACGCATTGCGATCGGCTTTAAACAGCGCGAAGAAAAAGTGGCGTTCATAAAACCAGGTAAATAAATAGACAAAGGGCAGGGCGATAATGGCGGCTTTAATCACCCGCGGGTCGCGTATCCACTCCGTGACCCGCGGATCGTTAAACAACTGCCCGGTTAAATAAAAAAGTAGCCACGTCCACAGACGATACTGCGGCGCCAGGCTGAAAAGATGTCTTTCCGGGTAGAGCACCGAGAGCAGGTCGTAACCATAAGAGCAGCACAGTAGCGTCAGGACCACGGTGAAAAACAGACCGCGCCGCTGGCTGAGCCAGGCAATCAGGGGATGGAAGGTATAGATGACAATCAGGGCGAAAATAAACCAGGGCTGGATCAGGTAGCCGCGCTGGTAAGGCTCCCAGACATAATAGACCGTCACCCAAAACAGAAAGACGATCACCACGCTTTTAATTTTACCAATTTGCCAGTTGGCGTCGTGTCGCGTTTGCGCATCAAGATAGCCGGCCACCACAAAAAACAGCGGCGTGGCGATGGTCGAGACAAAGGTCAGCAGCCCGAGGATCCAGTGATAGTCATAATCAAAGCGATCCCAGGTGTTATAGATGGTGAAAAATGTCACCGCTGTCATACAGCCGAGTGTCTTAATAATGCTCAGACCGGTACTGTTCATCGTTGAGGCGTCATATCCTTATGGTGAAAGCAGGCGTAAATCACCGGCAGAACCAGCAACGTCAGCACGGTGGCGAAGGCCAGACCGAACATAATCACCACTGCCATACTCTGGAAAAAAACATCGCGCAGCAGCGGGGCAAGGCCAAGCACGGTGGTGAAGGCGGTCAGCAGGATCGGCCGCAGACGAGATGTTGCCGCATCAATGATCGCTTGTCGTTGATCTTTCTCCTGTTTTTGTTGCTCTATCTCTTCCACCAGCACAATGCCGTTGCGGATCAGCATGCCGCTGAGGCTGAGAAGGCCGATTAAGGCCATAAAGCCGAAGGGGATGCCGGTCAGCAAAAAGCCGGGCGTGACGCCGATCAGCGCCAGCGGGACGGTCAGCCAGATGGCGACAGCGTTTCTCAGCGAACTGAACATCAGCACCGTAATGATAAACATCACCAGATAGCCAAGCGGCAGGGTCGTGAACAGCCCTTGCTGTGCTTCACTGGAGTTCTCGGCATCGCCGCCCCATTCGATGCGATAGCCATGCGGCAGCGTCAATGCGTCAATGCGCGGTTTCACCCGGGCGAGAATATCACCCGAGGTTTGGCCGCTTTGCGGGCTGGGATCGGTCTGGACCGTCAGCACCCGGGTGCGATCCCGGCGGAGAATCAAGGGATCTTCCCACTCCAGGGAGAAGCCATGGATGACGTTACTCAACGGGATATACTGCTGGCGGCTCTGGCTCCAGACCAGCACGTTATGCAGATGGTTGGCATCCTGTCGCTCCGCTGCCGGCGGCCGGACGATCACCGGCAGCAGATCGGCGCCCTCGCGATATAACCCGGCGCGACTGCCGGAGAAATTCATCTCCAGCGCGTTATCAATGTCCTGTTTATCCACCCCCAGCTCGCGCCCCAGCGCTAGGGAGTACTGCGGGCGGATCACCTTGCTGCGGTTCTGCCAGTCGTTACGCACGCTGTCGGTCGCCGGATCCTCAGCGAGAATATCGCTCACCTGACTGGCCAGCGCGCGCAGCGTATCCGGGTCAGGGCCCTTAATGCGCACTTCAATCGCGCTATCGCCGGAGGGGCCGAACATAATGCGTTTGGTGCTGGCGTTTACCTGCGGGTAGTTTCTGGCGATCCAGGTTTCGACGTGGCGGGTGACGGGGGCGATGCCGCGCTGGTCGTCCATCCGCACCATAATCTGCGCGTAGTTGCTGTACTGCCGCTGACCGCTGTAGGTAAGAATAAAACGCATACTGCCCTGGCCAATGGTGGCGACGGTGGTGATCACCCCGGGTTGGCCGGCGATCGACCGCTCAATATCGCGGGTCATCTGCTCGGTGGCGTTAATATCGGTACCGTAGGGCAGCCACAGGTCGACAAAGAAAATGGGCGTATTCGATGACGGAAAGAAATTCTGCCGCACGAAGGTGAAGCCCCAGATCGCCGCGGCCAGCAGGGCGCCCATCAGCACCAGAGTCAGGGTCTTTTGCTGCAGCAGTATTCGCAGCGTCTGCTGATAGCCACGGTAAAAGCGGCCGCGGTAGGGATCGGCTTTTTCCTCCGGCGCGGCGGCCGGCGGGGCGTGTTTAAACAACCACCACTTAATGAGCACCGGAGTGATGGTCAGGGCGGAGAACCAGCTGAGCATCAGGGAGATCAGCAGCACCTGGAACAGGGATTTGCAATACTCTCCGGTGGAGTCCTGCGAGAGGCCAATCGGCGCGAAGGCGAGGATGGCGATGACCGTGGCGCCGAGCAGCGGCAGGGCGGAGCGGCGGATCACATAGTTAATGGCGCCCAGCAGCGGCGATCCTTGCTGGCGGGCGATCAGCACCCCTTCGACAATGACAATGGCATTATCCACCAGCATACTCAGGGCGATGATCAGCGCCCCGAGGGAGATCCGCTGTAACTCGATCCCCCAGACAAACATGATAAGCAGGGTGCCGAGGACGTTGAGCGCCAGCGACAGGGCGATAATGATCCCGCTGCGTACTCCCATGAACACCAGCAGCACGCCGACCACGATCGCCAGGGCCATCAGGAAGTTGGTAATAAAGCCATTGACCGAGTGGGCGACCTCAGCCGCCTGATCGTAAAAAATGGCGATGTCGATACCCGCCGGTTTGTCGGCGGCCATCTGCTGGAGGCGGGCTTCAAGGGCGTGCCCGACGTCAATGACGTTGACGCCAGGAATAAAAGAGACCCCCATGGTCACCGCCTGGCGGCCGTTGGCATGATAAATACTGGACGGCGAGTCAGTCAGCCCGCGCGACAGCGTGGCAATATCCCGCAGTCGAGTGGTGGCGCTGGCGCCGTGAGGGCTGACCAGCAGATCCCCCAGTTCCTCGATGCTTTGAAACTCCCCGGTGGGGTGTAGGCGGATCGATTCGCTGCCAACGCGGATCTCTCCGGCGCTGGACACCACGTTGAGCCGGGTCAGGATAGCGGCGAGCTGGTTGAGCGTGATCCCGCGCGCCGCCATTTTCGCCAGCGAGATATCAACATTGATCTGTTGCGGAATGACGCCGCCGATAGCGACTTTACCGACCCCAGGAACCAGCACCAGCTCCCGACGCAGCTGTTCGGCATAGCGCACCAGCTCGGGGTTGGTAAAACTGTCGCCCGAGATAGCGAAGAAAAAGCCAAACACATCGCCAAAGTCATCGTTGACGAAGGGGGTCACTACGCCAGGGGGGAAAAGTCGGCTGGCGTCACCGACGCGGCGACGTAGCTCATCCCAGATTTGCGGCAGCTCGCTGGAATGGTACTGCGAAGCGATATTCACCGTAATTTGCGATAGGCCATTTGAGGAGATGGAGCTGACGTTATCCAGTGAGGGAAGCTGCTGAATCGCGTTTTCCAGCGGCAGGGTCACCTCCTCCTCCACCTGTTGAGCGGACGCGCCCGGGTAGTGGGTCACGATCACCGCCGTTTTGATGGTGAAGGCAGGATCTTCCAGACGGCCGATATTGAGCAGGGCGAACAGACCACCCCCCCCCAGCAGCAGAATGGCTAACCAGACGCGGGTCGGGTTATTAATAAACTGACGGGAAATGTCCATTTATAATCCTCGTTCACGCGTCCAGATCCGCACCGGCTGCCCGGCATGCAGCTCGCTCACGCCCGCCGCGACCACCTCTTCACCCGCGCGGAGACCGTCGGTGATGGCCACTCCCTGCGAGGTCACCTCGCCGACCGTGACCTTGCGCTCCTCAAGAAACCGATGCGCGTTGTCGCCTTTCACCACCCAGACGACCGGTTCATTCTTCGGCCGGTTATCCGGGTTAAACACCGCCTCTACCGGCACCATGAGCGTTTCCCTTCCAGCGCTGGCCGGTAAATTGCCGAGATTGACCGTCACGGTGCCGCTGACCCCGCCGACGGTGGGAAAATCATCCGGCCGCGGCATGGTTAAAATGATCTGCCAGGTAAGGGTGCTGTTGTCGCTGCTGCCGGTATGCTCTTTGTATTCCGCCGTAAATTCGCGGCCCGGCAGGGTATTGATCCTGACGACGGGGCGGTAGGCGGTATTGCGGATATCCAGGGAGGTGAACAGATTTTCGGGAATGCTGAAGACCACATCCAGCAGGTCGGTACGCGTCAGGGTGATCACCGGCTGGCCGGCGGCGACCACCTGATGGTTGCGGATATGCACGCCGGCGGCAATCCCGCCGAAGGGCGCGGTGAGGCTCATTTGCGCCAGCTCTTCACGGGCGATTTTTAAGGCCGCGTTGGCGGCATCGCGATTGGCGCGCTGCACGTCCATCTCCGCTTGGGAAATCGCCTGACGTCCCGCCAGGGTCTGGAAGCGATCAAACTGACGCTGGGCGAGGGTAGCCGCCGTCTGTCGCTCATTGACCCGCTGTTGGGCCTCGCGGGCATTCAGGCGCGCCAGCGTTTGCCCCTGGGCGATGGTCGCCCCCTGGCGAATATCCAGCGATTCCACCTGGCCCCCCCGCTTAAACGACAGCTCGGTGGAGTCGCCAGACTCGATACGTGCCGGAAACGTTCGCTGCTGGGTATTGCCCACGGCGGTCACCTGCGCCACCTTGACCATGCGCGGGGCGGACTCGACGGACGGCGATTTCTGATCGCAAGCGGTTGTAAATAAAATAACAACCGGGATGAGAGAAAAATAACGGTTCACAGTATTCCCCTCAGATTCAGGATTTATTTTACATTTTTATTACGCGGCGCACGCTTATTCGGCGAGGGCGGCGACAACCAGATAGGTGAATAGTCCCACCAGCGTGCAGGCGACAATGGCCAGCGCGACAAATAATCCCAGACGTAACAGGCTATAACCAAACATGATTTTCTCCCTTTACTCCCACCCGAACCGCGAATGTCATTTAATTCGGCCCCCCACGGTGACCACCGGACATTCGGAGCGGCACTCCTGCTTGTAATCAGCATAGTCGGAGAAAAGGTGAAGTGTTAAAAAAGAGCATACCGCAAGCGGCAGCGGCACTGTTGGGGAAAACGCAGGAGATCTGCAGGGAATATGTGGTTTTTATAATATTTTTCAGTCTATTAATCCGTCATTTTCTAATGTTAATTTTCCTGTGCTACGTTTAATAACATCTATTCCGCTCGCCGCTTCTGTTGTTGAGATTTCGTTCCTCCCCAAGTATGGGGTTATTCATCACTACGCATTGTATTGGTAATAAAAGGATTATCTCATGTATAAAAATATCGTTGTTCCCGTTGACGTGTTTGATGCAGGCCTGGCCGACAAAGCCCTCTCTCATGCGAAATTCCTCGCCCAGCATTCTTCCGGGCAAATTCATCTTATCCATGTCATTCCGGCATTCTCTCCGGTATTAACGCGCGGATTTATCTCTGATGCGCGAAAGATGGAAGACCATTTGATTAATACCGCTAAGGAAAAACTGACTGAGCTGGTCAAAAAAAATGGCCTTGCGGAAGACGCCAGCCATCTTTATGTGCGCAGTGGCAATGTTCGCGATCAAGTGATTGCTCTGGCCGATGAGCTACAAGCGGACGTGGTGATTGTCGGTTCGCGCAATCCGGGGATTCAGACTCACCTGCTGGGCTCGGAAGCGGCCAATATCGTGCGCTATGCCCATGTACCGGTTTTCGTTGTGCGCTGATGACGGCGGGATGTCGTCCTGACTTCCGCTTCAGAAATCGAGGGAGAGAGTATGAATACAGATAAACCGGGGGCGCCCTATTATCAGCGCTCCGTCGAGGAGACGCTCGCCAGCGTACAGAGTTCGCCGGACGGGATTAGCGGAACAGAGGCGGCCACGCGTCTGCAGCAGTATGGCGAAAACGCCCTGCCGCAGAAGCCGGGTAGACCCGCCTTGCTGCGTTTTATTGTGCATTTTAACGATGTGCTGATCTACGTCCTGCTGGCGGCGGCGCTGCTGAAGGCGGTAATGGGCCACTGGATCGACATGTCAGTGATCCTCGCGGTGGCGGTGGTCAATGCGCTGATCGGCTTCATTCAGGAGAGTAATGCGGAAAAATCCCTGCAGAGTATCCGCAATATGCTGTCCAGCGAGGCGGTGGTGATCCGACAGGGCAACCATGAAACCATCCCCACCACCTCGCTGGTACCCGGCGATATCGTGGTGATCCGCGCCGGCGACCGTATCCCCGCCGATTTACGGGTGATTGAGGCGCACAACCTGCGGGTGGAAGAGGCGATCCTCACCGGCGAGTCGACGGTGGTGGAAAAAACCACCGAGCCGCTAAGCGGCGATTTACCGCTCGGCGATCGCAGCAACCTGTTGTTTTCCGGGACCACCGTCAGCTCAGGGGCGGGGAAAGGGATCGTGGTGGCCACCGGCGGCGATACCGAGCTGGGCCACATCAACCAAATGATGGCGGGCATTGAGAAGCACCGCACGCCGCTGCTGGTGCAGATGGACAAGCTGGGCAAAGCCATCTTCATCCTGATTCTGGTGATGATGGCGGCGCTGTTCGTCTTTAGCCTGCTGTTCCGTGATATGCCGGTCTCCGAACTGATGCTGTCGTTGATTAGCCTTGCGGTGGCGTCGGTCCCGGAAGGGTTGCCGGCGATTATCTCGATTATTCTGTCGCTCGGCGTGCAGGCGATGGCCCGCCAGAAAGCGATTATCCGCAAGCTGCCGACGGTAGAAACCCTCGGCGCGATGACCGTTATCTGTTCGGATAAAACCGGGACCCTGACCATGAACGAAATGACGGTGAAGGCGGTGATCACCGCGGACAGCGTCTATCGGGTGGAAGGGGACAGCTATGAGCCGGTCGGTAAAATCCATGCTATCGACGACCCGACGCCGGTTGCGGTGGCGCCAGGATCGCTTCTTGAGCGCTATCTGCGCACCATCGATCTGTGTAACGACAGCCAGCTTATCAAAGAGGAAAGCGGGCTGTGGAAAATCACCGGCGGCCCCACCGAGGGGGCATTGAAGGTGCTGGCGGCGAAGATAACCCTGTCGCCGCAGCCCAGCGAGCTGCGCAGTAAAATTCCTTTTGATTCGCAATATAAATACATGTCGACGCTTTACCGGCTGGGCGAAGAGGAGGTGGTGCTGGTCACCGGCGCGCCGGATGTTCTGTTCCGCCTGTGCCAGTATCAGCAGAGCGACAGCGGGTTGCAGCCGCTGGATCTCCCGTACTGGGAAAGCAAAATTGAAGAGTACGCCCGGGAGGGGCTGCGAATGGTGGCCGCGGCCTGGAAGCCGGCTGCCGCAGGCCAGACCGAGCTGACCCATCAGGATCTGCAGCAGGGGGTCATTTTATTAGGGGTTGCCGGGATGATGGATCCGCCGCGTCCGGAAGCGATCACGGCGATTGCCGACTGCCTGCAGGCCGGGATCCGCGTGAAGATGATCACCGGCGACCACCCGCAAACGGCGATGAGCATCGGCAAAATGCTGGGGATTGGCAATGCGGGGAACGCCATTACCGGGCGCGAGCTGGAGGTGATGGACGACGCGCAGCTGAGCGTGGCCGCGCAGCAGTACGATATCTTCGCCCGCACCAGCCCGGAAGATAAGTTCCGTCTGGTGCAGGCTCTGCAGAGCAAGAAAGAGATTGTCGGCATGACCGGAGACGGGGTGAACGATGCCCCGGCGCTGAAGCAGGCTGACGTCGGCGTGGCGATGGGGATCAAGGGGACCGAGGTGACCAAGGAAGCCGCCGATATGGTGCTGACCGATGACAACTTCGCCACCATCGCCAGCGCGGTCCGCGAGGGGCGCCGGGTGTATGACAACCTGAAAAAAACCATTCTTTTTGTCATGCCGACCAACCTTGCGCAGGGGTTACTGATCGTGATCGCGCTGCTGGCGGGCAACGTACTGCCGCTGACGCCGGTGCTGATCCTGTGGATGAACATGGCCACCTCCGCCACGCTGTCGTTTGGTCTGGCGTTTGAAGCCGGTGAGAAAAATATTATGCGGCGGCCGCCGCGCGACCCGAAACTGCACGTGATGGACGGCTTTGCCATCTGGCGCGTGGCGTTTGTGGGGTCGATGATTGCGGTCAGCGCTTTTATTCTCGAAGCCTGGCTGCAGCCGCGCGGCTATTCGCCGGAGTTTATCCGTACCGTGCTGTTGCAGACTCTGGTCACCGCCCAGTGGTTCTATATGCTGAACTGCCGCGTGTCGGATGGTTTCTCGTTGACCAAAGGTCTGCTGGCTAACAAAGGGATCTGGATCGTCAGCGGCGTGCTGCTGGTGCTGCAGCTGCTGATTATCTATGCGCCGTTTATGCAGATGCTGTTCGGCACCACCGGGCTGCCGTTCCGCTACTGGGTGATCACCTTTATCATCGGCTTCGCCATGTTCCTGATTGTGGAGCTGGAAAAACCGCTGACCCGCAAATGGCGGACCGCCTGACGGCGTGACGTGCAGTACGCAAAAGAGAAGAGGGGGCATCGCCCCCTCTCTGGCTGACGACAAACCTGTTTCGTCATTGTGCTCGCATTTCTGCCGGGTGGCGGCATTCGCCTTACCCGGCCTACGAAAGACTTCAATATCAAACCGTTATGCAGTTAGCTGTAGGCCCGCGCAAGCGCAGCGCCGCCGGGCAATTCCTGAAGATTGCACGTTGTCAGCAGTCTGAGAGAGGGCATCGCCCTCTCTTTTATTATGGTTCACGCTTGTTGCGCGTTACTGTTTCGGCTCGGCGACCACGCTGCTTCCCACGCCGCGGTTGTTATATTCCCACATACGGTTGAAGCCGTTGTCGTTGAGGTTGCGCTGCAGATTGCCTTTGTCATCCGCGCTGCCGGTGTTGCCGCTGAACGGACGACCGGAGCCTACCGCCGCCGCCCACGGCTGGGCGATGTTAAAGCCTTCATTGATGGCGCTGTCGCGGATCACGACCTGGCCGTTGCTGTTGCCGTCAACGTCCAGCGCGCGGCCGAGCTGCGCGACGTTATCCCCGGAGGCGGTGAAGCGGCTGTTGGTCGCCAGGAAGCCGTAGGTCACGCTCTTCAGGGTGGCCGGCGCGAAGACGTAGGCTTCTTTCTGAGTACGAGAGTTCACCACGCGGAAGTCGGTGTTATCAAACACCACGGCGCCGCGGCCAGAAACGATATCCACGTCGCCTTCAATATAGCTGTTCGTCACCAGGGTGCGGGTCTGACGGTTGTCCTGCAGACGGTTCTGCACGCCGCTGTTGGTCACGAAGAAGGTGTTCTGGCGGCCAAGAATGTTCACTTTATCAATCTGCACCTGGTCACCATCGCTGCGCAGAGCAACGGCCTGGTGGGTACCGGCATCGACGCTGTCGCCCAGGTTGTTGGCGATGGTCAGGTTCTGCAGCTGCAGGCCGTTATTCTGCGACCAGAAGACCGCGGAGCACATCACGCCGACGGTGGCGGTGGATTTGTTCTGGCAGCTGTCGAACATATACCACGCTGGTTTGCCCGGCATGTATTTGCCACCCGGATTGACCAGACGACGCCAGGTGTTGCGATCCATTTCGGAATCAATGGCTTCGCTGATTTTCACGTCGATCGGTTTATCGCCGGTACCATACAGGGTCAGGGCGCCCGGCGCCGCCGGAACGTAGACGGTGCCCGGGTATTCGCCCGGCATGATGGCGATAAACAGACGACGGTTAGAGTGGCGGGCAATCGCCGCATCCACCGCCGCCTGGACGGTGGTATGCGTCACGCCCTGGGTTCCCGCCGGGCCGACGATAAAGTCAGGCTGCGCCGGCAGGCTGATGGCGGACGGCGTCCAGGCCGCGGCATTGGGGGTCAGCGACTGGAAATAGGCCGCCGGGGTAAAGTTTTTCGCTTCATCGGCGTTCAGAATGGGACGCGCGGTGGTGCCCGGTGCAGTCTGCGTTGAGGGCTGTTGATCGGCAGGCGTCGAGCTACAGGCGGACAGCGTCACGCCGAAGGCCAGCGCCAGCGCCAGACGGGAAACGGAATATGTGTTCATGTTGCTCCGGGCAAAATTAAGCGTAGTGAAATACCCCGGCTGAGACGCCAGGGTATAAGTCCTTTAAAACCTGCTGTTTTATACTAACTTGAACGAAACGGGAAGACGTGGGCTGAAAAACTTACCTTCTTTACGCAATACGCCGCGTCGCCGGACGGTCTCCAGTCACAAATAAATAACATTTACTCGCGCTTTTGTTGACATTCCCGGCGTTATGAAAATAAATGTCTATACAACCCATGACAAGTTGAACGCTATGACTGAAGCCACCTCCGAACGCGTTATCTGGCGAAACGCCCGTCTCGCCACCCAGAACCCTGATGCTTCACAACCGTACGGTCTGCTGGAGCGCCACGCGCTGCTGGTTCGCGACGGTCGCATTGCGGCGATCGTCCCCGAAGATGACCTCCCCAGCGGGCGCAGGATCGATCTCGAAGGCCGGCTGGTCACGCCGGGATTAATCGACTGCCATACCCACCTGATCTTCGGCGGCAGCCGGGCGCAGGAGTGGGAGCAGCGGCTGAACGGCGTCTCCTATCAGACCATCAGCGCCAGCGGCGGGGGGATTAATGCCACCGTGCGCGCCACCCGCGACAGCAGCGAAGCCGAATTACTGGCGCTGGCGCAGCCGCGTCTGGCCCGTCTGCTGCGTGAAGGGGTGACCACCCTGGAGATCAAATCCGGCTACGGTCTCGATCTGCAAAACGAACGCAAAATGCTGCGGGTCGCCCGCCAGCTGGCGCGCGATAACGCGGTGGAACTCTCGGCGACGCTGCTCTCCGCCCACGCCACGCCGCCGGAATATCAAGGCGACGCCGACGGCTATATTACGCTGGTCTGCGACACTATCCTGCCGACGCTGTGGCGGGAGGGACTGTTTGAAAGCGTTGACGTCTTCTGCGAAAACGTCGGCTTCAGCCCGCAGCAAACCGAGCGGGTGTTTCAGGCGGCGCAGGCGCTGGGCATTCCGGTTAAAGGTCACGTTGAACAGCTCTCCTCGCTGGGCGGCGCCCAGCTGGTGAGCCGTTATCACGGACTGTCCGCCGACCATATTGAATATCTGACGGAAGAGGGAGTGGCGGCGATGCGCGAAAGCGGCACCGTGGCGGCCCTGCTGCCCGGCGCGTTTTACTTCCTCAATGAAACCCGCAAACCGCCGGTGGAACTGCTGCGCAAGTACCAGGTGCCGATGGCGGTGGCGACCGATTTCAACCCCGGCACCAGCCCCTTCGCCAGCCTGCATCTGGCGATGAATATGGCCTGCGTCAAGTTTGGTTTAACGCCGGAAGAGGCGTGGGCCGGCGTGACGCGCCATGCCGCGCGGGCGCTGGGGCGGCAGAACAGCCACGGTCAGCTGGCGGCGGGCTTTGTGGCGAACTTTGCCATCTGGGATGCCGAGCATCCGGTCGAGATGGTGTATGAGCCGGGGCGCAGTCCGCTCTGGGGACGCGTGGTACAAGGAGAATGGCAATGATGCTGTGGCAAGCTACGCCCGCCAACCTTTGGCAGGGGCGCGATGATAGTGCGGAAGCGCCGAATGCGCTGCGCCTGTTTCAGACCATCCCCCGCGCGGAACGCTTCGCGCCGCAGGCGCTGCCCGGCGATATCGCGCTGCTTGGCTTCGCCTGTGACGAAGGCGTCCGGCGCAACAAAGGGCGTACCGGAGCGGCTGACGGCCCGGCGACCCTACGCCGGGCGCTGGCCAATATGGCCAGCCATCAGGGCCACGACCGCTGCGTGGATATGGGCACGATTAGCGTCGATGGCGAACAGCTGGAAGCCGCGCATCAGGCGCTGCGCGAGGCGGTGACCGCCTGCCAGCGCGCCGGGAAACGCACGCTGGTTCTGGGCGGCGGCCACGAGACCGCCTTCGGTCATGGCGCGGGGGTACTGGATGCCTTCCCGGGCGAAAAAGTGGGTATTATTAATCTCGATGCGCATCTTGATCTGCGCGTTGCCGAGCGCGCCAGCTCCGGGACGCCGTTCCGCCAGCTGGCGCTGGAGTGTGACGCGCAGCAGCGCGCTTTTCACTATACCTGCATCGGCGTCAGTCGGGCGGCCAACACCCAGGCGCTCTGGGAGGAAGCGGCGCGGCGCGAGGTGGTTATCGTGGAGGATCTCCAGGTGCTGGAGGCCTTCGAAACCCAGGTGCTGGCGGAGCTTGAGCGCAACATCGCGCAGTACGATCGTCTGTATCTGACCATCGATCTCGACGTGCTCCCGGCGCGGGAAATGCCGGCGGTGTCGGCCCCGGCGGCGCTGGGCGTGCCGCTGGCGACCCTGCTGCGCATTGTTGAGCCGCTGTGCCGCAGCGGTAAGCTGCAGGCGGTGGATCTGGTGGAGTTCAACCCGCAGTTTGACATTGACGGTCAGGGCGCCCGCGCGGCCGCCCGTCTGGCATGGCAAATCGTCCATTGGTGGCAGTAGCCATTCCGGTATATTCTGGGTGTTTCGCCGCCCATTTTGCAAAAGGAAAGCCAGGCTATGTTTTCACAGCAACCCCGTTCCGCGCCCGCGCCTTTTTATGAGAAGGTGAAGCAGGCTATCGGTGAAAAAATTCACAGCGGCGTCTGGCGACCGCATGACCGTATCCCTTCCGAAGCGGAGCTGGTGGCCCAGTTCGGCTTCAGCCGGATGACCATCAACCGCGCGCTGCGCGAGCTGACGGATGAAGGCCTGCTGGTCAGGTTGCAAGGGGTGGGGACCTTTGTCGCCGAGCCGAAAGGGCAGTCGGCGCTGTTTGAGGTGCGCAGCATTGCCGAAGAAATTATTGCCCGTCGCCATCAGCACCGCTGCGAGGTGCTGCTGCTGGAGGAGACCCGGGCGGATCATATTCAGGCGGCGGCGCTCAGCGTAGCGGAAGGCACCCGCATCTTTCACTCGCTGATGGTGCATTACGAAAACGAGGTGCCGGTGCAAATCGAAGATCGCTGCGTCAATGCCGCGGTGGTGCCGGACTATCTCCAGCAGGATTATACCGCCACCACGCCCCATGATTATCTGTCGCTGATCGCCCCGTTAACAGAAGGTGAACATATTGTTGAAGCGATGCAGGCCACGGCGGAAGAGTGCGCGCTGCTGCATATTCACGCCCACGATCCCTGCCTGCTGATCCGCCGCCGCACCTGGTCGACAACCCACATCGTCTCCCACGCGCGCCTGCTGTTCCCCGGTAGCCGCTATCGTCTGCAGGGCCGCTTTGGCTCCTGATCCACGCTGGCGTCAGCAAAACGTGATTGCTGACGCAATATAACAAAATTGTATCATTTCTGTTAAATCCTGGCTTGCGCATGCTTGTATAGACAAGTATATGTATCTACGTAAACAACGTTCATTGTCAGGAGAAACCCCGATGTCGCAAAGCAAATATCGCCAGCAGGACGTCCGTGCGCCAAGAGGCACGACGCTGACCGCGAAGAGCTGGTTGACCGAAGCCCCGCTGCGTATGTTAATGAATAACCTCGATCCCGATGTCGCCGAAAACCCGCACGAACTGGTGGTCTATGGCGGTATTGGTCGCGCAGCGCGCAACTGGGAATGCTATGACGCTATCGTGAAGGCGCTGAAGAACCTGGAAAGCGACGAGACCCTGCTGGTCCAGTCCGGCAAGCCAGTGGGCGTTTTCAAAACCCATGAACACTCGCCGCGCGTGCTGATCGCTAACTCCAACCTGGTTCCGCACTGGGCGACCTGGGAACACTTTAACGAGCTGGATGCCAAAGGGCTGGCGATGTACGGCCAGATGACCGCCGGCAGCTGGATCTACATTGGCAGCCAGGGCATCGTCCAGGGCACCTACGAAACCTTCGTCGAAGCCGGTCGCCAGCACTATCAGGGCAGCCTGAAAGGCCGCTGGGTGCTAACCGCCGGGCTGGGCGGCATGGGCGGCGCGCAGCCGCTGGCCGCGACGCTGGCCGGCGCCTGCTCGCTGAATATTGAATGCCAGCAGAGCCGCATCGATTTCCGTCTGCGCACCCGCTACGTGGACGAACAGGCCACTTCTCTGGATGACGCCCTGGCGCGTATCAAGAAATACACCGCCGAAGGCCGGGCTATCTCCATCGCGCTGTGCGGCAACGCCGCGGAGATCGTGCCGGAGCTGGTGAAACGCGGCGTGCGCCCGGATATGGTCACCGACCAGACCAGCGCCCACGACCCGCTGCACGGCTATCTGCCGAAAGGCTGGAGCTGGGAAGCGTATCAGCAGAAAGCTGAATCCGATCCGCAGGGCACCATTCTGGCGGCGAAACGCTCGATGGCCGACCACGTGCAGGCGATGCTGGCCTTCCATGAGATGGGGGTGCCGACTTTCGACTACGGTAACAACATTCGCCAGATGGCTCAGGAAGTGGGCGTCAGCAACGCCTTCGATTTCCCGGGCTTCGTGCCGGCCTATATCCGCCCGCTGTTCTGCCGCGGTATCGGTCCGTTCCGCTGGGTGGCGCTCTCCGGCGATCCGCAGGATATCTACAAGACTGACGCGAAAGTGAAAGAGATCATCAAGGATGATAAGCATCTGCACCATTGGCTGGATATGGCGCGCGAGCGCATCAGCTTCCAGGGACTGCCGGCGCGTATCTGCTGGGTCGGTCTGGAATGGCGGCAGAAGCTGGGCCTGGCGTTTAACGAAATGGTGCGCAGCGGCGAAGTCTCCGCGCCGATCGTGATTGGCCGCGATCATCTTGACTCCGGCTCCGTCGCCAGCCCGAACCGCGAAACCGAAGCGATGCGCGACGGCTCTGACGCGGTCTCTGACTGGCCGCTGCTGAATGCGCTGCTCAACACCGCCAGCGGCGCGACCTGGGTGTCGCTGCACCACGGCGGCGGGGTAGGCATGGGCTTCTCGCAACACTCCGGGATGGTTATCGTCTGCGATGGCACCGATGAAGCGGCAGCGCGTATCGCCCGCGTCCTGCACAACGACCCGGCCACCGGTGTGATGCGTCATGCTGACGCGGGGTACGAGATTGCCATTGAATGCGCGGCAGAACAGGGTCTGAATCTTCCGATGGTGGCGGCAACGCAGGGGAACGCGAAATGAAATCTTTAACTCTGATCCCGGGTCAACTCAGCCTGTCGCAGCTCCGCGACATCTACAGCCACCCGGTGAATATTACCCTCGACAGCGGCGCGTTTGCCGCCATTGACGAGAGCGTGGCCTGCGTCAACGCTATCCTTGCCGAAGGGCGGACCGCCTACGGCATCAACACCGGTTTTGGCCTGCTGGCGCAGACCCGTATCTCGACGGAAGATCTGGAGAACCTGCAGCGTTCGCTGGTGCTGTCCCATGCGGCGGGCGTTGGCGAGCCGCTGGACGATGACCTGGCGCGCCTGATTATGGTGCTGAAGATTAACAGTCTGTCCCGCGGATTCTCCGGGATCCGCCTGAGCGTGATCCAGGCGCTGATTGGCCTGGTGAATGCCGGCGTGACGCCGTGGATCCCGGCGAAAGGCTCCGTCGGCGCCTCCGGCGACCTCGCGCCGCTGGCCCATATGTCGCTGACCCTGCTTGGCGAAGGTAAAGCGCGGGTACGCGGCGGCGACTGGCTGCCGGCCACCGAAGCGCTGCGTCAGGCGGGACTGGAGCCGATTACCCTGGCGGCGAAAGAGGGGCTGGCGCTGCTCAACGGCACCCAGGCGTCGACCGCTTTTGCCCTGCGCGGTCTGTTCGAAGCCGAAGATTTGTTCGCCTCCGCGGTCGTCTGCGGGGCGTTAACCACCGAAGCGGCGCTGGGCTCCCGTCGTCCGTTTGATGCGCGCATCCATGAAGTGCGCGGCCAGCGCGGGCAGATTGACGCGGCGGCGCTGTATCGCCATCTGCTGACCGACGACAGCGCGATCTCGCTGTCGCACCATAACTGCAGCAAGGTGCAGGACCCGTACTCCCTGCGCTGTCAGCCGCAGGTGATGGGCGCCTGCCTGACCCAGATCCGCCAGGCGGCTGAGGTGCTGCTGGCCGAAGCCAACGCGGTGTCCGATAACCCGCTGGTCTTCGCCGCCGAGAATGACGTGATCTCCGGCGGTAACTTCCACGCCGAGCCGGTGGCGATGGCGGCGGATAATATCGCGCTGGCGATTGCCGAAATCGGCTCGCTCTCCGAGCGTCGCATCGCGTTGATGATGGACAGCCATATGTCGCAGCTGCCGCCGTTCCTCGTCAAAAACGGCGGGGTGAACTCCGGGTTTATGATTGCCCAGGTCACGGCGGCGGCGCTGGCCAGTGAAAACAAAGCGCTGTCGCACCCGCACAGCGTCGACAGTCTGCCGACCTCCGCCAACCAGGAAGACCACGTCTCGATGGCGCCGGCGGCCGGTCGCCGCCTGTGGGCGATGGCCGAGAACACCCGCGGCGTACTGGCCGTCGAGTGGCTGGCGGCGGCGCAGGGGCTGGATATGCGCGAAGGGCTGACCACCAGCCCGCTGCTGGAAGAGGCGCGCCATCTGCTGCGCGAACGCGTCCCTCACTATACGCAGGATCGCTACTTCGCCCCGGATATCGATAATGCCATTGCGCTTCTGGCGGCCCGTCACCTGACGCGTCTGCTGCCTGCGGTACTGCCAGGCCTGCACTAATCACCGTTGTTCTCTGTACCCGCGTCGGGGGAAATCATTCCCCCGACCGCCCTACATCGCATATTTGTCGTCAAATAAAAAAACCAGGACACCTGTATATGCAACAACAACACAAGCCACATCTGCTGCGCGGGCTCAATGCCCGACACATTCGATTTATTGCGCTCGGCTCCGCGATCGGCACCGGGCTGTTCTATGGCTCGGCTTCCGCCATCAAGGCGGCGGGCCCGGCGGTGCTGCTGGCCTATTTGATTGGCGGCGCGGCGGTGTTTATCGTCATGCGCGCGCTGGGCGAGATGGCGGTGCGCAACCCGGTTTCCGGCTCCTTCGGCAGCTATGCCCGCCAGTATCTCGGCCCGCTGGCCGGGTTTATTACCGGCTGGACCTACACTTTTGAAATGGTAATCGTCGCCCTGGCCGACGTGACCGCCTTCGGCATCTATATGGGATTGTGGTATCCCGATGTCCCGCGCTGGATCTGGATCCTCAGCATCATCTTCTTTATCGGCGCCATGAACCTGTGCAACGTGCGGGTGTTCGGCGAGATGGAGTTCTGGCTGTCGCTGGTGAAGGTGGTGGCGATTATCGCCATGATGCTGGCGGGGGCGGGGATCATCTTCTTTGGCTTCGGCCATAGCTTCCCGGCCACCGGGCTGGAAAATCTCTGGAGCCACGGCGGCTTTGCCCCTAACGGCTGGCAGGGCGTTATCGCTTCGCTTGGCATCGTGATGTTCGCCTTCGGCGGGGTGGAGATTATCGGCGTCACCGCCGCGGAAGCTAAGGATCCGAAGAAGGTCATCCCGCAGGCCATCAATACCATTCCGCTGCGCATTATCCTGTTCTACGTCTGCACCCTGGCGGTGCTGATGGCGATTTTCCCGTGGAACAGCTTTGGCGAGCAGGGGAGTCCGTTTGTGCTGATTTTCGACGGTCTGGGGATCCCGGCGGCGGCGACAATCCTTAACATCATCGTGATCAGTGCCAGCATCTCGGCGATTAACAGCGATATCTTCGGCGCCGGACGCATGATGTATGGCATGTCGAAGGAGGGGCTGGCGCCGAAAAGCTTCCAGCGCATCGCCAGCAACGGCGTACCCTGGATGACGGTGGTGGTCATGGGCGGCGCGCTGCTGGCGGCGGTGGTGCTGAACTATCTGATCCCCGAGCAGGTATTTGTGCTGATTGCTTCGCTGGCGGCATTCGCCACGGTGTGGGTATGGCTGATGATCCTGCTGTCCCATTTCGCCATGCGCCGTAGTTTGTCTGCCGAAGAGCGCAGCCAGATTGCTTTCCCCGTTCCGTTCTGGCCGGTGGCACCGCTGTTAACGCTGCTGTTTATGGGGCTGGTCATCGCTGTGCTGGGGATGTTTGCCGAGACGCGGATGGCGCTGATCGCCGGCCTGGTCTGGCTCGGGCTGCTGACGGTGGTGTGGTACGCGCGGGTGCGTAAAACCGCGCTGCAGGTTATCACTGAGCAGTAAATCAGATCTCCCCGGCGGCGCTGCGCTTACCGGGGCGACGAGGTATGAGCCTGTGAGAGGACCCCGTAGGCCGGGTAAGGCGCAGCCGCCACCCGGCACAAAATCGGCTCTGTGCCTGCTGTCATCGCCCGGTGGCGCTGCGCTTACCGGGCCTACGAG
>NZ_JBEAKW010000010.1:0-131928 GCF_040065795.1 Klebsiella sp. JB_Kp004 | reverse complement strand
TTGTGCCGGATGGCGGCTGACGCCTTATCCGGCCTACGTTATTTGGCGCCGGGTTCGGCCCCTTAGTAGGCCCGGCAAGCGCAGCGCCGCCGGGCAATCACGCCGAGTGCCGCGTTTATGCCGGATGGCGGCTGACGCCTTATCCGGCCTACATTATTTGGCGCCGGGTTCGCCTCCTTCGCAGGCCCGGCAAGCGCAGCGCCGCCGGGCAATATACCCGGCACCGTGCCGCGTTTGTGCCGGATGGCGGCGGACGCCTTATCCGGCCTACATTATTTGGCGCCGGGTTCCGCCCCTTAGTAGGCCCGGCAAGCGCAGCGCCGCCGGGCGATCGGGCTGGGGGGTTTATACCGCGAGCCGCGGGATGTGACGCCGAATATTACTCCGGCAGCGTCCAGTCGCCGTCACCCAGCGCGCGCTGCATAATCAACGTATCCCGCCAGTCGCCCATCTTATAGCCGACGCTGCGCAGCTGACCCGCCACGGTAAAACCGAACTTTTTATGGATCGCCAGCGAGCCGGCATTGTTATGGCCATCGCCGATGATCGCCAGCATCTGCCGCCATGGGCCTTTCTCGCATTCGGCGATCAGCCGCGACAGCAGCGCGCTGCCGATGCCGCGCCCGCCCATTCCGGATTCCACGTAGATCGATTCTTCGAGGGTGTAGCGATAGGCCGGGCGCGGGCGATAGAAAGTGGCGTAGCAGTAGCCGACGATAGCCCCGCGCCAAAGCGCTACCAGCCAGGGCAGCCCGTTATCGCGCACGGTCTGGATCCGTTTACGCATTTCGTCAACGGTGGGGGGGATCTCTTCGAAGGAGGCGCGACCATTGAGCACGTGCCAGACATACAGCGCGGCGATGGCGTGCGCATCGTCGGGCAGCGCTTCACGAATTTCTAAATCACTGTCGAGTAACGGGGCCTCTGCAGGCATGGCGGCGCTCCTGAATCTGCCGGAGAGACATTCTCCGGCGTGCAGCGTAATACAGAAGCGCCAGGCTGAATAGTCCTGCCGCCGATTATTGCGGATCTGTCGGGGAGACTGGCGCCGGGGCCGCTTCACCCCAGTATTTCTGCTTGCTGGTTTTGCCGATCCCCGGGTTCATGCTGTTGGTCGGATCGTTCTGGCGATAGAACTGCTGCAGGCTCTCCGGCGCTTCATACAGATGACCCACGTTATGCTCCGCCGGGTACTGGGCGCCGCGGGCTTTCAGCAACGCCAACATCTGCTCCTTCAGCGCATGGGCGTCGACCCCTTTCTTGACGATGTAATCCTGATGGAATACATGGCACATAAAGTGGCCATAGTAGAGCTTATGCACCAGCTGGCTGTCGATTTCCGGCGGCAGATGTTCGAACCACTCGGTATCGTTGCGGCGCAGGGCGATATCCAGCGCCAGAATATCTTCCACCTCGTCAGCATGCACCGCCTGATAGCGGATCGCCGCGCCCGCGGCGGCAAAGCGATGGAGGAACGCTTTGCTGCCTTCCTCCGGCGTGCAGGCGAAGAACTCCCCCTCGGCCTGTTGGAAGTACGCCGTCAGCCAGCGCTGCGCTTCTTCGATGCCGTCGCCGGCCATCTTCAGCAGCAGATGGTGTTCATATTTGTCGCGCCAGGTTTTCATCCGCTCCGGTAAATGCGCCGGGAAGACGTGGCCGAGCTTCTGCATAAAGCGGTCGGTAAAGTGCGGCTTAAACAGCGACACTTTCTCCAGCATCGCGTCGGTGCGCCCCTTCATGGTGAAGAAGAACGGCATTTTGTCGGTGCCGAGCTTGTCGATCATCAGGAAGGTGTCTTTGCCATACTTCTCGGCGATATCGTAAATATCGCGGTGCATATATTCCCCGGCCACCGGCAGATGCTGGAACTCGGCGAGGATATGGCGGCGGATCTCGGTCAATACCTGCGGCTGATTGGTGCCAATGTAAAACACCTGCTGGCGCTTCTCCGCCGGGAAGGTATCGAGACGCGCGGCGAAAACCGCCAGTTTACCGGCGCAGCCGGAGGATTCGAACAGGCGGTCCGGGTCGGCGTTGTAGCGCGCCGGGGTGTCGGCATCGACATCGCGCACGCGGGTAACATAGTCGTGATCGTGGGCGTGGCGGCCATCATGCAGCACATCGCTATCGCTGATCCGCTCGTCGTCGAGTCGGCTGAGGATCTGCTCCGGCGTACTGCCGAGATCGATGCCCAGATGGTTGACCAGCTTTAGCTTACCGTCGGCGTCAATCTGCGCGAACAGCGACATCTCGGTATAGGCTGGCCCGCGCTGCACCAGGGAGCCGCCGGAATTGTTGCAGATCCCGCCGATCACCGACGCGCCGATGCACGATGAGCCGATCACCGAGTGCGGCTCGCGCCCCAGCGGTTTCAGCGCTTTTTCCAGTGAATAGAGAGTGGTGCCGGGCCAGGCCAGCACCTGCTCGCCTTTGTCCAGCAGATGCAGCTTATCCAGGCGCAGGGTGCTGATAATCACGATCTCGCGATCGTAATCATTGCCGTTGGGGGTGGAGCCTTCGGTCAGGCCGGTGTTGGCCGCCTGCATCAAAATGATTTTATCGGCGTCGACGCAGGCGTTAAGCACGCGCCAGAGTTCCAGCAGGGTGCCGGGAAAGACAACCGCCAGCGCTTCGCCCTGGCCGGAGCGGAAGCCTTTGCGGTAGCGCTGGGTTTTTGCCGGGTCGGTCAGCAGATGCGCAGGGCCAACCAGGCGCGCCAGGTCAGCCAGAAACGTTTTATGCGTGTTAGTGGGTGCAGATGACATGTTCCACTCCTTGTGGTGGTGCGCGAAATATCGAGGATAAGCATAGCGCTTTGTATGACAATTTGATGCATGAATGTTTCGCAAAAATCAGAGAAGAACCTTAGCATTCTGCGGGCGCGTTGTTTATATATATGGCAAACTGCGGTTTTTATTATGTTTTACCAAGTCCCCGTCTGAGAAAAAGCGAGATAACAATGAAATGGCTCTGCACTGTAGGCGTCGCCGTGAGTCTGGCGCTGCAACCCGCGCTGGCGGATGAACTGTTTGGTAACCACCCCCTGACCCCGCAGGCGCGGGATGCCTTTGTTACCGACCTGCTGAAAAAAATGACCGTGGACGAGAAAATCGGCCAGCTGCGTCTGATAAGCGTCGGCCCGGATAACCCGAAAGAAGCGATCCGCGAGATGATCAAAGCGGGCCAGGTGGGAGCGATTTTTAACACCGTCACCCGTCCGGATATCCGCGTCATGCAGGATCAGGTGATGCAGCTTAGTCGCCTGAAGATCCCGCTGTTCTTTGCCTACGATGTGCTGCACGGCCAGCGCACTGTCTTCCCGATAAGCCTCGGTCTGGCCTCGTCGTTTAACCTCGACGCGGTGAAAACCGTGGGCCGCGTGTCAGCTTATGAAGCCGCCGATGACGGGCTGAACATGACCTGGGCGCCGATGGTCGACGTCTCCCGCGACCCGCGCTGGGGACGCGCTTCCGAAGGCTTCGGGGAAGACACGTATCTGACCACGATGATGGGCCAGGCGATGGTGGAGTCGATGCAGGGCAAGAGCCCGGCGGATCGCTATTCGGTGATGACCAGCGTCAAGCACTTCGCCGCCTACGGCGCAGTGGAGGGCGGGAAAGAGTACAACACGGTCGACATGAGCCCGCAGCGTCTGTTCAACGACTATATGCCGCCGTATAAAGCCGGACTCGATGCCGGCAGCGGCGCGGTGATGGTGGCCCTGAATTCGCTGAACGGCACCCCGGCGACCGCCGATTCCTGGCTGCTGAAAGATGTCCTGCGCGACCAGTGGGGCTTTAAAGGCATCACGGTTTCCGACCACGGCGCCATCAAAGAGCTGATCAAGCACGGCGTGGCCTCCGACCCGGAAGACGCGGTGCGCGTGGCGCTGAAGTCCGGCATCAACATGAGCATGAGCGACGAGTATTACAGCAAATACCTGCCGGGGCTGGTGAAATCCGGCAAGGTGACCATGGCTGAGCTGGATGACGCCACCCGTCACGTGCTCAACGTCAAATATGACATGGGGCTGTTCAACGATCCGTACAGCCACCTGGGACCAAAAGATTCTGACCCGCAGGACACCAACGCGGAAAGCCGTCTGCATCGTAAAGAGGCGCGCGAAGTGGCCCGCGAGAGCCTGGTGCTGCTGAAAAACCGTCTCGATACGCTGCCGCTGAAAAAATCCGGCACTATCGCGGTGGTGGGCGCGCTGGCGGACAGCAAACGCGACATGATGGGCAGCTGGTCGGCGGCGGGCGTGGCCGATCAGTCGGTGACCGTCCTGACCGGCATCAAAGAAGCGCTGGGCGATAACGGCAAAGTGATTTACGCCAAAGGGGCGAACGTTACCGACGACAAAGGCATTGTTGATTTCCTCAATCTGTATGAGAAAGCAGTGCAGGTTGACCCGCGCTCGCCGCAGGAAATGATCGACGAAGCCGTCGCGGCGGCGAAGCAAGCCGACGTGGTGGTCGCCGTAGTGGGCGAGGCGCAGGGGATGGCCCATGAGGCCTCCAGCCGGACCGACATCACCCTGCCGCAGAGCCAGCGCAATCTGATTGCCGCCCTCAAAGCCACCGGCAAACCGCTGGTGCTGGTGCTGATGAACGGCCGTCCGCTGGCGCTGGTGAAAGAGGATCAGCAAGCCGATGCGCTGCTGGAGACCTGGTTTGCCGGCACCGAAGGCGGGCATGCCATCGCCGACGTGCTGTTTGGCGACTATAACCCGTCGGGCAAGCTGCCGATGTCCTTCCCGCGCTCGGTGGGGCAGATCCCAACCTACTACAGCCACCTCAATACCGGTCGGCCGTATAATCCGGAGAAGCCGAACAAGTACACCTCGCGTTACTTCGATGAGGCCAACGGCCCGCTGTACCCGTTTGGCTACGGCCTGAGCTACACCACCTTTAGCGTCTCCGATGTCACCATGTCGTCGGCCACCCTGCCGCGCGACGGCAGCGTGACCGCCAGCGTGCAGGTGACCAACACCGGCAAACGCGAAGGGGCGACGGTCATTCAGCTGTATCTGCAGGACGTCACCGCCTCCATGAGCCGGCCGGTGAAAATGCTGCGCGGCTTTAAAAAGGTCACCCTCAAGCCGGGTGAAACGCAAACCGTCAGCTTCCCGATCGACGTCGACGCGCTGAAGTTCTGGAACCAGCAGATGAAATACGTCGCTGAGCCGGGCAAATTCAATGTCTTTATCGGCGTGGACTCCGCCCGCGTGAAGCAGAGCGAGTTTGAGCTGTTGTAAGGCAGAGCCCTTAAGCCCAACGTCACACGTTAAAGGCCGATTAATCGGCCTTTTCTTTTTCGTATCGCTGGCAAATGGACTACGCTTTTCTCTTAAGCTTCTGTAAGCGAAGCGCAAAAGAACTGAGGGAAGCGGGATGAAGATGGCGACGAAATGGTCCGGCGCGCTGGCGCTGGCCGCCCTGATAAGTGTGCCGCTGCAGGCGGCGGAGCCGGTGAAGGTCGGCTCGAAAATTGATACCGAAGGGGCGCTGCTGGGCAATATGATCCAGCAAGTGCTGGAAAACCACGGCGTCAAAACGATTAATAAAATCCAGCTCGGCACCACGCCGGTGGTGCGCGGGGCGATTGTCGCCGGCGAGCTGGATATCTACCCGGAGTATACCGGCAATGGCGCTTTCTTCTTTAAAGATGAAAATGACCCGGCATGGAAGAATGCCCGGCAGGGCTATGAGAAGGTGAAACGCCTGGATCAGGAGAAACATCAGCTGGTATGGCTCACCCCGGCGCCGGCTAACAACACCTGGACCATCGCCGTGCGCCAGGAGCTGGCGGAGAAAAATCATCTGACCTCGCTGGCCGACCTCAGCCGCTATCTGCAGCAGGGCGGCGAATTTAAGCTGGCGGCTTCGGCGGAGTTTATTGAACGCCCGGACGCGCTGCCGGCGTTTGAAAAAGCGTATGACTTCAAACTCAACCAGAACCAGCTGCTGTCGCTGGCCGGAGGCGATACGGCGGTGACCATCAAAGCGGCGGCGCAGCAGACCTCCGGCGTCAACGCGGCGATGGCCTACGGCACCGACGGCCCGGTGGCGGCTCTGGGGTTACAGACGCTGAGCGACCCGCAGGGCGTGCAGCCGATTTACGCCCCGACGCCGGTGGTGCGCGAGGCGGTGCTTAAAGCCTACCCGCAGATCGCCGACTGGCTGAAGCCGGTCTTCGCCAGCCTCGATGAAAAGACCCTGCAACAGCTCAACGCCCGCATCGCGGTGGAAGGCCAGGATGCGAAGCGCGTGGCGGCAGATTATCTGCAGCAGAAAGGCCTGCTGAAGTAAGCCACCGGTGACCATTCGCTGTACTCACCGCGTCGGCCTGCTGCTGACAGGCCTGCTGCTGGTTACGCTGGCGCTGCCGTTTATCGCTTACGCGCCGAATCGCTTACTCTCCGGGGAAGGGCGCGGGCTGTGGCAGGTGATGCCCTGGCTCGCCGGCGTTCAGCTGGCGGCAGCCCTCGCCGGGATCCTGCTCTGCTGGCTGCCGGGCAGGGTTGCGCCGCTTCTCCATCTGCTGCTGGCCGAACTGCTCTTCCCGCTGCTTATCTGGGGCAGCGGCCAGGCGGCGATTGAGCTCTCCCGGCACGGCTCGCCGCTGGCGCGCACCTCGCCCGGCAGCGGTTTGTGGCTGTCGCTGGCGCTCTGCCTGCTGCTGGCCAGCGAGGCCATTCGTCATCTTACCGCCCGGCCGCTGTGGCGCTGGCTGCTCAATGCGCAAGTCTGGCTTCTGCCCATCATCCTGCTCGCCGCCGGGGCGCTCGATCAGCTCTCGCTGCTGAAGGAGTATGCCAACCGCCAGGAGGTGTTTGACGACGCCCTGCGCCAGCATCTGCTTCTGCTGTTTGGCACCCTGCTGCCGGGCCTGATCATTGGCCTGCCGCTGGGGGTATGGCTCTGGCGGCGTCCGCGCTGGCAGGCGCCGGCCTTCACCGTGCTCAATGTGATCCAGACTATCCCGTCGGTGGCGCTGTTCGGCCTGCTGATTGCCCCGCTTGCCGGTCTGGCGCGCTATTTCCCGGCGCTGGGCGAGCTGGGCGTCTCCGGGACCGGCGTGGCGCCGGCCCTGATCGCCCTGACGTTGTATGCGCTGCTGCCGCTGGTGCGCGGGGTGGTGACCGGCCTGCAGCAGGTGCCGCGGGATGCGCTGGAGAGCGCGACGGCGATGGGCATGAGCGCCGGACAGCGTTTTCGTCAGGTGCAGCTCCCGCTGGCGATGCCGGTGCTGTTGCGCAGCCTGCGGGTGGTCAGCGTGCAAACCGTCGGCATGGCGGTGGTGGCGGCGCTGATCGGCGCCGGCGGCTTTGGCGCGCTGGTGTTCCAGGGGCTGCTGAGCAGCGCGCTGGATCTGGTGCTGCTCGGGGTCGTGCCGACCATTGCCCTGGCGGTGGTCGTGGATGCCCTGTTCGCCCTGTGGGGCGCCTGGCTGAAAGGAGAGGCCAATGATTGAATTTGAAGGGGTCAGCAAAGCGTTTGCCGGCCACCCGGCGGTGAAGGACCTGACCCTGCAGCTGCGCGAAGGCGCTTTCTCGGTGCTGGTGGGAACCTCCGGCTCGGGCAAGTCGACGACGCTGAAAATGATCAACCGCCTGCTGGAGCCGGACCGGGGCATGATTCGCTTTGCCGGCGAAGACATTCGCCAGCAGCCGCTCCTGACCCTGCGGCGGCGGATGGGCTATGCCATCCAGTCCATCGGCCTGTTTCCCCACTGGACGGTGGCGCAGAATATCGCCACCGTGCCGCAGCTGCAAAAATGGCCGCGGGGGAGGATCGCCGACCGGGTCGACGAGCTGATGGCGCTGCTGGGGCTGGAGGCAACGCTGCGCGACCGCTACCCTCATCAGCTCTCCGGCGGCCAGCAGCAGCGGGTCGGGGTGGCGCGGGCGCTGGCGGCAGACCCGGAGGTACTGCTGATGGATGAGCCCTTCGGCGCCCTCGACCCGGTGACCCGTGAGGCGCTGCAGCAGGAGATGCTGCGCATCCATCGCCTGCTGGGGCGGACGATTGTCCTGGTGACCCATGATATTGACGAAGCGCTGCGTCTCGCGGACCACCTGGTGCTGATGGACGGCGGCGAGGTGGTCCAGCAGGGGGCGCCGCTTGAGATGCTCATGCGGCCAGAGAATCGCTTTGTGCAAACCTTTTTTGGCCGCAGCGAGCTGGGCGTGCGCCTGCTGTCGCTGCGCGAGGTGCGGGACTATCTGCGTCCCGACGAGCGGCTGGCGGGCGAGGGGCTGACCGTCACCATGACCCTGCGGGAAGCGCTGTCGCAGTTTGTCGCCCGGCGCTGCGAAGCGCTGCCGGTGGTGGATGCCGAGGGGCAACCCTGCGGCACGCTGCATTTTGCCGATCTGCTGCGCCAGGAGGCGAGTCATGAAGGCGCTTCGTGAGCCGCTGTGGTGGCTTAGCGCGCTGTTTATCGGCCTGCTGGCGGGGCTGCCCTACAGCGCGCCGCTGTTCAGCCGGCTGTTTCCGGAACTGCCGCGGCCGGTCTACCAGCAGGAGAGCTTCTGGGCGCTCACTGTCGATCACGGCTGGCTGGTGGCGGCGTCCAGCCTCGCGGCGACCGCTGTCGGGCTGGGGGCAGGGGTGGCGGTCACCCGGCCCGCGGGCAGCGCGTTTCGTCCGCTGGTGGAGACCATCGCCGCTATCGGGCAGACCTTTCCGCCGGTGGCGGTGCTGGCGATGGCGGTGCCGGTGCTGGGCTTTGGCTGGCTGCCGGCGCTGATCGCCCTCGCGCTGTATGGCATATTGCCGGTGCTGCAAGGGACTCTGGCCGGTCTGGGGTCGATACCGTCGGGCGTGTCAGAAGTGGCAGAAGGGATGGGCATGACCGGCTGGCAGCGTCTGTGCAAGGTGGAGCTGCCGCTGGCGGCCCCGGTGATCCTGGCGGGGATCCGCACGTCGGTCATCGTCAATATTGGTACCGCGACGATAGCCTCGACGGTGGGGGCCAATACGCTTGGGACGCCGATCATCATCGGCCTGAGCGGGTTTAATACCGCCTATATCGTGCAGGGGGCGCTGCTGGTGGCGCTGGCGGCGATTATTGTCGACCGCGTATTTGAGCGCCTGGCCCGCTGGCTCAGCCGACACCGCCACGTACAATAAAGGAATAGCCGGCCAGCATCACGCCGCTGATCCCGCCGATGGCCATAAGTAAGAAGAGAGTGACGACCGCGATTTTCGCTGGCTTCATAATAGGCTCCTGATGTTAACAGGGGGATTATACGGTGAAGCACAGGTGTTAATGAAACATTAATTGCGGTTTAGCGCGCCGCGCCGGGCTTTTTGCCGCTTTCGCTGCGTCACGCGCCGCAAAAAAGTGTGATCCTGCCCGTCATTTTTCATTTTTATGCAGGGCTTCAAAGAAAGTCTCCGCCAGGCAGTGTAAGGTACGCGCTTTCAGGAATGTGTGGTTTGCGGGTATGTACGAGTTTGATCTGGTGTTGCTGCTGCTTCAGCAGATGTGCGTATTTTTGGTCATCGCGTGGTTGATGAGCAAAACCCGACTGTTTATCCCCCTGATGCAAGTCACCGTTCGCCTGCCGCACAAGCTGCTGTGCTACGTCACCTTCTCCATTTTCTGCATTATGGGGACCTATTTTGGTCTGCATATCGAAGACTCTATCGCCAACACCCGCGCCATCGGCGCCGTGATGGGCGGCCTGCTCGGCGGCCCGGTGGTCGGCGGGCTGGTGGGGCTGACCGGCGGCCTGCACCGCTACTCGCTGGGGGGGATGACCGCCTTAAGCTGCATGGTCTCCACTATCGTCGAGGGGCTGCTGGGCGGTCTGGTGCACAGCGTGCTGGTCAAGCGCGGCCGGCCGGACAAAGTCTTTAGCCCGCTGACCGCCGGGGCGATCACCTTCGTGGCCGAGCTGGTGCAGATGATGATTATTCTGCTGATCGCCCGCCCGTTCCAGGACGCCCTGCATCTGGTGCAGAGCATTGCCGCGCCGATGATGGTAACCAATACCGTCGGCGCGGCGCTGTTTATGCGCATTCTGCTGGACAAGCGGGCGATGTTCGAGAAGTACACCTCCGCCTTTTCCGCCACGGCGCTGAAGGTGGCGGCGTCCACCGAGGGGATCCTGCGTCAGGGGTTCAACGAAGAGAACAGCATGAAGGTGGCCCAGGTGCTGATCCAGGAGCTGGATATCGGCGCGGTGGCGATCACCGACCGCGACAAGCTGCTGGCGTTTACCGGCATCGGCGACGACCATCACCTGCCGGGCAAACCTATCTCCTCCTCGTATACGCAACGGGCGATTGAGACTGGCGAGGTGGTGTATGCCGACGGCAACGAGGTGCCCTACCGCTGCTCGATTCATCCGCACTGTAAGCTGGGGTCGACGCTGGTGATCCCCTTGCGCGGCGAGAACCAGCGGGTGATCGGCACCATCAAACTGTATGAGGCGAAAAACCGCCTGTTCAGTTCGATCAACCGCACCCTGGGGGAGGGGATTGCCCAGCTGCTGTCGGCGCAGATCCTCGCCGGGCAGTACGAGCGGCAGAAGGCGCTGCTGACGCAATCCGAAATCAAGCTTCTGCATGCCCAGGTCAACCCGCACTTCCTGTTTAACGCGCTTAACACCCTGAAGGCGGTGATCCGTCGCGACAGCGAGCAGGCCGGCCAGCTGGTGCAGTATCTGTCGACCTTCTTTCGCAAGAACCTGAAGCGGCCGACAGAAATCGTCACCCTCGCCGATGAGATCGAGCATGTTAACGCCTACCTGCAGATTGAGAAGGCCCGCTTTCAGGCTAACCTGCAGATCCAGATGGCGGTGCCGGAAGGGCTGGCGCATCACCAGCTGCCGGCCTTTACCCTGCAGCCGATCGTGGAGAACGCCATTAAGCATGGCACTTCGCAACATCTTGGCGTCGGCGAAATTACCATTCGCGCCAGCCAGGACGATCGCTGGCTGCAGCTGGATATCGAAGATAACGCCGGGCTGTACCGGGCCAACCCTCAGGCCAGCGGGCTGGGGATGAATCTGGTGGACAGGCGGCTACGGGCGCGTTTTGGCGCCGACTGCGGCATCAGCGTCACCTGCGAACCGGAGCGGTTTACCCGTGTCACCCTACGTTTGCCCCTGGAGGAGAATGCATGCTGAGAGTATTGATCGTCGATGATGAGCCGCTGGCGCGGGAAAACCTGCGTATTTTGCTGGAGACTCAGCGCGATATCGAGATCGTCGGCGAATGCGGCAACGCGGTGGAGGCGATTGGCGCGGTCCATAAGCTGCGTCCCGACGTGTTGTTTCTCGACATCCAGATGCCGCGCATCAGCGGCCTGGAGATGGTCGGGATGCTCGACCCGGAGCACCGCCCCTATATCGTGTTTCTCACCGCCTTTGATGAATACGCGGTGAAAGCCTTTGAGGAGCACGCCTTTGACTATCTGCTCAAGCCGATTGAAGCTGCCCGGCTGGAGAAAACCCTAGCCCGCCTGCGCCAGGAGCGTAATCTGCAGGATGTGTCGCTGCTGGATGACGCCCGGCAGACGCTGAAATACATACCCTGTACCGGCCACAGCCGTATCTGGCTGCTGCAGATGGAGGATGTGGCCTTTGTCAGCAGCCGGATGAGCGGGATCTACGTGACCGACCGCGAGGGCAAGGAAGGGTTTACCGAGCTAACCCTGCGCACCCTTGAGAGCCGCACGCCGCTGCTGCGCTGTCATCGCCAGTATCTGGTGAATATGGCGCACCTGAAGGAGATTCGCCTGGAGGAGAATGGTCAGGCGGAGCTGCTGATGCGCGCCGGGCAAACGGTGCCGGTGAGCCGGCGCTATTTAAAAAGTCTGAAAGAGGCGATTGGCCTGTAAAGCTGCTACACTGCGCCCCATTGCATCATCGACAGTAAAAGGCACTCATGCTCAGTAATGATATTCTTCGTAGCCTGCGCTACACCCTGAAAGTCAATAATAACGATATGGTGCGCATTCTTGCGCTATCCGATATGGAATCCACCTCCGCCAGCTTCGACACCTGGACGACGAAAGAGGATGAAGAGGGCTTTGTCCGCTGCCCGGACATTATCCTGTCGGGTTTCCTCAACGGCCTTATCTATGACAAGCGCGGTAAAGACGATTCAGCGCCGGAGCTGGCGCTGGAGCGCCGGGTGAATAACAATACGGTGCTGAAAAAGCTGCGGATCGCCTTCTCGCTGAAAACGGATGATATTGTGGCGATCATGAGCGAGCAGAAATACCGCGTCTCGGTGCCGGAAGTGACCGCCATGATGCGATCGCCTGACCACAAAAACTACCGCGAGTGCGGCGACCAGTTTCTGCGCAATTTCCTGCGCGGCCTGACCCAGCGGGTGCATAACCCGAAGGCGTGATGGTTAGCCGGGGGCGGCTTCGCCTTACCCGGCCTACAAAACCCGTCGGCCCGTGCAAGCGTAGCGCCGCCGGGCAAAAAAAAGCCGGAGATATTCTCCGGCTTTTTTATTATTTCACCTGCTGACCCGGCTTCGCGCCGTCGTCAGGGCTTAACAGGAAGATATCCTTCCCGCCAGGGCCGGCGGCCATCACCATCCCTTCCGAGATGCCGAAGCGCATTTTGCGCGGCGCCAGGTTGGCGACCATCACCGTCAGGCGGCCAATCAGCGGCTGCGGATCCGGATAAGCGGAGCGGATGCCGGAGAAGACGTTACGCTTCTCGCCGCCAAGATCCAGCGTCAGGCGCAGCAGCTTGTCGGAGCCCTCGACGAATTCCGCGTTTTCAATCAGCGCCACGCGCAGGTCGACTTTGGCGAAATCGTCAAAGGTGATGGTTTCCTGAATCGGATCGTCCGCCAGCGGACCGGTGACCGGCGCCGCGGTGGCTTTCACCTCTTCTTTAGAGGCTTCCACCAGGGCTTCCACCTGCTTCATCTCGATGCGGTTGTACAGCGCCTTAAACGGATTGACCTTATGCGCCAGCAACGGCTGCTGGATGGCGTCCCAGCTCAGCTCGCTGTTGAGGAACGCTTCCGCACGCGCGGCCAGCTGCGGCAAGACCGGCTTCAGCCAGGTCATCAGCACGCGGAACATATTCAGGCCCATGGTGCAGATGGCCTGCAGGTCGGCGTCGCGGCCTTCCTGTTTCGCCACCACCCACGGCGCCTGCTCATCGACATAGCGGTTGGCCACGTCGGCGAGGGCCATGATTTCGCGGATGGCCTTACCGAACTCGCGGCTGTCCCACGCTTCGCCGATGCTTTCCGCCGCGTCGGTGAAGGTTTTGTACAGCGCCGGGTCGGCCAGCTCAGCGGCCAGCACGCCGTCAAAACGCTTGCTGATAAAGCCGGCGTTGCGCGAAGCGAGGTTAACCACCTTGTTGACGATGTCGGCGTTAACGCGCTGGATAAAGTCTTCCAGGTTGAGGTCGATATCATCGATGCGCGAAGAGAGCTTGGCGGTGTAGTAGTAGCGCAGGCTGTCGGCATCAAAGTGCTTCAGCCAGGTGCTGGCCTTAATGAAGGTGCCGCGCGACTTAGACATCTTCGCGCCGTTGACCGTCACGTAGCCATGCACGAACAGGTTGGTCGGTTTACGGAACTGGCTGCCTTCCAGCATCGCCGGCCAGAACAGGCTGTGGAAGTAGACGATGTCCTTGCCGATAAAGTGATACAGCTCGGCCGTGGAGTCTTTCTTCCAGTATTCGTCGAAGCTGGTGGTGTCGCCGCGCTTGTCGCACAGGTTCTTGAAAGAGCCCATGTAGCCGATCGGCGCGTCCAGCCAGACGTAGAAATATTTGCCCGGCGCGTTCGGAATTTCGAAGCCGAAGTACGGCGCATCGCGGGAGATGTCCCACTGCTGCAGGCCGGATTCGAACCACTCCTGCATTTTGTTCGCCACCTGCTCCTGCAGCGCGCCGCTGCGGGTCCACGCCTGCAGCATTTCGCTGAACGACGGCAGGTCGAAGAAGAAGTGTTCGGAGTCACGCATCACCGGCGTGGCGCCGGAGACCACCGATTTCGGGTCGATCAGTTCGGTGGGGCTGTAGGTCGCGCCGCACACTTCGCAGTTATCGCCGTACTGGTCCGGAGATTTACACTTCGGACAGGTGCCTTTCACAAAACGGTCCGGCAGGAACATGCCTTTTTCCGGATCGTAGAGCTGAGAGATGGTGCGGTTTTTGATAAAACCGTTCTCTTTCAGACGGGTGTAGATAAGCTCCGACAGTTCGCGGTTCTCGTCGCTGTGCGTCGAGTGATAGTTATCGTAGCTGATGTCGAAGCCGGCAAAATCGGTCTGATGCTCCTGACTCATCTCGCCAATCATCTGCTCCGGAGTGATACCGAGCTGTTGCGCCTTGAGCATGATCGGCGTGCCGTGGGCGTCGTCGGCGCAGATGAAGTTGACCTCGTGGCCGCGCATTCGCTGGTAACGGACCCAGACATCAGCCTGGATGTGCTCCAGCATGTGGCCGAGGTGGATGGAGCCGTTGGCGTACGGCAGGGCGCACGTTACCAGAATTTTCTTCGCGACTTGAGTCATAGTGAGCATTACATCTTCTGTTGTAAAAAGGGCTTCCGATATTACCAAAAGGGCTGTGGGTGCGCCATAAATGGCTGCCCATATATGGATAATCCTTTCCTGTGATAAACTCTGTGATTACTGAAAGCATCTCAAAACAACAAAGGAGTCGGGATGAATTCGCAATCCCAGGCCAAATCCCCCGAGCGCCTCCGCGCGATGGTCGCCGGGACGCTGGCCAATTTCCAGCACCCAACCCTGAAGCATAATCTCACCACCCTCAAGGCGCTGCACCATGTCGCCTGGCTGGACGATACCGTTCATATCGAGCTACAAATGCCGTTCGTCTGGAGCAGCGCCTTCGAAGCGCTCAAAGAGCAGTGCAGTGCCGAGCTGTTGCGCATCACTGGCGCGAAGGCCATCGACTGGAAGCTGACCCACAGCATCGCGACCCTCAAGCGCGTGAAAAACCAGCCCGGCATCAACGGCGTGAAGAACATTATCGCCATCAGCTCCGGGAAAGGCGGCGTCGGTAAATCCTCCACGGCGGTAAACCTGGCGCTGGCGCTCGCCGCGGAAGGGGCGAAGGTGGGCATTCTGGATGCCGATATCTACGGCCCGTCGATTCCGACCATGCTTGGCGCGGAAGACAGCCGCCCGACCTCGCCGGACGGTACCCATATGGCGCCGATCATGAAGTTCGGTCTGGCCACCAACTCCATCGGCTACCTGGTGACCGACGACAACGCCATGGTGTGGCGCGGGCCGATGGCCAGCAAGGCGCTGATGCAGATGCTGCAGGAGACCCTGTGGCCGGATCTCGACTACCTGGTGCTGGATATGCCGCCGGGCACTGGCGACATCCAGCTGACGCTGGCGCAGAACATTCCGGTCACCGGCGCGGTGGTAGTCACCACGCCGCAGGATATCGCGCTGATCGACGCCAAAAAAGGCATCGTGATGTTCGAAAAAGTGGAAGTGCCAGTGCTGGGGATCGTGGAAAACATGAGCATGCATATCTGCAGCAACTGCGGGCACCATGAGCCGATCTTCGGCACCGGCGGCGCACAAAAACTGGCCGAGAAATACCACACCCAGCTGCTGGGCCAGCTGCCGCTGCATATTACGCTGCGGGAAGATCTGGATAACGGCACGCCGACGGTGGTGGCGCGTCCGGAAAGCGAATTTACCGACATCTACCGCCAGCTGGCGGGTCGGGTGGCGGCCCAGATGTACTGGCAGGGAGAAGTGATCCCGGGTGAGATTGCCTTCCGCGCCGTTTAAGGCCGCGGCGAGCGCATCAGCCAGTATCCGCCCTCGGGCGAGGCGCCCTGTGCTTCGATGGTCCAGCCGTGACGCTGGTAGAAGCGCAGGGCGTTTTTATTTTCCATCAGGCACTTCAGCGTCCCGCTGGCGGTAAAGGTCTGTTCGACCTGCGCCAGCAGCGCGCTGCCGATATGTTTGCCCTGCCAGTCCGGGTCGACGAACAGATGGTGAAGAAAGTTATCGGCGGTCCATACGGCGGCAAAGCCCACCGGCAGGCCGTCGTATTTCGCGACCCACAGCTGTTCATCAGCGGTGGCGGCATCGAAATCTTCCAGCCGCCACGTCGTGGAGGGAAGCCAGGTCCACGACGCACTGCGCGCCCGCAGAAAGAGCTGGCGCAGCGCCGGAGAGTCCGCTGGTTCGCCGGGGCGGATGCGGAGTTTGAGCGGATCAGCGATGATAGAAGATCTCGCCATCGTACACCTTGAGGATTTTGCCTTCGGTGTCGGTGATCAGCACGTAGTTACCGCCCATATAGGTCCAGTGGCTGCCGGCGTCCGGCGCGGGCAGATTACGCTGCTGCCACCCTTTGATGTTGTATTCGGGGGTGAGGTACATCGCCGGAACGGTGTCGCCAATGTGAAACTGGGTGAAGTCGGCGGTGAACTCTTTCAGCGCATACTGATCGATCCCCGCGGCAGAAGCCGTCCAGCTGGCGCCGGCGGTGGCAAGGAGTACGCCCAGAAGCATCATTTTTGTTTTACGCATAGTTTCCTCAATATTACCTGGACTCAAAATAGCAGCCTCGTATCATTCCTGATGCGTTGCTGAAATGGCAAGCACTGGATTTTTAAAAAGTGTAAGCAAAACACGGCGCAAGTCCTGCGCCGCTTGCGTTGCAGCGACGGTGATGCCTATTTTGGGAGCAATCTGAAGCAGGGGAGTATCGGCATGTTCAGGCTGGAAGATCTGACCTTATTTGTCCGCGCCGCGGCACTGGGCAGTTTTAGCGACGCCGCGCGCGAGGCGGGGCAGCAACCGGCGCAGGTGAGCGCGGCGATTAAGCGTCTGGAGACGATCCTCAATATTCGCCTGTTCGCCCGCTCGACCCGCAGCCTGCGCCTGACGCCGGAGGGGGAGACCTGGCTGCCGTATGCCACCCAGATGCTCGATACCCTCGAGGCCGGCCTGCAGAAGATCCAGACCCCGGACGATGAAATTCGCGGCATGCTGCAGATCGCCGTGCCGTCGGATCTCGGGCGTAACCTGCTCCTGACCCTGTTCCGCGACTTTCGGCAACGCCACCCGGCGCTGCGCCTGCGGCTGCTCTTTTCCGACCAGCTGACCGACGTGTTTAAAGATCCGGTGGACGTCGCGTTTCGCTATGGCAATAACGATGACGCCTCGTTTATTTCGCTGCCGGTGGCGCCGGAAAATCGTCGGGTGCTGGTGGCCTCTCCTGAGTGGATCGCCCGCCACGGCGAGCCGCAGACCCTTGAGGAGCTCGGCCAGCACAATGCGTTGATCTACATATTGCGCGGCCGCCCGTTCGACCGCTGGTCGCTGAGCCTCGACGGCGAAGTCCTGCAGCAGAAGGTCTCCGGCACGGTGATGAGCGACGACGCGGAGGTGATCCGCCGGCTGGCGGTAGCCGGGGAGGGCATTGCCTATAAATCGATGCTCGACGTCAGCGACGATCTGCGGGCGGGCCGCCTGCGGCGCCTGCTGCCGCGTTACCAGGGGGATGTGGTACCGTTGAACCTGATTTGTCCGCACCGCAAACAGCTCTCTGCTGCGGTGCGTTTGTTATATGAAGAGGTGAAATCACATTGTGAAGGGCTTAATGTCTAACTAAGGTCGCGAAGTAGTAGACCAGCGGGACGGCCAGCACCCACAGGCCAATCGGGATTTCCCGCCACTTGCCGGCGATGGCCTTGATCACAATGTAAAACAGCAGCCCGCCGGCGATGCCGGTGCCGAAGCTGTTGGCGATGAGGGTGATCATCACCATCATCAGCACCGGCAGGCCGTCGGTGAAGTTTCCAAGATCCACTTTGCGCAGGCCGCTGAACATGTTCAGGCCGATCAGGATCAGCGCCGGGGCGGTGGCCTCCTTCGGGATCATCAGCGCCACCGGCGTGAACAGCAGCATCAGCAGGAACATCACCGCCGCCGACAGCGCGGTGAGGCCGGTTTTGCCGCCGGCTTCCGCCGCCGCCGAGGACTCAATCAGCGCCGTTGCCGCCGGAATACCTACCCACGGGCCGAGCGCCGCGGCAATCGAATCGACCATAAACGGGCGATTAATCTGCGGCATGTTGCCTTCTTCATCCAGCAGACCCGCCTCGCCGCCCACCGCCAGCGTCGTCCCCATGGTGGAGAAAAACTCAGAAGCGAAAAAGACGAACAGGAACGGCAGGAAGGCGATGTTTAACGCCCCCAGCAGGTCAACCTCTCCCAGCACCGGGGCCAGCGAGTGGGGGACATCGATAAAATGCGTCGGCAGTTTCGTGACGCCGAACGGGATCCCCACCAGGGTAGCGCACAGAATGGCCCACAAAATGGCGCCCGGCACCTTACGCGCCTGCAGGGCTATCGCCAGGAACAGGCCGCACAGCGCCACCAGCGCGCCGGGGGCGAGGAAGTCGCCGAGCATCAGGGCGTTGGTTTTGGCATTGGCGAGCACCAGCCCGGCGTTGCGAAAGCCGAGGACGGCGACGAACAGGCCGATGGAGGCCGTCAGCCCCAGCTTGATCGACTGCGGCACCGAGCGGGTGACCACTTCGCGCAGGCCAAAGCGGGTCAGCAGGAAGAAGAGAACCCCCGACCAGCAGGCGATCCCGAGGCCCGTCTGCCAGCCAATTCCCTCGCTACCGGCCAGCGTGACCCCCACCAGCACCGAGCCGCCAATGCCCGGGCCGACGATAAACGGCAGGTTGGCGTAAAACGCCATCAGCAGCGAGCCGACGACGAAGACCAGAATGGTGCCGGTGGTGGCGGCCCCTTTGTCCATTCCGCCTATCGCCAGCAGTCCCGGGATGACCACCAGTAAATAGGCGGCGGCGAGAAAACCGGTGATCCCGGCCAGGCATTCGCTGCGCAGCGTGCCGCCGCGCGAGCGCAGCGCAAAGCGGCGCTCCAGCCAGTTATCGCGGGCGGAAGAGTGAAGTGTGTTATCGGCCATGCTCAGGCTCCCTGAGGATTATTGTTGTGAGGCGTTGGTACCGGGGTTTCCCGGCAGGCTATCAACGGGTCGACTATCTGGCGGCTGCCGCCGTCGGTCAGACCCAAATCGGTTAAATGCGGCCCGGCGTTACAGGCAAGACAGGTGCCTTCAATGGCCTTAAAGACCCGGTACGGCGGCTCCCAGTCGGCGATTTTGCTGCTCAGATCGCGCAGCTCGCGGAACTGACGCGCCAGCTCGGCGGCCGGGAGATCCGACAGCATGCCGGCAATCGGCATCGCCACATGGGCGAGGATCTCGCCCCGTTGCGCCAGCGCCATCCCGCCGCCGGAGGCGATAAGCTGGTTGGCCGCCAGCGCCATATCCTCAGCATTGCGCCCGAGCACCACCAGATTGTGTGAATCGTGGGAATAGCTGGTGGCGATGGCGCCGCGCAGCTCGCCCCAGCCTTCAAGCAGGGCGATTTGCGGCGTCGCCTGATGGCGGCCGTGGCGGTGCTTGACCCAGATCAGGCTGAAGCCGGCGGGCAGCTGGACCTGGCCGTCGCGGATCTGCACCTCGACCTCACCCCACTGGGTGAAGCGCGCGCCGCGGATATGGCGCAGGCGGGCGACGCCGTGGCGAATGCCCTTGATGCGCAGGATAAAGTCATCGGCGGCGAGGGGGGCTATCTGCAAGGTATCGCGCGGCGGCGTCACGCCCGGCGCCGGGGCGATCGGCTTCAGCAGGCGGCCGGCATGGGCCAGCCGTTCCCCGCCAACGTAGACTTCGCGGGCCGCCAGCTTCTCCAGGGAATCAAACACCACCAGGTCGGCGCGTCGCCCGGCGGCAATCAGCCCGAGATCGTGGCGCTGCAGGCGAATAGCAGCGTTGAGGGTGGCGAAACGCAGCGCATCGACCGCCGGTAATCCATGCTCGATCAGCAGGTTGAGCAGGGCGATGATCCCGCCTTTCTCCAGCAGCATATCCGGCGGCACGTCATCGGTGCAGACGGTGATCTGCGAGGAGAGGTGCGGCAGCGTTTTCAACGCCGCCACGATATCCGGCAGCAGGTAGGGGTGCGAGCCGCGGATCTCGATCGTCAGCCCGGCGCGCAGTTTTTCCAGCGCGTCGTCCGCCGAGGTCAGTTCATGATCGGAGGTGACGCCGGCGGCGAGATAGGCCTGCAGGTCGGCGCCGCTCAGCCCGCGGGCGTGGCCTTCAATCAGTTTTCCGCTGTTGAGACCGGCCTGGACAATCTCCTGCATCCGCTCGCTGCCGTGCAGCACGCCGTGCATATCCATCACTTCCGCCACGCCGCGCACTTCCGGCCAGCCGAGCATAGTCTCCATTTCCGCGCCGGCGAAATCGGCGCCGGACATTTCGAGTCCGGGGGTGGAGGGCACGCTCGACGGCGCGGCGACCATCACCTGCAGCGGCAGGTGGCGGCTGGCGTCTACCGCGTAGCGCACGCCCTCGACGCCGAGCACGTTGGCCAGCTCATGCGGATCCCAAAACACCGCGGTGGTGCCCTGAGTGAGGACGATTTCGGCGTAGCGCTCGGGCGGCAGGTGGGAGCTTTCAAGGTGCACGTGGGTGTCCATCAGGCCGGGCGACAGGTAGCCGCCGGACAGGGAACGCACTTCATGGGCGTCGACGCGGCTGCCGCGCGGGTGGACGCTGGCGATCATCTCGCCGACGATACCGACGTCAGCCGGGCGGATTTCGCCCGTGGCCATATCGACGATCTGCGCATCGACCAGCAGCAGATCAAACGGGGATTCGCCGCGCGCGGCCTGCACGGCGCGACGGCGGACTTGAGCATTGCTGGACATAACCACTCCGGCACAAGGATAATGCGGATACTCTAGGGGCACAGCAAACGTTTGCCCAGATGAATAAATTTATCACCCGATAAGCTCGGGTTATTGTGCAGGACCACCGTAGCGAACCCGATGATGAACGAACCCTGGCAGCGGCTGCCCGCGCTCTCTCTTAAACAGCTTCAGTATTTCGTCACCCTGGCCCAGCTGCGCCATTTTACCGATACCGCCAGTCGGCTGGCGATTAGCCAGCCGGCGCTGAGCAGCGCTCTGCGGCAGATTGAAACGGTGCTCGGCGGCAAGCTGGTCAACCGCACCGCTTCGGCGGTCACCCTGACTGAACTGGGGGCGGCGATTTTACCCCACGCCCAGCGGATCCTCAGCGTGGCGCAGGCGGCCTTTTTCGATATGCAGCAGATCGTCGAGGCGGGCGGCGACGGGACGGTGCGCATCGGCCTGGTGCCGTCGGTCAGTTCGCTGCTGTTTCCGCTGCTGCCGCAGACCCTGGCCCAGGCCTTTCCCCGCCTGCGTATTGAATTTCACGATCAGACCAACGATGCGCTCATCCAGGCGCTGTTGCGCGGCGAGATTGATTTCGGCATCGGGGCGATCGACAGCTCACTGCCCGCAGAACTGCTGGTCTATCCGCTGCGCGACGATCCCTTCGTGGCGGTGCTGCACCGCGACGATCCGCTGGCCGCGCAGGCGCATCTGCCGTGGAAACAGCTGGTGGGGCGGGACATTGCCGTCTTCTCGAAGGGCAATATTCAGCGGCTGGTGGCGGCATTAGTGGAGAGCCATCGCCTGACGCTGACCACCCGCTACCAGGTGGACTATATCGAAACCCTGTATGGCCTGGTGCGATCGCGCTTAGCGGTGGCGATACTGCCGGAGCTGTACACCACCCATCTGCAGGACCCGGCGCTCAAGGTCGCCGAGCTGCAGCAGCCGGCGTTGACCCGCACGGTGGCCCTGATGCGCGGGCCGCAGGCGCTGCCGCCGCTTATCGAAGCCTGTTTTTCCCTGCTGCAGGCCGCCTTGCGCTAGGGCAGGTGCTTGATCAGCACGTCTATGGTTAAGTGGTTGATGTACTCCAGCGAGTGTGAGGAGAGGACGCCCAGCAGCCGGTTATGGTGCCCGGCAATAATTAAATCGATCTGCCGCTGTCGAACGCAGGTTTCGACATCTTCAAAGCGGCGGGTGGTCACCAGCGAGAGGGTATCCACCGGCAGGGAGACGGTGCAGGCCAGCTCGTTGAGCAGGGCTTTGGCCTGGATCACCTCCTGCGAGACCTGATCGTCGCGCAGGCTGTCGGAAACATAGTTCAGCGCCCGGTAGTCGGTGCTGATGTGGGCGATAGTGATGCGCATGCCGTTCTCTTCCGCCATTCTGGCGGCATGTTCGAGCAGCGGGACGCCGTCCTGACTGCTGTTAATCAGTACCAGCGCATGGTGATAAAGCGCCATAAATACCTCCGCGCAAAAAAGTTGTCCTCAGCGTATTTTGAGCCGCGGGCGGGGGGATGGCAAACCCTCGGCGCGTTTGTCTGAAGATAAAGTTCCCCCGCGGCCTGACAGGCGGCGGGGGAGCGTGGGGCGCGTGGCGCTTACGGGGTGACGATGTTGAACCAGAAGGCAAAGGTGTCCATATAGCTCAGCATTTCGTCGAGCTTAGCGCCATTGCCGCTAATGTTAACCTCGCCGTTAGCCTGAGCCTGCTTCAGCGTCTCCTGTTTCAGGATGATCTTATTCAGGGTGTCGCGGCTGAGCGAGATGCTGGCGTCTGCGTTGTCGGCTACCGCATTGGCGGTATGGTTAAGCACGCCGTTTTCCAGCTCCAGTTTGTACTTGCCGCCGTCTTTACCCAGGTCGATGTTAAAGACCGCTTTAGCCGCCCCGGCTTTTTCGCCGTTGATATGCACCCCGAGATAATCGAAGAACATTTCCGGCGTCATCGCCCGCACGGTATCCGGACTGGCGGTGTTCGGCGTCGGCAGTTTCTGCACGCCGTTACGCAGCTCCTGAGCGCCGGTGAGGTAGAAGTTGCGCCAGGTCCCGGCTTCCGCCTGATACCCGAGCTGCTCCAGGGCGTCGGCTTCCAGATGACGCGCCTGCTGATTGTTCGGATCGGCGAAGACGATTTTGCTGGTCACCTGCGCCACCCAGCGGTAGTTCCCCTGCTGGTAGTCGGCTTTGGCTTTCTGCATGATGGCATCGGCGCCGCCCATATATTCCACGAACTTCTTCGCCGCCTGCTCTGGCGGCAGCTCGTCGAGGGTGGCCGGGTTGCCGTCGAACCAGCCGAGGTAGAAGACGTAGGTCGCTTTCACATCGTGGCTGACGGAACCGTAGTAGCCGCGGCTGGACCACTGTTTCTCAAGGGACTCCGGCAGCTTGAAGTTGGCGGCGATCTCATCGCGGGTCATGCCCAAATTCGCCATCCGCAGAGTCTGGTCGTTGATATAGCGATACATATCGCGCTGACCTTTCATCAGCTTAACGATATTATCGTTGCCCCAGGTCGGCCAGTGGTGCTGCGCGATAATCACTTCCGCATCGTTGCCCCAGCGGTCGATGGCGGCATTGATGTATTTCGACCACGCCAGCGGATCGCGGATTTTGGCGCCGCGCAGCGAGTAGGTGTTGTGCAGGGTATGGGTGACATCCTCTGCCGCCTCGATCATTTTCTTCTCTTTGACATACCACAGCATCTCAGACGGCGCTTCCGAGCCCGGCGCCATCATAAAGTCATAGGTCAGGCCGTCGATCACTTCCTGCTGACCGGTATGGGTAATGTAGTTGGTCGGCGGGATCAGCGTGACGGTACCCGCCGAGGTGGTGGTGCCGAGACCGGCGCCAACCTGACCTTTGGCGTCCGGCTTCAGCAGGTTGCCATACATATAGCTGGCGCGGCGGCTCATCGCGGTACCGGCCATGATATTTTCGGAAACCGCTTCTTTCATAAAGCCGTCCGGGGCGTAAATCTTCACTTTTCCGGCTTTGACATCGGCTTCATCCACCACCCCGCGGATACCGCCGTAGTGGTCCACATGGCTGTGGGTAAACAGCACCGCCACCACCGGTTTTTTCGGCCGGTGGGCAAAATAGAGCGCCAGAGCCTCTTTAGCCGGTTCGGCGCTTAGCAGCGGGTCGATGATGGTGATCCCGGTTTTGCCTTCAATAATGGTCATATTGGAAAGATCGAGATTACGGATCTGGTAAACGCCGTCGGTGACTTTGAACAGACCGCCGATATTCAGCAGCTGCGACTGTCGCCACAGGCTGGGATTGACGGTGTCCGGCGCCTTTTCGCCCTCTTTGACGAAATTATATTTGGCCGGATCCCAGATAATATTTCCCTGGTCACCTTTGAGCATCGCCGGCGGCAGGGGCGCGATAAATCCCTGATGGGCGTTGTTAAAGTCGGTTTTATCCGCAAACGGCAGTTTACGGTATAGCGCCTGGTTCGCCTCCCGCGTGGCCGGTGTGGCATCCTGTTGTTGCGCGGCGGCAAAGGCGGTTACCGACAAAGACGATAACATTCCGGCCAGCGCCAGATTTTTGGCTATCTGATTTAATTTCATCACTACCTCTCAGGTAATTTATTTTGCGGAAATAAAAAATATCTCCCGCTTAAAAAGTGAATGGCTTGTCGTTTATTCTAAAGACTAATATTCCGCTGAATAGTCCCATATGGGACTGGCGCGGCGCCGCCAAAGGATCCCCTCGTCTTTAGCAGGCGAGGACTGCTATACTGTCGCTAACGGCGCAGGCGAGGGCAGAGAATGAATTTCCAGGAAATACATAGTTATTATAAGACGTTAGCCATAGCCGACTTTTTTGCCGATATCCTCGTGGAAGGTGAAGAGGTTATTCTCTCCGCCAATAAAAAATGGTGCCCGCAACTGGGGTATATTTATTTTTGCACCGAGGGTTCGCTATCCATATTAATGCCGGATGATGGATTGAATATCGGTAATACTATTGAGCATATGCCGATTGGCCTGATGGAGCGGTATTGCCCGCTGGCGAAATTTGAATATACCGGAAGCGCAACCGTGACGCTGCGTAAAATTTCCTACGCCACTTTTGATCGCCTTTTTATTGCTACCCACCCGCAGCGCGTTGAGGCGCTGGCGCAGGTGTTGGTGTTCATGAGTATCTTTACCATCGACCTGCACAATGAACGTCGCCAGGTCACCAGCTACCAGACGATTCGTCCGATGCTGTATCGCTATTTGTATCGGCAGCATACGCATGAGGGTGAAAACGAGGGGCTGGCGTTATTTATCATCCGGCGTACCAATCTTTCGCGCACTCATGTGTTTCGCGTGCTGGCGGACTTAAAGGCGGGGGGATATATCACGATGAAACGTGGCAAACTGATCTCTATCGATCGACCGCTGCCTGCGGAGTACTGACCGGGCAGGAGAGGGTAACAAGGCGGGATCACCGCCTTGTTACCAGGATAGCCGTCAGCGAATCATTACGGCGTCACGATGTTAAACCAGAAGTCAAACGGGTCCATATAGCCTAACATTTCATCGAGTTTGGCCCCGTTACCGCTGATTTTAACTTCCCCCTTATCTTCCGCCTGCTTCAGGGTCTCTTCTTTGAGAATGATTTTATTCAGGGTAGCGCGATCCAGCGTCAGGGTGGCATCCGCCTCTTTGGCTTGCGCATTGGCGGTGTGGTTCAGCACGCCATTTTCCAGTTCCAGTTTATATTTACCGCCGTCATTGCCCAGATCGATATTGAAGACCGATTTCGCATTGCCCGCTTTTTCGCCATTGATATGGACCGCCAGATAATCAAAGAACATTTCCGGGGTCATGGCGCGGACGGTGTCCGGGCTGGCGGTGTTCGGGGTCGGACCTTTCACCACGCCATTGCGCAGTTCCTGGGCGCCGGTAAGGTAGAAATTACGCCACGGGCCGGACTCCGCCTGATAGCCTAATTGCTCCAGGGCATCGGCTTCCAGATGACGCGCCTGCTGGTTGTTAGGGTCGGCGAAAACGACTTTGCTCACCACCTGGGCAACCCAGCGGTAGTTACCCTGGTCGTAATCCTCTTTCGCTTTCTTCAGGATGGCATCCGCGCCGCCCATGTACTCGACGAACTTCTTCGCCGCTTCTTCTGGCGGCAGTTCGTCAAGGGTGGCCGGGTTGCCGTCGAACCAGCCGAGATACAGCACGTAGGTGGCCTTCACATCGTGGCTGACCGAGCCGTAGTAGCCGCGGTTAGCCCAGGTATTGGCGAGGCCGTCCGGCAGCTTAAAGTTAGCGGCGATTTCATCGCGGGTCAGGCCTTCGTTAGCCATCCGCAGGGTCTGGTCGTTGATGTAACGATACAGGTCACGCTGACTCTTCAGCAGGTTAACCACGTTCTCGTTGCCCCAGGTCGGCCAGTGGTGCTGGGCCATAATGATCTCAGCCTTATCGCCCCAGCGAACGATCGCCTGGTTGATATATTTCGACCACGGCAGCGGCTCACGGATCTTCGCCCCGCGCAGCGAGTAGGTGTTATGCAGAGTGTGGGTGACATCCTCTGCGGATTCGATCAATTTCTTCTCTTCGATATACCACAGCATTTCTGACGGCGCTTCGGAGCCTGGCGCCAGCATGAAGTCATAGGTCAGGCCGTCGATCACCTCTTTCTGGCCATCCTTATCAATGATGTTGGTTGGCGCAATCAGGGTGACGGTGCCTGCCGAGGTGGTAGTCCCCAGGCCCGCGCCCACCTGGCCTTTAGCGTCCGGCTTCAGCAGGTTGCCGTACATATAGCTGGCGCGGCGGCTCATGACGTTCCCGGCCATGATATTTTCCGCCACCGCCGCTTCCATAAATCCGGACGGCGCGTAGATTTTGACTTTACCCGCTTTGACGTCGGCTTCATCAACCACGCCGCGCACGCCGCCGTAATGGTCAACGTGGCTGTGGGTGTAGATCACCGCGACGACCGGTTTTTTACCCCGGTTTTTATAGTAGAGATCCATGCCGACTTTGGCGGTTTCAGCTGAGACCAGCGGGTCTACGACGGTGATCCCCTCTTTGCCCTCGATGATCGTCATATTGGAGAGATCGAGGTTGCGGATCTGGTAGACCCCGTCGGTGACTTCAAACAGGCCGCTGATGTTGATCAGCTGCGACTGGCGCCACAGGCTCGGGTTTACGGTTTCTGGCGCTTTTTCCCCTTCTTTAATGAAGGCGTACTGGCCCGGATCCCAGATGACATTGCCCTGTTCGCCTTTGATGACTTCTGGCGGCAGGGCGGCAATAAAGCCTTTATGCGCATTGGTGAAATCGGTGTTATCGGAGAAGGGGAGTTGGTTGTAGAGGGCATCGTTCGCTTTTTTGGTCGCTTCGGTTGCCTCTTTGGCTGACGTATCTGCCCAGGCGGCGAAAGCGAGACTACTCAACATGCCCGCTAACGCTAACCCTTTCACTATCGGGGTTAATTTCATTGGAATCCTCATTTATTGCATGGTTCGTTCGGTTTTACCGATTTAACGCAGGTGACTGTTTGTTACGGATTTTTTAAATATAACCACACATTTACATTCATCCAGTTTTGCTTGCAAAAAACACATTTTTAATCAGAAATTACGCCTTTTGTATTAGCTGGCGAACGGGGAAAAAAGCCGGTCAGCTTGTGTTACACCGCCACATTTCGTACCCTGCTTCAGGAAAATGTTGTACCGCTTTTATGACTCGGGGTGCCCTTCTTAAATGAAGGCTGAGAAATACCCGTACCACCTGATCTGGATAATGCCAGCGTAGGGAAGTCAGAGACCGCAGGGTCATTGCTTCTACCTCGTCTGGCGGGAGCAAACCATGCCTGAGCTGTTGAATCCCGCGCCTGTCGCGCACCTGCGCCATCTGCTGCGCGCCCATTCCCCCCTTGTGCACTGCATGACCAATGACGTGGTGCAGACCTTTACCGCCAATGTTCTGCTGGCCGTCGGCGCCTCGCCGGCGATGGTGATCGATCCCCGCGAAGCGGCGCAGTTCGCCGCCATCGCCGATGCGCTGTTAATCAACGTCGGCACCCTGACCGAAGATCGCGCAGTGGCCATGCGTGCCGCAGTGAAGCAGGCCCGCCAGGCCGGCAAGCCCTGGACGCTGGATCCGGTGGCGGTCGGCGCCCTGACCGTGCGCACGGCCTTTTGTCACGCGCTGCTGGCCTTCCAGCCGGCGGCCATTCGCGGCAATGCCTCCGAAATTCTGGCGCTGGCCGGGATGAGCGCCGGCGGGCGCGGGGTGGATACCACCGATACGGCCGCCGCGGCGCTGCCGGCGGCCCAGGCGCTGGCTCGTCAGTTGACCACCGTCGTGGCGGTCACCGGTGAGGTGGATTACGTCACCGACGGCGAGCGGGTGCTCAGCGTGGCGGGCGGCAGTGCGCTGATGACCCGGGTGGTGGGCACCGGCTGCGCGCTGTCGGCGGTGGTGGCGGCGAGCGCGGCGCTGCCGGGAGACCGGCTGGAAAACGTGGCCGCCGCCTGCGGGCTCATGAAGCAGGCCGGGGAAATTGCCGCCCATCACGGGGGGCCCGGGAGCTTTGTTCCGGCGTTTCTCGACGCGCTGTATCAGAAGGTGCGCGCATGAAACGCATCAATGCTCTGACCATCGCCGGCACCGATCCCAGCGGCGGGGCCGGTATCCAGGCCGATCTGAAAACCTTCTCCGCGCTTGGGGCCTACGGCTGCTCGGCGATCACCGCCCTGGTGGCGCAGAATACCCGCGGCGTGCAGTCGGTCTATCGTATTGAACCGGACTTTGTGGCGGCGCAGCTCGATTCGGTGTTCAGCGATGTGCGCATCGATACCACCAAAATCGGCATGCTGGCGGAAACCGATATTGTGGAAGCCGTGGCCGAGCGGCTGGCGCGCTACCGGGTGGCCAACGTGGTGCTGGATACCGTCATGCTGGCGAAAAGCGGCGATCCGCTGCTGTCGGCCTCGGCGGTGGAGACCCTGCGTCAACGATTGTTGCCGCAGGTGTCGCTGATCACCCCGAACCTGCCGGAAGCGGCCGCCCTGCTTGATGCACCCCATGCGCGCAACGAGCGCGAAATGCTGGAGCAGGGGCGGGCGCTGCTGGCGCTGGGCTGCGGTGCGGTATTGATGAAGGGTGGCCATCTCGACGATGCCGAGAGCCCGGACTGGCTCTTCACCCGCGAAGGGGAACAGCGATTTACCGCGCCGCGAGTACAGACCAAAAACACGCACGGCACCGGCTGCACGCTCTCGGCGGCGCTGGCGGCGCTGCGTCCGCGTCACGCCGACTGGGCGGCCACCGTTACCGAGGCCAAGGCCTGGCTGTCGGCGGCCCTGGCGCAGGCCGACTCCCTGGAGGTGGGCCACGGCATCGGGCCGGTACACCATTTCCATGCCTGGTGGTAAATGGCAGCGTAACGGGACAGCAGAATCTCCTGAAAAAATGCCCTCCCGGCTGGAAAATAGGCTAAGTCGGTACCAGGCTTAACCTGCCCAAAATAATTGGGTTGGGATAATGCATGCCGGCTCCGGCCGGCCTTACGGGAGATTGCTATGACTGATATTACGCAGTTGCTGGGCAAAGATGCCGAGAGCCTTTTGCAGCACCGTTGTATAACCATTCCGGCCGACCAGCTGTATCTGCCTGGCGCAGATTATGTTGATCGGGTGATGGTGGATAACAACCGACCGCCGGCGGTGCTACGCAATATGCAAACCCTGTACAACACCGGACGACTGGGGGGGACCGGCTACCTGTCCATTCTGCCGGTCGACCAGGGCGTGGAGCACTCGGCGGGGGCCTCCTTCGCCGCCAACCCGCTGTACTTTGACCCGAAGAATATCGTCGAGCTGGCGATCGAAGCCGGCTGTAACTGCGTGGCGTCGACCTACGGCGTGCTGGCCTCGGTGTCGCGCCGTTACGCGCATCGTATTCCTTTCCTGGTGAAGCTCAACCATAACGAAACGCTGAGCTACCCCACCGAGTACGACCAGACCCTCTACGCCAGCGTTGAGCAGGCGTTCAATATGGGGGCGGTGGCCGTGGGCGCGACGATCTATTTCGGCTCGGAACAATCGCGTCGTCAGATAGAAGAGATCTCCGCGGCCTTTGAGCGGGCCCATGAGCTGGGCCTGGTCACCGTGCTGTGGGCCTATCTGCGCAATTCGGCATTCAAGAAAGACGGTGTCGACTACCATGTTTCCGCTGACCTGACCGGTCAGGCCAACCACCTGGCGGCCACCATCGGCGCCGATATCGTCAAGCAAAAGATGGCGGAGAATAACGGCGGCTACAAAGCGGTTAACTTCGGCTATACCGATGACCGGGTGTACAGCAAACTGACCAGCGATAACCCCATCGATCTGGTGCGCTACCAGCTGGCCAACTGCTACATGGGCCGCGCCGGGCTGATTAACTCCGGCGGCGCGGCGGGCGGAGAGACCGACCTTGCCGACGCGGTGCGCACGGCGGTGATCAATAAGCGCGCCGGCGGCATGGGGCTGATCCTTGGCCGCAAAGCGTTTAAGAAATCGATGGCCGACGGCGTGAAGCTGATCAATGCCGTGCAGGATGTCTATCTGGACGGCAAAGTGACTATCGCCTAAGGCGAAAATCCGGGCGTCACCGCCCGGATTGCTCGTTGTTCATAGCAGATGTCGGGTTTATTAAGACTCCGCCGCGTTGGCGGTAAATGGTTTCGCACTCTGAGCGCGAGTAATGCCAGGCTGTTCAACGCGGATTAACGGGCACAGGAAGAAGGCCAGAATATATAAGGCGGTATAGGCAATCACCACCCCGATGGTGCTGAAATAGGGCAGCAGCACCACGGCGATCGCCGGCGCCAGAAAGTTCGACAGCCCGGCAGACAGGTTATAGACCGAAATCGCCGCGCCTTTATGGTTCGGCTCCAGCGCCGGGAACACCGCCGCCATCGGCACGAACGCGGCGACGAAAATACCCAGGGCAATAGCCGGCACCAGCGCCATCGCAAAGCTGTGGCCAAAGTGCTGAGGGATGTAGTAAAACGCCAGGCTGGAAAGCGCCATCCCGATGCAGCCGAACCAGCGAATCACCTTCATCCAGCCCATTTTCTCCGCCACGATCCCCCAGAAAACGTTCGAAAAGATGGTGGTAAAGAAGAAGGCCGCCCACACCTGGAGCCACTCCGAGGTGGTAAAGCCCAGCTCATCAACGAACATCATCGGCATAATCACCGCAAAACCAAACAGCGACAGGGTGTTAATAATGCGCACGATGCTGGAGAACAGGATGCTGCGGTTGGTATAGATCAGCGTCGCGGCGCGCCCCAGTTCGGCGATTTTTTCGCGAGTGGTCAGGTTCTGCATATGGCGCGGCGTTTCGGTATGACGCATCGACACCAGCGCAATGATGCCGCCGGCGGCACAGAAGACCAGCGCCAGCCACAGGGTGCCCATTTCGCCAATGTGGGGAATGGTGAAGCTCGGAATATAGCTGCCGAACACGCCGATACCCACGGAGTAGACCGCCCAGAACCAGCCCAGCGCAGAGCTGGAACTGTCGCTGCGAACGTTGTGGATAATGGCGACGATAAATGAGTAGAGGAACAGCGGGTAGGCCAGGCCGCGAATGCCATAAAACAGCAGGATCAGCGCATAGTTGGCGCGACCGAGGCCGAAGACGAGGAACAGCACGTGGAATACACACCACAGCACGAAGCCGATCATCATGGCCTTGCGCGGGGTGATGATTTCCGCCACCACGCCGGAAATCCACGCCGAGAGGGCGGCGGCCAGACCGTAAAGCGTAAAGGCAAAGGAAGCCTGCGCCGGGGTAAATCCGAGTGTTTTGATGTAGTGCGACAGAAAAGCCAGCTCAAAGCCGTCGCCGGTCATAAACACGGCGATGGCGACATATCCCCAGATGAGGTTGAGCGGTAGACCATACCACTGTTTGTTATTTACGGACATGTTGACCTCGATTTCAGAGTGCAGATGAGTGTCTCCGCTGCACAGCAGCGGAGCATTATTGTTATTAAAAAAAGAGGGATGTTATTCGCGAATCAGCCTGCCGGCCTGTTGTAGCGCCTTATAGGCCTCATATCTGCGCTGATGTAACGAGCTAAACGCAGTCTCGCTGTGATAGGTGGCATCCACCTGAGTGAATTGCTTCATGGCCTCCGGCAGCGAAGCCGCGACTCTGCCCGCCACCGCGCCGAGGATGGCGGAGCCTAACAGCACCGGCTCGCTGCTGACGGTGCTCACGACGCTAACGCCGCAGGCGTCGGCCAGCAGCTGACGCACCAGCGGATGCTGTCCGGCCCCGCCGCTGATGACGATATTTTCACTCTCAATCCCGCAGGCGCGCTGGGCGTCGAGGATCTGTCGCAGGCCATAGCCAATCCCGCATAATCCGGCAACGTACAGCGCGGTCAGGTTATCCAGGTCCCGCTCCATCCCCAGCCCGGCAATCAGCGCTTTCGCGTGTGGGTCGGCAAGCGGCGCGCGGTTACCGAGAAATTCGGGCACCACGTGCAGACCGGCGGCCAGCGTTACCGCCTCAGAAGGCGAAGCCGTCTGCGCCAGTACGCGATCCGCCAGCCAGACCGGCAGAGGGACGCCCGCCGCTTTCGCTTGCTCGCGAGCCTCCGCCGCCGCCGGATGGAAGCTCAGCAGCTGGTCGATAGCCGCGCCGGCGGCGCTTTGTCCGCCTTCAATCAGCCAGTAGCCAGGCACCATCGCCGAATAGTATGGGCCCCAGACGCCGGGGACGAACACCGCTTCCTCAGTGGTGGTCATGGTGCAGGAGGAGGTGCCGAAGACGTAGGCCATATTGTTGACCGCGCCGTTAAGTACCCCGACGGTGCCGATGCCGCCCGCGTGGGCGTCAATCATCCCCACCGCCACCGGCGTGCCGATCGGCAGGCCCATCTCCTCCGCCGCCGTGGCGCAAAGACCGTCGCCGCAGGGGGTTCCAGGTTCGACAATCCGTTGGCCGATGCGGACAAAATCTTCATCCGCCAGCTCTTCGAGGCCAATCTGGCGGAAGTAGCCTGCATCCCAGCGTTGTTCATGCGCCAGGTAGGTCCATTTACAGGTCACAGTGCAGACCGAGCGGGCTTCATCGCCGGTTGAGCGCCAGGTAAGGTAATCGGCAAGGTCGAAGAAGTGGCGCGCCTGCTGATAGATGTGCGGGCGATTCTCCTTCAGCCACAGAATTTTCGGCGTTTCCATCTCCGGCGAAATTTTGCCGCCAACGTACTGCAGCACCGGGTGGCCCGTCGCGTTGATCTTTTCCGCCTGCCCGGTGGCGCGATGATCCATCCAGACGATAATGTTGCGGTCCGGATCGTCCGAAGGCCCGACCGCCAGCGGCGCGTCGTTATCGCCAATCACCACCAGCGAACAGGTGGCATCGAAGCCGATCCCGGCGATCGATGACGGCGGGACGCCGGCGCTGGCCACGGCGGTTTTAATGCAGTAGCACACCGCCTGCCAGATCTCACGGCTCGACTGCTCCACCCTGTTTCCGGCGCTGCGAAAGAGGGTAATTTCCCGGGTCGCGTGGGCGAGAAGCTCGCCCCGCAGATTGAATACCCCGGCGCGCACACTGCCCGAACCGACATCCACACCAATAATGTTTTGCGTATCGTTTTGCATCACATCCTCTCACAGGCTGGTTACGGATCAGAGATCCACGCTGTTCGGCAGGATCACAATGTCGCGTACGGTGACGTTTTTCGAACGCGTCACCATAAACAGCACTGACTCCGCCACTTCAATCGGCTGCATCAAACTGCCGTTGGCCAGCGCTTCGTCCATTTTGGCTTTTGGCCAGTCGTCCAGCAGAGCGGTCACCACCGGGCCCGGTAGTACGGCGCCGACGCGCACGCCATACTGCGCCACCTGGCGACGAGTCGTATGTACAAACGCCTGCACGGCGAATTTCGACGCGGTATAGACAGGCTCCCAGATCACCGGCACCACGCCCGCGATGGAGCTGGTGAATATAATATCCCCGGATTTTTGCGCGATCAGATGCGGCAGGACGCTACGCACGCAGCGGAAGGCAGCGTTGATGTTGAGGTGCAGCACGCGGTCCCAGACGTCCGGGTCGCCCTCGGCCACCGGCCCGCCGATATAGGCACCGGCGTTGGCGTGGAAGATATCGAGACGCCCGGTGAGCTGCAAAATGCCCTGCAGAAGGTTATCGACCTGGTCCGCCTGCATCAGATCCACCTGCAGAGCGAAGGCGTTTTCGCCAAGTTCGGCGACCAGTTTGTTGAGCTTTTCGCCTTCGCGGTCGATAAGCACCACTTTTGCGCCAGCTCCCAGCAGGGTCCTCGCGCACTCGAGGCCGATACCGGACGCCGCGCCGGTGATCGCGGCGACTTTACCGCTGAGGGAAGTATTCATAGAGGAGACAGAGTGGTTCATTTTATAATCCTTTGCCGTGTCTGGTTGCAACTATCGAACCCGAGGGCATCGCGTTCGAGGTGATGGACAAAAACATGGTAACCTATTGAATATCAGCATCATTATTCAGGCTTGCTGGCATGTTAAGGCGGTATGCGCGCGTACTTCCTGGCGTGAAATGGATGCTCAATCGATGAAGCTATGTTGCTCTCGCTTCATCGATTGAGCAAGTGGGGAAATTAACAGCGACATGATTTTGTGACGCAAGTTGGAAAAATGAAGAAGATAACGATTTACGACCTGGCGGAGCTTTCCGGCGTTTCAGCGAGCGCGGTGAGCGCTATCCTCAACGGCAACTGGAAAAAACGCCGCATCAGCGCAAAGCTTGCCGAAAAGGTGACACGGATTGCTGAGGAGCAGGGCTATGCGATTAACCGCCAGGCCAGCATGCTGCGCAGTAAAAAATCACACGTCATTGGCATGATTATCCCCAAATACGATAACCGCTACTTCGGCTCCGTCGCCGAACGCTTTGAGGAGATGGCCCGCGAGCGTGGCCTGCTGCCGATTATCACCTGTACGCGCCGAAGCCCGGATCTGGAGCTCGAAGCGGTAAAAGCGATGCTCTCCTGGCAGGTTGACTGGGTGATCGCGACCGGGGCGACCAATCCGGATAAAATCTCCGCGCTGTGCCAGCAGGCGGGCGTGCCCACGATCAATCTCGACCTGCCGGGGTCTCTCTCTCCCTCGGTGATTTCAGATAACTACGGCGGCGCGAAAGCGCTGACCCACAAGATCCTCGCTAATAGCGCCCGCCGTCGGGGAGAGCTGGCGCCGCTGACCTTCATCGGCGGGCGCAGCAACGACCATAACACCAGCGAGCGCTTACGCGGCTTTCACGATGCGCATCACGAGCAGGGGCTGCGCGTGCCGCAGGCGAATATTCTGGCTCCCGGCTATTCGAAAGGCCACGTTGAGGCCTGCCTGCAGGAGCGGTTTGGCAGCGCGAAGACGCTATTGCAGGGGATATTTGTTAACTCGACGATATCTCTCGAAGGGGTTGTGCGCTGGCTGTCGCAGGTGGGGCTGACCGGCAGCGAGCAGCCGCCGATGGGCTGCTTCGACTGGGATCCGTTTGTCTATCTGCTGGGGCACGATATCGACATGGTGCAGCAGGACGTACCGGCGATGCTGGACGCTGTTTTTTCGATTATTGACGCCGGCGAAGCCAGCCAGCAGCGGATTGAAATTCCGCCGCGATTGATGAGCAGTAGCTGAGTCGCCGTCTGCTGATTGCCGTTAGCGCGTCAGCAGCCAGCGCGCGGTATGTTCATCGGTCACCAGACCGTTGATCCAGCCGCCTTTAAGGGCGGCCAGGATCGCCGGTCGTTTGTATTCTCCACAGGCCGCGGCAATCCGCGGGCAGTGGTTCTGGCGGATATCATAGCTGGTGATCATGCGGTTGATCTCGCTGTCTACCACCTCGCCTTCTGCATCGATAAACCGCCCGAGGATCTCCCCGATGCCGCCGCGGGCGGTCAGCTCATCCATCTGCGCCTGATTGATAAAGCCGTCTTTAAAGATGGGACTTTGCGTGCCCAGCGGACCAATGCCGACAAAAATGACGTCCGCCTCCCGGGCGACGCCGGAGACGCTGCGAAATAAGCGATTGGTGCACCACATCTCATACTCTTCCGCGGTCTGGGCGTAGCGCGGCGCAGGCCACTGATAGTACTTGGCCTTAATTTTGCGGGTGAGCAGCAGGGGCACGTCATCGTAATAGTTGCACCGCCCGTCGGCGTCCATGGCGCTGATCAGCGCCACGCAGCGGGTATTCAGGCTGTCGAAATCGATGCGCTGCAGCGCTTTTTTCAGGGTCAGGCCCGAGCCCAGGCCGATGATTTTCTCTTTATCATCCTGCAGATAGCGAGCCATCAGCTGATAGCAGCCAAACGATACGCTGTCGAGGGTACTCTCTTCGCTAAAGGCGGGGACCACATTGCACTCGAGAAGTCGGTACTTTTCCTGCAACAACTGCGCATAATCGAGGCAGTTCGCCACCGGATGGTGCAGATTAATCGACACAATCCCTTCTTCTTTCGCGGCGGCGATCAGCCGTTGCACCACCGGTCTGGAGGTGCCCAACTGGCTGGCGATCTCGCTCTGATTCTGGCCGGCGATGTAGTACATCCATGCGGCACGCACCTTCTGATCCAACCGGATATCGTCTTCTTTACTCATGGTTTCCCGCCCTAAGTTGCTGGCCAGGGCACGCAATTGGCCCGGCGAATATCCGCATTCTCGCCGTGGTTGGGATAACTGGCAAGCTTTTGCTCTTTAATGGTCATTTGTAATTTAATTGGGTAATTGCTCTTTTGTGATCCGTGGCTCTTATTTTGGTCAAATGATCAATTACAGTGGCGCCATCCACTCAAGGAGAGCAGAACATGAACAATCAATTCACATGGCTTCATATCGGTTTGGGTTCTTTTCATCGCGCGCATCAGGCGTGGTATCTGCATCGTCTGATCGCTTCCGGCGATAAGCGCTGGCGCATCGCGGCGGGCAATATTCGCAATGACGCCGAGCAGGTGGTGCAGGCGCTGGCGGCGCAGGGCGGACGTTACGTCCTGGAGACCGTCAGCCCGGAAGGGGAGCGTGAATATGAAGAGATCACCTCAATTCAGAAACTGCTGCCGTGGCAGGCCGGGCTGCAACCGCTGATTAACGAAGGGGCCAACCCGCAAACCAAAGTTATCGCCTTTACCGTGACGGAAGGGGGGTACTACCTGAATACCCGCCATCAGCTGGAAACCAGCAACCCCGATCTGCAGGCTGACCTGAAAGGCGAATGCAAAACCATTTACGGCACCCTCGCGCGAATTCTGGAAAAGCGCATGGCGGACAACGCCGGGCCGCTGACCCTGCTTAACTGCGACAACGTACGTCATAACGGCGAGCGCTTCCACGACGGGATGGTGGAGTTCCTGCAGCTCACCGGCAAACAGGCGGTGATTGACTGGATGGCGGCCAATACCACCTGTCCGAACACCATGGTGGACCGCATCACCCCGCGTCCGGCTGCCGATCTGCCGGCCCGTATCAAAGCGCAAACCGGCATTGACGATAAGGCGCCGGTCATGGGCGAGACCTTTATCCAGTGGGTGGTGGAGAACAACTTCCGCGATGCCCGCCCGAACCTGGAAGCGGTCGGCGTGGAGATGGTCGAGTCGGTTATCCCGTTTGAAGAAGCGAAAATCCGCATCCTGAACGCGTCGCACAGCTGCATTGCGTGGGCGGGGACCTTAATCGGCCAGCAGTATATTCACGAAAGCACGCTCACCGATGTTATCTACGCCATTGCCGACCGCTACGTCACGGAAGATGTGATCCCATGCCTGGGCGATAACGGTATTGATTTGCCGACCTACCGCGATGTGGTGCTCAAGCGCTTTACCAACCCGCATATCCAGGACACCAACCAGCGCGTCGCCGCCGACGGTTTCTCGAAAATTCCGGCGATGATCGCCCCAACCCTGCAGGAGTGCTATCAGCGCGGCGTCCGCCCGGAAGCGACCGCCATGCTGCCGGCGCTGTTCTTCGTCTTTATGGAGCAGTGGCATAAGGGAACCCTGCCGTATCAGTACCAGGACGGCATCCTGGATGAGCAGGCGGTGCATGAGATGTATGAGGCTCAGGATCCGCTGGCTGTCTTCGCCCGCGATAAAGCCCTGTTTGGTGACCTGGCCGACAACGCGGATTTCCTGGCGCTGATGCGCGAGAAAGTCGCCGCCGTTTACACGCTGATTAAATAAGAGGTGGCTATGTATCTGGGTATCGATCTTGGCACATCGGAAGTCAAAGCGCTGGTCATTGATGAGAACAATCAGGTTATCGCCAGCCATAGCGCGCCGCTGAGCATTCAGCGGCCTCATCCGCACTGGTCAGAACAATCACCGGAGTTATGGTGGGAGGCGACGGAGTATCTGATGGCCACGCTGCGGGAAAAATGCGCCCAGCACTGGCCGGCCGTCAAGGCGATTGGCCTCTCCGGACAGATGCACGGCGCGGTGTTGCTGGATGAAAAGGGGGAGACGATCCGTCCGGCCATTCTGTGGAACGACACCCGCTGCGCCGCAGAGTGCGCGGAGCTGGAGGAGATGGCGCCGGAGTTGCATCAGGTGGTGGGCAACCTGGCGATGCCCGGCTTTACCGCGCCGAAGCTGCTGTGGGTGCGTCGTCACGAGCCGCAAAACTTTCAGCGCACCGCCACGGTGCTGCTGCCGAAGGATTATCTGCGCTACCGGATGACCGGGAAGAAAGTCTCCGATATGTCGGACGCCGCCGGGACGCTGTGGCTGGACGTGGCTAAGCGCGACTGGTCCGATGCGCTGCTGGACAAGTGCGGTCTGTCGCGCAGCCAGATGCCGACGCTGGTGGAAGGCTGCGAGGTTTCCGCCACCCTTAACCCGCAGGTGGCCGAACGCTGGGGGCTGAACGCCTCGGTGGTGGTGGCCGGGGGCGGCGGCGATAACGCGGTCAGCGCCATTGGCGTCGGCGCGGTCTCGCCGGGGGACGCGTTTATTTCGCTCGGCACCTCCGGGGTGCTGTTTGTGGTGACCGACGCCTATCGTCCGGCGCCGCAGTCGGCGGTCCATGCGTTTTGTCACGTTCTGCCGAACCTGTGGCATCAGATGAGCGTGATGCTCAGCGCCGCCAGCTGTTTACAGTGGTTCTGCCGCCTGACCGGCACCACGGAGGTGGCGCTGCTGGCGGAGATTGCCGAGCTAAGCGAGGAGGAGAAAGCCAACGCGCCGTTCTTCCTGCCCTATCTCTCCGGGGAACGTACCCCGCATAACGATCCTGACGCTCGCGGCATGTTCTGGGGCATTACCCACTCCAGCCTGCGCGCCCAACTCGGCTACGCGGTGCTGGAGGGGGTGAGCTTTGGCATCAACGACGGCCTGCAGGTATTGAAAGAGAGCGGGACGCCGATCGCGCAGTGCTCGCTGGTGGGCGGGGGCGCCCGCAGTCCGTTCTGGGCCCAGCTGCTGGCCGATATTCTCGCTATGCCGGTGGTGACCCACAAAGGCGGAGAGACCGGCGGCGCGCTGGGCGCGGCGCGGCTGGCCTGCCTGGCGGCGGGCAAACCGGTTGCCGCGGTATGTGAAAAACCGGAAGTCTGGCAGACCTGGCGTGCGGATCCCGTTCGCCACCACACCCTGATGCAACGCTACGCGCAGTTTAAGGCCCTGTATTTAAACGATCTGCACTATCGGCAGCATTAATTTTTATCACCATAACCGCTCCGGCGAACTGACCGTAGCGGCCTCCTGTACCCTGAAAACGAGGTCATTATGTCTATCAATAATAAACAGTGGCTCGGTTTACCCCTGAACCTGCTCTGGGGATACATCGCCATTGCCGTATTTATGACCGGCGACGGTTTTGAATTAGCCTTTCTCTCGCACTATATCAAAGCGCTCGGATTCTCCCCGGCGGAGGCCTCCTTTGCCTTTACCCTCTACGGCCTGGCCGCCGCGCTGTCGGCATGGATCTCCGGCGTGGTGGCGGAAATTATTACGCCGCTGAAAACCATGATGATTGGCTTCGTGCTGTGGTGCGTATTCCACGTGCTGTTCCTCGTTTTCGGCCTCGGTCATGCCAACTATGCGCTGATCCTGGTTTTCTACGGCATTCGCGGCTTCGCGTATCCGCTATTCCTTTACTCGTTTATCGTGGCGATTGTCCATAACGTCAAAAGCGACAACGCCAGCTCGGCCATCGGCTGGTTCTGGGCGGTGTATTCCATCGGCATCGGCGTCTTCGGCAGCTATATTCCGAGTTTCACCATTCCGCGCATTGGCGAAATGGGCACCCTGTGGCTGGCGCTGGCCTTCTGCGTTACCGGGGGCGTGATTGCTCTGGCTTCCCTGCGCCATATTAAAACGCCGCAGCATATGCAGAACCTGACCACCCGCGAGAAGTTTGCCGAGCTGGGCCGCGCCGCGACGCTACTCTATACCAACCGCAATATTCTGCTGTCGAGCATGGTCAGGATCATCAATACCCTCTCGCTGTTCGGCTTTGCGGTGATAATGCCGATGATGTTCGTCGATGAGCTGGGCTTTAGCACCTCGGAATGGCTGCAGGTGTGGGCGGTCTTCTTCTTCACCACCATTTTCTCTAACGTGCTGTGGGGCATTCTGGGCGAAAAACTGGGCTGGATGAAGGTGGTGCGCTGGTTTGGCTGCATCGGGATGGCGCTCTCCAGCCTGGCGTTTTACTACATCCCTCAGCACTTTGGCCACAGCTTTGCGATGGCGCTGATCCCGGCCATCGCCCTGGGGATCTTTGTCGCCGCCTTCGTGCCGCTGGCCGCCGTGTTCCCGGCGCTGGAGCCGAAGCACAAAGGCGCGGCGATTTCGGTGTATAACCTGTCGGCGGGGATGTCGAACTTTCTCGCCCCGGCGATCGCCGTGGTGCTGCTGCCGTTCTTCAGCACCATTGGGGTCGTCATCGCCTATACCGCATTGTACGTGGTGGCCTTTTTCCTCTGTGCGTTTATCCGCGTCGAGCAGCCGGGATTTTCCCACAAGCAAGCGACTGCCAGCGAGCAGGTGGAGTTCTCTTAAGGTGATGCGGCTGGCATGCCAGGCATGCCAGCCTTAATGAGGTGAATGATGAGTATTCAGGCAGTGATTTTTGACATGGATGGCGTGATTATTGATTCCGAAAGCCTGTGGCGGCAGGCGCAAATCGACGCCCTCGCGCAGTGGGGGGCAACGGCGAGCGTGGCTGAGTGTGAAACCCTGACCAAAGGCAAGCGCCTCGACGAAATTGCCCGCACCTGGTGCCGCCATTGCCAGCTTGAGCTTGTTCCGCAGCGGCTTGAAGCCGCCATATTGCAGCGCATCACCGGCCTGATCGCCGCCGAAGGCGAGCCGATGCGCGGGGTGCATGAGGCGTTACGCTATTTTCGCCATGCCGGTTATAAAATTGCGCTCGCCACCTCCTCGTCCCGCCAGGTTATCACCGCCGTGCTGAACAAGCTCTCGCTGTGGCACTTTTTTGACGTGATCTCCAGCGCGGATGATGAAGCGCAGGGCAAGCCGCATCCGGCGGTGTATCTGACGACGTTGGATAAGCTTAATCTCGACGCCAGCCGGTGCCTGGTGATCGAAGACAGCTTCAACGGCTTTTGCGCGGCTCAGGCCGCGGGTATTCCTACGGTGGTGATTGCCGAAGATAGCCAGCACGCGCGTTTTCAGGCCGCCGTGGGCCGCTACCGGGCGCTGCCTGAACTGCTGGAAGCGCTTACCGCCGAGCCAGAGGCGGTCGCATAACTCACGCTTTCGTGAGCGCAGAAAATCCCGGGATGTACACGGTCGGTCACTCTCTCTTCTGCGCTCACGCACTTTTTTCTCCATGCCGATCCGCCTCACATTTCACTCATCTTTTGTGAAAACAGTCACGTCTTGTTGTGCCAATGCCCAAATTTATTGCCTTGCTTAGCGGTGTTTGTCCGAGGCACTGCTACGTAATTGTACTTAGATTAGATATTGAAACGTATTTTCAATAATGTGAAACCACTTTGCCGATTTGCTTCTATCGATCGGATTTGGCCGTGATAAGGATTGAGCATGAAAATTGAATCTGTGAATGTCACCGTTTTCCAGTATCCCACACGTCGGGTTTCCGACAGCGCCGGGCACTCCCATCCGGGGGCTGAAAGCATGGCCAAAATGGCGATGCTGACCATCACCGCTGATGATGGGGCGCAGGGTTTTTCGTTTGCGCCTCCGGAAGTCGTGCGCCCGTTCGTGGTGAATACTTTTTTCCGCAAAGTGCTGGTGGGGCAGGACCCGTTTAACCGCGAGCGTATCTGGCAGGATCTTAACCACTGGCAGCGCGGTAGTGCACATCAGTTAACGGAGCGCGCGCTGTCGTTTATTGAACAGGCGCTGTGGGATCTGATAGGCCGCAGCCTTAAGATGCCGGTTTACAAGCTGCTCGGCGGCTATCGCGACACCGTCCCGGCTTACGGCAGCACGATGTGCGGCGACGATCTGCCGGGTGGTCTGTCGACCCCGGAGGAGTATGCCGCCTTTGCCGAAAAGCTGGTCGCCCGCGGCTACAAGGCCATCAAGCTGCACACCTGGATGCCGCCAATCTCTTTTGCGCCCAATCCCAAAATGGATATTAAAGCCTGCGCGGCGGTGCGCGAAGCGGTAGGGCCGGATATTGACCTGATGATTGACGGCTATCACTGGTACAGCCGCGCCGAGGCTCTGTGGATCGGCAAAGAGCTGGAAAAACTCAATTTCGCCTGGTTTGAAGAGCCGATGGAGGAGGATTCGATGTCCTCCTACGCGTGGCTGGCGGAAAACCTGTCGATCCCCATCGTCGGGCCGGAGAGCTTCGGCGGCAAGCACCACATGCGCGCCGAATGGGTGAAAGCCGGAGCCTGCGACATTCTGCGCGCCGGCGCTAACGGCGTGGGCGGTATTACCCCGACCATGAAGGTCGCGGCGCTGGCGGAATCTTTCGGCATGGATTGCGAAGTCCACGGCAACGGCGCGGCAAGCCTGGCGGTGGTCGGCGCGATCCGCAACTGCCGCTGGTACGAGCGCGGCCTGCTGCATCCGTTCCTCGACTACGATGAACCGGCGGCTTATCTCAATAGCATTGTTGACCCGATGGATGACCAGGGATTTGTGCATTTGTCACAACGTCCGGGCCTCGGCGAAGACATTAATTTTGCGTATATCGAAGCCAATACCGTTAGCCACGACTGATTCAAAAAAATAAATGCCCGATGGCGCTGCGCTTATCGGGTCTGCGGCCCGGTAGGCCGGATAAAGCGAAAATGCCGCCATCCGGCAACATGTACCCTACAGTACAGGCAAACAGAGATATGAAAAAAAACTCCCTACTGGCAGCGTGCTTATTCACGCTCGCCGTGTCGATGGGAAGCGGGGCGGCGGTGGCGAAAACGCCGCCCGATCAGCTTATCATCGGCATGAATATGAATAACCTGCTCACCCTTGACCCGGCGGCGATGACCGGTAACGAAGTGGTGGGAATCGTGGTCAACCTCTACGACTCGCTGGTAGAGCTTGACCCTGAACAGCTCACCGACGTTAGGCCCGCGCTGGCGAAATCCTGGGATATCAGCCCCGACGGCAAAACCCTGACCTTTCATCTGCGCGACGACGTTAAGTTTCACTCCGGCAACCCGCTGACCGCCGCTGACGTGGTGTGGTCAATGCGGCGCATCCTGCACCTCAACCTGGCTCAGGCCTCGGTATGGAAATCCTATGGCTTCAGTAAGAAAAATATCGACAGCCAGGTCAGCGCGCCGGACCGCTTCACGGTGCAAATCGAGTTACCCAAAGATAACGATCCGCAGCTGGTGATTTACTCGCTGGCGGCGCTGGGCAACCTCGGGGTGCTGGACAGTAAAACGGTGCAAAGCCACCAGCAGGATAACGACTGGGGTAACCGCTGGCTGACCACCCATGAAGCCGGTTCCGGGCCGTTTACGCTGGAAACCTGGCAGGCAAAAGATGTGCTGCGCATGAAGCGCAATCCTGACTACTGGCGCGGCGAGGCGAAAATGAGCCGCGTGGTGCTGCGCCATTTCCAGGAGTCGCAAACCCTGCGTCTGATGATCGAAAAAGGCGACCTCGATATTGCCAACAATATGGCGGTTTCCGATATTAACGCCCTGCGCAGTGACCCGCAGCTGACCGTCGATGCGGTGCAGCGCGGCACCATGTACTACGTGGCGATGAGCATGAAAGAGGCGCACTTCGCCCAACCGAAAGTGCGCGAAGCGGTGCGCTATCTGATTGATTACCAGGGTATCAATAAAGCGCTGATGCCGGGCTACGGTGTGCTGCACCAGCGACCGATTAAGGCGGGCATACCGTCTACGCTGCCTGACCCTGGCTATAAGCTGGACGTGGCGCGGGCGAAAAAGCTGCTGGCGGAAGCGGGTTATCCCAACGGCTTTGATACCACGCTGCGGGTCCTCTCCGATCAGCCATTTCTTAACATCGCTATCGCCGTGCAGTCGACGCTGATGCAGGCGGGGATTAACGCCAAAATCATCACCGGCACCGGTAACCAGATCTACGGCGCGATGCGCGAGCGTAAATTTGACCTGCTGGTGGGACGCGGCGGCAGCGGAATGGAGCCGCATCCGCACTCCAGCCTGCGCGCGCTGGTCTATAACCCGGATAACAGCGATGAGGCGCGTCTGACCAACTTTCAGGGCTGGCGTACCGGTTTTTACGACCCGCAGCTCAATACGATGATTGACCAGGCCCTGCTGGAACGCGATCCGCAAAAACAGGTGGCTGACTACCAGGCCATCCAGGCGCGCTACGACCAGCTGGTTCCGGCTTTAATTCCGCTTTCGCAGATGGTCGATTCCGTGGTGGTGCGCAACGAGGTACGAGAGTATCAGCCGCACCCCTCCGCCACCACTTTTCTGCGTGACGTCTATAAAGTCCGCGAAGGAGAGAAAGGATGAGTACCGCAATCCTTGCGCCCGGCTCACGCGGCCGGCGCTTATCCAAACGGCTGCTGCAGGTGGTGATTACGCTGTTCGGCCTGCTGCTGCTGACCTTTACCATTGGCCGCGTCATGCCTATCGACCCGGTGCTGGCGATCGTCGGTCCGGATGCTGACCAGAGTACCTATCAGCAGGTTTACCAGCAGCTGGGGTTTGATAAATCGCTGGCCACCCAGTTTGGCATCTATTTCGTCAACCTGCTGCACGGCGATCTGGGCAATGCGCTGCTGACCGGGAAACCGGTGGTGGACGATATTATCCGCGTCTTCCCGGCCACCATGGAGCTGGCGACGATGGCGATTCTCGTCGGCGCGGGTCTCGGAATTCCGCTGGGCGTGCTGGCGGCGGCGCGACGCAATAGCTTCTCCGATTATGTGGTACGCATTATCAGCCTGGCGGGCTACTCGACGCCGATTTTCTGGGTCGGAATGATGGGGCTGCTGGTTTTCTATGCCTGGCTCGGCTGGGTGGGCGGCGCCGGGCGGGTAGACCTCGGTCTGGACGGCATTGTGCCGCGCCGTACCGGCCTGATGACCGTTGATGCGCTGCTGGCAGGAAACGGACAGGTGTTCTGGAACGCCATTAATCATCTGATTCTTCCCGCCTCGCTGCTGGGTTTTCACTCGCTGGCTTATATCAGCCGTATGACCCGCAGCTTTATGCTGGCCCAGCTGTCGCAGGAGTTCATTATTACCGCGAGGGTGAAAGGGCTGACCGAGCGTCAGGTTATCTGGAACCATGCGTTTCGTAACATCCTCGTGCAGCTGCTGACGGTGGTGGCGCTGGCCTACGGCGCGCTGCTGGAAGGCGCGGTGCTGATTGAAACCGTCTTCTCATGGCCGGGTTTCGGCTCCTATCTTACCGGTAGCCTGCTGCTGGGCGATATGAATGCGGTGATGGGCTGCGTGCTGCTGGTGGGAGTGATCTTCGTGATGCTCAACCTGCTCTCCGACATGCTGTATCAATTCTTTGACCCGAGGACAAAATCATGACCGTTTCTCTGGATTCGCCGCTTTCGGGCGGTGCGGGCGAAGGCCGTCAGCGGCTGCAACGCGCGGCGGCGCGGGCCGTCGGGTTTATCGGCAAAATGGCGCGCAACCCGCTAACGGCCATCGGCGGAGGAATTATCTTTCTGCTGCTGGTGGTGGCGATTTTCGCGCCGCTGATTGCGCCTTATAACCCGCTGGTGCAGGACCTGAACAGCGCGCTGGTCGCGCCGAATGCGCAGCACTGGTTCGGCACCGATGAGTTTGGCCGGGATATCTTTAGTCGCCTGGTGTACGGCTCGCGCATCACGCTCTATATCGTGCTGCTGGTCTCGGTGACCGTCGGTCCGCTCGGGCTGCTGCTGGGCGTCAGCGCCGGCTATTTCGGCGGTAAAGTCGATATGGTGCTGATGCGCGTCACCGATATTTTCATCTCCTTCCCGAGTCTGGTTCTGGCGCTGGCGTTTGTCGCCGCCTTAGGGCCGGGGCTGGAGCATGTGGTTATCGCCATCACGCTTACCGCCTGGCCGCCGATAGCCCGTCTGGCGCGCGCCGAAACGCTCTCTCTGCGCCAGGCCGATTTTATCTCCGCCGTGCGTCTGCAGGGCGCTTCATCGTCCCGCGTCCTCTGGCGCCATATCGTGCCGCTGTGTCTGCCCTCGGTCATTATCCGTATCACCATGAATATGGCCGGGATCATTCTGACCGCGGCCGGTCTCGGCTTTCTCGGGCTCGGCGCGCAGCCGCCGGAGCCGGAGTGGGGAGCGATGATCTCCAGCGGGCGCACTTATATGATGGAGTGCTGGTGGGTCGTAACAATTCCGGGGCTGGCGATTCTGATCAACAGCTTAGCGTTCAACTTCTTAGGAGATGGCCTACGTGACATCCTCGATCCCCGCAGTGAATAATGCTCCGCTGCTCGACGTGCGCGATCTGTGCGTCGACTTTGTTAACGGCAGCGCAGTGACCCATGCCGTGCGCGGCGTCTCCTTCCAGCTGGGGCGCGAAAAGCTGGCGATTGTCGGCGAGTCCGGTTCGGGTAAGTCCACCGTTGGGCGCGCGCTGCTGCAGCTGCATCCGAAAAAGGCCCGCGTCAGCGCCAGCCGCATGCAGTTTGCCGACCTCGATCTGCAGCATCTTAGCGAAGCGCAGATGCGCGGCGTACGCGGCAAACGTATCTCTATGATTATGCAGGACCCGAAATATTCGCTTAATCCGGTGGTCTGCGTGGGTAAGCAAATCGCCGAGGCCTGGCTTACTCATCATCCCGGGCGCAAAGATGAGGCGAAAGCCAGGGCGCTGGAGATGCTGGAGGTAGTGCGTATTCGCCAGCCGGAGCGCGTTTATCAGCTTTATCCGCATGAAATATCCGGCGGACAGGGGCAGCGCATCATGATCGCCATGATGCTGATTACCGACCCGGAACTGATCATTGCCGATGAGCCCACCTCCGCGCTGGATGTGTCGGTGCGCCTGCAGGTGCTGGGCCTGCTGGATGACCTGGTTCAGTCGCGCGGGCTGGGGCTGATTTTTATCAGCCACGATATCAACCTGGTGCGCAGCTTCTGCGACCGCGTACTGGTGATGTACGCCGGACGGGTAGTGGAGTCCATCGCTGCTAAAGATCTCGATAACGCCCGTCATCCCTATACTCAGGGATTGATTAACTCGCTGCCGGATATGCAGCATCGTCGCCCGATACTGCCGGTGCTGCAGCGTCAGGCCAGCTGGTTAACGGAATAAGGAGCGGATGATGATTGAAGTTCAACATCTCAACCTCGCGTTTGGCGAGGGGGAGAAGCGTAACCAGGTGCTGTATGACGTCAGTTTCCACGTTAAGCCCGGCGAGATCTACGGTCTGGTAGGCGAGTCCGGCTCCGGTAAAACGACGGTGCTCAAGAGCCTGGCGGGGCTGTTTACCCACTGGCAGGGGGCGCTGGCCATCGATGGTCAGCGCTTAGGGCATGAAATTAGCCGCAGGCGCTGCCGTCAGGTGCAAATGGTATTTCAGGACCCCTACGGATCGCTGCATCCTCGTCACACCATTGGCGATATCCTCGAAGAGCCGCTGCAGATCCATCGTATCAACGACCGCGACCGGCGGATCAATGCGCTGCTGGACAAAGTTGGCCTCAACCGTGCCTTTCGTGAGCGCTATCCGCATCAGCTCTCCGGCGGGCAGCGGCAGCGCGTGGCGATAGCCAGAGCGCTGATTCTTGAGCCTCAGGTACTGCTGCTGGATGAGCCGACGTCGGCGCTGGATGTGTCGGTGCAGGCGGAGATCCTCAATCTGCTGGCAGAATTGCAGCAGGAGGCTAAGCTCACTTACCTGATGGTTACCCACGATCTCGGGGTTATTGCCCATTTATGCCAGACCGTGGCGGTGATGCAGTACGGGAAGATCCTTGAAACCCTGACGGTCGATGCGCTGGTCAGCGGCGAGGCGCGGACGGCCTATACGCAGATGCTGGTCAACGCCAGTCGGCAATATACGCGCGAAATGGCGCGCGAGGTGGCGGCATACTAAGCTTTATGGCGCATTGTCACGTGGGAAATGCGCCCATTTTATAGATAAAACTTTGAAACGATATGTAGTTATAGTTATAAATATCGTCTATTAATGTAAATGTGGTATTTAGATCTAAAATGAAAGTATCTGTTGTGTGAATGCATCTTTTACGAATTATAACTTGTATTTATTATTTTTTTTTTGAAATAAATAGCCAATTTCAATTCGAAGTACAAAATATTCCGTTCTGTAAATTCATTTAAACCTTGCTAATAACAAGGAAAACTGCGTATTACGCCTCCAGATCTGCTGAGTAATAGAGTAAACTCGCCTGCGAATAATCTTAAGATGTCATCAACGTCATGGCGGATTACCCTATTTATAGTAGGGTACCCCCTGCCGCTCATCCACGTGATTACTATTCTCAGAGAACAGGATGGAAAAAATATATACGATTAATGGAAGAATTGCCTTTTTTCCTCAGCGTAGCGCTCTAATACTTATTGCTGACGAGACGAAAACGGTTTCCTTAAATATGCCGGCCAGCCGCTGTTTATTACTGCTTATTCAGCATGATGGCAATACTGTTGCCCGCGAAACCTTTTTTGAGGAAGTGTGGATAAAGCATGGCGCCCAGGTAACCAGCAACGGTTTTTACCAGAATATTTCCCTGTTACGTCGGGCATTTAAGGAGCTGGGGGGTAGACGAGGATATTATTATTACGGTGCCGAGGGTAGGCGTCAGGCTGGATGCAACATTAACGGTTACGGAATCTCAGCCGCGCGATGTAGAGAAGGCACCGACGGCGGAGGAGCCACAAGCGCCCGTTGACGAGCCTGTTCATAAGGAGGTCGCAGCTGCGAGTTTGCCCGAAAAAAAGCGGTTAAGGCCGCGACGCTCTCTTTTGTGGGGGCTTGCGGCGCTGCTGAGTTGTCTGGTTTGTGGATTTGTTGCGTGGCAAACAGAATTCGAATGTTATTTGCAAAGTTATTCGCCCATAATTGCTAAATTTTCGCAACAATGTCACTTCTTTGCCAATAATGACGTAGTTGACCATGTTCGTCATGTCAATTTTATCAAGCGCAGTAAATTTGAATGCGAAGAATATCCATGGATTTATTTGACGCTTTATCCCGGGCAAGCGCGGGTGTCGGTGATTCGCTGCCGTCAGCCATTTAGTCAATGGCGTGATAATCAATGCCTCACCAAATATTACATTAAGGAGGTAGTCAATGCGCCGGCGTGAAATTAAATGGTTAATCGCTATCGTATTTATCGGAGTATTAAGCGGTATGACGATAAAATCCTGGCAATACTGGCAGCGCAATCATTTCCAGTGCAGCGGTGAGATGCGGCTATTAAACTCAGGTTATCAGGGCGATATTTCATTACGCTTCGTATTTGATAGCACCCGTGGGCTGGTGATTGTCCGGGGAGAGATTACGCCGCCGCAGGGTGAATCGTTTACCATCAACCAGAACATCTGGTTTAGCTTTACCCGCGACGGCCAGCACTACTTCCTGCGATCGGAAACCGTCTCTGTCAGCATCGGCGAAACCGAGCAGGAGAAGCATATTAACAACATCCTGCCCAAGTTTTTCCTGCAGCCGCAGGTGCCGTTTTACCTTAATATTCAGCGGCTCAATCAACGAACCCGGCTGCTGTATACCAGCCGGGCGCCGTCTTTGCTTTGCGAAACCTGATCAACGCAACAGCGGGCAGTCGGGCGGCAGCCGGCAGCGCAGGGCCGCCGGTAACAGCTCCATGCGGAAAGTTTTGCCGGTCAGCGGTTCGCCGTCGAGGTTAAACGTCATCTCATGAGGGGCGGTGATCTCAAACCACGAGGAGACGCCGTCGACAATATTCGGCGAGTTTTCCGGATTCGCCAGGGTGCTGAAGAGGGCAGGGATCAGCTCTTCGCCGGTGAAAATGCGCAGATGCAGCAGGCCGTCGTTAATCAACGCCTCCGGACACAGCTGCTGGCCGCCGCCCGCCTGGCGGCCGTTGCCGATGCCGATGACCAGCGCATCGCCCTGCCAGTGAAAGTTCTCCCCGCGGATCTCGCAGCGGTCCGGCTTCAGGGTATCCATGCGCATCAGGCCGTGGATTAAATAAGAGACACCGCCGAGCGCGGCTTTGAGTTTTTCCGGCGTTTCGGTGGTGATCCGGGTGCCGAACCCGCCGGTCGCCATATTAATAAAGCCGGTCTTATCATTAACCCGGGCGATATCTATCGGCACATCGCGGCCGACGATCGCCAGCTTCAGGGCGCTGGCCAGATCCTGCGGAATACCGACGCTGGTGGCGAAGTCGTTGGCCGTGCCCAGCGGTAAAATCCCCAGCGCCATCCTGCTGCCGCGCTCCATCAGCGCCGTCGCCACTTCATTAATGGTGCCGTCGCCGCCGCCGGCGATCACCGTTTCAACGTTCAGCTGCAGGGCTTCATCGATAAACCGCACGGCATCGCCCTTTTCCCAGGTGACGCGGACGTGAATATCGATCCCTTCGTCGCGCAACAGGTTAACCGCCTCGCGTAGCTGCGGTTCATTGGCACCTTTGCCGTTAAGGATCAGTAAGCTGGCAGGAAACGTAGACATCATCAAGGGAACCTTTATTGCTCAATGTTGCATAAAGTGTACCGCATGACGCCAGCGAAGACCGGAGGAGAGACAAAAAAATAAGCCCGCGTAAGGGAGATTACGCAGGCTAAGGAGGTGGTTCCTGGTACAACTAGCATTTATGGGTTATGTTTTTCAGCGAAATGGATGATACCTGTTTCGATCGAAACGGTATGTGATCCGATTCTAATATCCTTACATCGTGAAAAAATAACGCAAATTAACTAGTTACCGTGCGGATTTCTGGTTGTCTGACCAGTAAAGTTGCGCATCAGCAGCGCATACTGCAGGGGCAGGTCATCCGGCACAGGCAACCATACGGTATAGCCGTCGCCCGGGGCCACCGGCATGGCTTCGCCTTTGCCATTTTCCATCTGCTCGAGGGTAAAGTTGACGTTACCCTGCGGGGTCATCAGTTCGAGACTGTCGCCAACGCTGAACTTATTTTTGACCGCCACAGCCGCCAGCGGGCCGTTACGCTCCCCGGTAAATTCGCCGACAAACTGCTGGCGCTCGGAGAGGGAGTAGCCGTACTCGTAGTTCTGATAATCGTCATGGGTATGGCGGCGCAGGAAGCCTTCGGTATACCCGCGATGGGCCAGCCCTTCCAGCGTTTCCAGCAGGCTGGTATCGAACGGTTTGCCGGCGGCAGCGTCGTCGATCGCCTTGCGGTAAACCTGTGCGGTGCGCGCGCAGTAATAGAAGGATTTGGTGCGGCCTTCGATCTTCAGCGAGTGAACGCCCATCTGGGTCAGACGCTCAACGTGGGCGATAGCCCGCAGATCTTTCGAGTTCATGATGTAGGTGCCGTGCTCGTCCTCGAAGGCGGTCATGTACTCGCCCGGGCGTTTGGCTTCCTCGATCATAAAGACTTTATCGGTCGGCGCGCCGATGCCGAGGGTTGGCTCCACCGTCTGCACCGGGATCGGCTCATATTTGTGGACGATGTTGCCGACGTCGTCCTCTTTGCCTTCCGCCACGTTATATTCCCAGCGGCAGGCGTTGGTGCAGGTGCCCTGGTTCGGGTCGCGCTTGTTGATATACCCGGAGAGCAGGCAGCGGCCGGAGTAGGCCATGCACAGCGCGCCGTGGACGAAAATCTCAATTTCCATCTCCGGCACCTGGCGGCGAATTTCTTCGATTTCATCCAGCGACAGTTCACGCGACAGGATCACGCGGGTCAGCCCCATCTGCTGCCAGAATTTGACCGTCGCCCAGTTGACGGCGTTGGCCTGCACCGAAAGATGGATCGGCATATCCGGAAAGTTTTCCCGCACCAGCATGATTAAACCCGGATCGGACATGATCAGCGCGTCCGGACCCATCTCCACCACCGGCTTCAGATCGCGAATAAACGTTTTCAGCTTGGCGTTATGCGGGGCGATGTTGACCACCACATAGAATTTTTTACCCAGCGCGTGGGCTTCATTGATGCCGAGCTGCAGATTTTCGTGATTGAATTCGTTGTTACGCACGCGCAGCGAGTAGCGCGGCTGGCCGGCATAAACGGCATCGGCGCCATAGGCGAAAGCGTAACGCATATTCTTCAGCGTTCCCGCCGGGGAAAGGAGTTCTGGTTTAAACATGGTGTTCTCGTTCTGATGACAGGTCAGATTCGCCGCACCTGGTGCGGCGAGTTGGGGGAGTGTCCCCACATTAAGGGCGGGCATTGTAGCGCCGCGGCGAAGGGGAGTAAATATCAGATGGGTATCTTTCAGCATGGCTAATTTGTTTGCCATTTTGAACCTGGGCAGTGCTCGTACTGACAGCACTAATAACGCCTGGTGGGATAGGCTCTATGGAATTCCCCCGGGTTGCGGCGTAAACGCCTTACCCGGGCTACGGATTGCAGACGGCGGTGAACGTGTAGCCCGGCTAAGCGCAGCGCGAGCCGGGAAAAGGCTAACTACGCCAGCCGGCAGGCGTCCGCTTCCCAGCGGTAGCCAACCCCGTATACGGCGCGGATAAACGACTGTTCGGCGTCCAGCGCCTCCAGCTTGCGCCGCAGGTTCTTGATGTGGCTGTCGATGGTGCGGTCGGTTACTACCCGATAGTCGTCATACAGATGGTTGAGCAACTGTTCGCGGGAGAAGACCTTCCCCGGCTCCTGGGAGAGGGTTTTCAGCAGCCGGAACTCGGCGGGGGTGAGGTCCAGCAGCTTGTCGCGCCATGAGGCCTGAAAACGCCCCTCGTCGACAATCAGCGGGCTCTGGGCGTCCAGCGCCTGCAGGTCGCGCTGCGGCTTGCAGCGGCGGAGAATGGTTTTCACCCGGGCGACCACTTCCCGCGGGCTGTAGGGCTTGCAGATATAGTCGTCGGCGCCGATCTCCAGCCCCAGCAGGCGGTCGATCTCTTCGATTTTCGCCGTCACCATCACCACCGGAACGTCGGAGAAGCGGCGGATTTCCCGGCACAGCGTCAGGCCGTCGGTGCCGGGCAGCATCAGATCCAGCAGGATTAGATCCGGCGGGGTCTGCCGAACGTAGGGCAGGACCTTATCGCCATGGTTAATCAGCGTAGGCGCATAGCCGGCGGCCTGCAGATAATCAATCAGCAGCTGGCCGAGCTTGGGTTCATCTTCCACGATCAGAATGCGCGGGGTGTTTTCATCTACAGGCAATTCAGTCATACGTCTCTCGGTAAATCATGTTCCAGAGGTAACTCAACTTTAATGCTAACCCCGCCAAAAGGCGAATGGTCGGCGCGCAGGGTGCCGCCATGGGCCGCTACGATATTGAGGCAAATCGCCAGCCCGAGGCCGGAGCCGCCGCTGGCGCGGTTGCGCGATCCTTCCGCCCGATAAAAGCGTTCGCACAGGCGGGACAGCTGCTCATCGCTGACCCCGGGGGCGCTGTCGGCGAAGTCGATCACCAGCATCCGTCCGCTGCGGCGGGCGGTAATGTGCAGGCTGCCGCCGCTGTCGGTATAGCGCAGGCTGTTCTCCAGCAGATTGTTGAAGAGCTGCATCAGGCGGTCGCGGTCGCCGAAGATCATCGCCTGCTCCGGGAGCGACACCTGAATGCTCAGCTGCCGGCCGGCGAAGCGCTCGCGAAACGCGCCTGCGGCCACCTCCAGCAGGGTGATGATATCCAGCGAGGTTTTCTGGTAGGCCAGCGCGCCCTCATCGGACATCGACAGCTGGTGAAGGTCGTCCACCAGCTTGGTGAGGGTGGCGACCTCGGCCTGCAGGGAGGGAATGGACTCAGGAGTGAAGCGCCGGACCCCGTCCTGAATGGCCTCCAGCTCGCCGCGCAGCACCGCCAGCGGGGTACGCAGTTCATGGGAGATGTCGGCCATCAGATCGCGACGCATCTGCTGGTTGCGCTCCAGGGTGCTGGCGAGCTGGTTAAAATCCTGCGCCAGGCGGCCGAGCTCATCGCCGCCGGTCACCGTCACGCGGGTGGAAAAGTCGCCCGCCGCCAGCTTATGGGTGCCTTCCACCAGCCGCTTCACCGGCGCCAGCAGGCCGCGGGCCAGCGGGAAGGTGGCCAGCGCGGCAAGCAGGGTGGCAAGGGCAACGATCAGCCAGCTGGTGCGCTTCTGCTGCCGGTCGAAGTTAATGTCGGTATTGCGGGTTAGCCGCTCCACCGGCGAGGCGATCACTCTGCCTACCTCCACGCCGTTGACCAAAATGCTGCGCTGGCTGCCGTCCTCCGGCACGCGCTCGCGGGGGCCCACCAGCACGCGGCCAGACTGATCGACCACCCAGAACATGGTGCGCCAGCCGTGGGGCGGCATTTCCGGCCTCGGGCGCGGGCCGTCAGGGGGGCTATCCGGCGGCGGCCCGTCCGGACCGGCGTCCGGCGCGTCCATCGCCCCCGGCTTCATGGCGTGCCCCGGCGGCGAGCGGTCGTCATTATCCCGTTCGAAGGTGCGCAGCAGCTGGAAGATAAAGCGGTCGTTGTTGCGCAGAAACGCCCAGCTGCCGTGCTGGGCATACTGCTCGCTCAGCGCGTCGCTGAGCATGGTTAACCGCTGCTCATTGCCGCGCTTGATGTAATCGATAAACCCTCGTTCGAAACTGATGCGCACCGCCCAGTGCATGCTGATCAGCAGCACGATGCAGGTGGCGAAAATAGCGAGGAACAGCTTGCCGGTAATGCCCGGGCGCCAAAATTTCACGATCCACTCCTGTTGCGTCGACGAATGACGGTATTACTGCCGACGTCATCCGGTACCCGGGAAAAGATGAGCGCTGGCAGGGCGATGATCGCCGCCATGCTCAGATAGGTATAGAGAAAGACCTGATGGGTGCCGGCGGCGTCGAGGCTCAGATGCTGCTGGCCGTACAGCCCCAGCAGCAGCCCGGCGATGGTCACGCCAATACTCATCGACAACTGCATCACCATCGACAGCAGACTGTTGCCGCTGCTGGCCAGATCGTCGGGGAGATCTTTCAGGGTCAGGGTATTCATCGAGGAGAAGCGGCTGGCGTTGATCATCCCCTGCAGAAACAGGATCAGCGGCAGCACATAATACCAGCCCGCCAGGGCGCTAAACATAAACAGCAGGCTGACCGCCGCCAGGCCCAGAGTGCTGGCGACCAGCACCCGACGATAGCCGAAGCGGTTGACCACCTGGACCACGATCCGCTTCATCCCCATGCTGCCGAGCACCATCGGGATCATCATCAGCCCGGCGTGGAAGGGGCTAAAGCCGAGGCCGATCTGCAGAAACACCGGGGTCATAAACGGCAGCATGCCGCTGCCGATGCGCCCGGCGAAGCTGCCGCCGAGGCCAAGGGAGAAGGTGCGGTTGCGAAACAGGTTGAGGCTGAACAGCGCCCGGGCGTTACCGCGGGCATGCCACAGGTACAGCAGCAGGGCGGCGAGGCCGATGGCCACCAGTCCCGCCAGCCAGGCGGGGGAAATGCCGAGCCCTTTCTGGCCGTCCAGGGCCAGGGTCAGGGTCGCCATCCCGGCCGCCAGCAGCACAAAGCCGGCGAGATCGAAGCGCCGGGTCTGCATGGTGTAGTTGGGCATCAGGCAGAGGGTGGCGATGGCCCCGACGATCCCCACCGGGATGTTAATAAGGAAGATCCAGTGCCAGGAGGCGTACTCCACCAGCACCCCGCCCAGCGCCGGGCCGAGCAGGGGGCCGACCTGCCCCGGCAGGGTAACGAAGGTCATCGCCGCCATGTACTGATCGCGCGGGACGATCTTCATCACCGTCAGGCGGCCGACCGGCACCATCATTGCGCCGCCGACACCCTGCAGCACCCGGGCCATCACCAGCTGGTCGAGGGTGCTGGCCTGGGCGCAAAACAGCGATCCGGCGGTAAACAGCACGATGGCGGTAAAGAAAATATTGCGCACTCCGACCCGGTCGGCCAGCCAGCCGCTGGCCGGGAGCATCACCGCCACCGTCAGGACATAGGAGACGATGATCATATGCATATGCAGCGGACTCTCCCCGAGGCTTTTGGCCATCGAGGGGAGGGCGGTGTTGACGATGGTGGTGTCCAGCGACTGCATAAAGAAGCCGAACGCCACTATCCATAGCTGCCAGCGCACGCTGGCCGGGAGGTCTGTCATCTTATTCGCTTACCGGTTGAGTGGAATGACGCGAAAAACGCAGCCGCAAACGGTCAAAGAAAAGATAGACCACCGGCGTGGTGTAGAGCGTTAACAGCTGGCTCATCACCAGACCGCCGACGATGGTGATCCCCAGCGGCTGGCGCAGCTCGGAGCCGTCGCCGCCGGAGAGCACCAGCGGCAGGGCGCCGAACAGCGCGGCGAGGGTGGTCATCATAATCGGCCGGAAACGCAGCAGGCAGGCCTGGAAAATCGCCTCTTCCGGCGTCAGGTTGCCGGTGCGCTGCGCCTCAAGGGCAAAATCAACCATCATGATGGCGTTTTTCTTCACGATGCCAATTAATAACATGATCCCGATAAGGGCGATGAGGCTGAACGGGGCATCGAATATCTCCAGCGCCAGCAGCGCGCCCACCCCGGCGGAGGGCAGCGTCGAAAGGATGGTCAACGGATGCACATAGCTCTCGTAGAGCATCCCCAGCACGATATAGACCGTGGCGATGGCCGCGAGGATCAGGATCACCTGCGCGTTCATGGTCTGCTGGAACACCTGAGCGGTACCGGCAAAGGAGCCGCGTACGGTGGGCGGCACCCCGAGCTGGGTCATCGCGCGGTTAATCGCCTCGCTGGCTTCCGACAGCGAGCGGCCGGTGGGCAGGTTAAAGGAGATAGTGGACGCCGCCGACAGCCCCTGGTGGTTCACCGACAGCGGGGCGTTGGCCGGCTGCCATTTGGCGAAGTAGGCCAGCGGGATCGGCTTGCCCTCGCTGTTGATGACAAACATCTTATCCAGGGCGCTGACGTCCTGGGTATAGGCCGGGTCGACCTGCATCACCACTTTATACTGGTTCAGCGGCTGGTAGATGGTGGAGATCTGCCGCTGGCCGAAGGCGTTGTTCAGCAGGTTGTTGGCGTCCTGAACGCTGATGCCAAGGCGCGACATGGTATCCCGGTCATAGACCAGGTCCATTTCGGCGCCATTGTCCTGCTGATCCGAGTTGACGTCCGCCAGCTCAGGCAGCGCCGCCAGCGCTTTGCGGATCTTCGGCTCCCATTCGCGCAGCGCCGACAGGTCATCGGACAGCAGGGTGTACTGATAGCTGGCGTTCGACTGCCGGCCGCCGACGCGGATATCCTGCACCGCCATCAGGAACAGATTGGCCCCGGGCTCGTTGGCCAGCTTTTTGCGCAGCCGGTCGATCACCTGCTGCGCCGTCTCGTGGCGCTGGTCGCGCGGTTTGAGGGTGATAAACATCATCCCGCTGTTGACCCGCGAGCCGCCGGTAAACCCGGTGACGTTATCCACCGCCGGATCTTCGCGAATGATCTGCATAAAGTCCTGCAGCTTGCCGCGCATCGCCTGGAAGGAGATGCTCTGGTCGGCCTGAATGCCGCCCATCAGCACCCCGGTGTCCTGCTCCGGGAAGAAGGTTTTCGGGATCGAGATATAGAGCCAGACGCTGAGGGCGATGGTGCCCAGCACCACCAGGCCGGTCAGGCGGCTGTGCTTTAGCACCCATTTTAACGACTTACCATAGCCGCCCTGCATGGCCACCAGCAGGCGGCCAAAGCCGCGGTTGCGCTTCGGCTGGTGGGGTTTGCCGCTTTTCAGCAGCCAGCCGCACATCATCGGCGTCAGGGTGAGGGAGACCGCCAGCGAGATGCCGATCGCCACCGACAGGGTGACGGCGAACTCGCGCAGCAGGCGGCCGGGCAGGCCGCCCATCAGCAGCAGCGGCAAAAACACCGCCACCAGCGACAGGCTTATCGACAGGACGGTAAAGCCGACCTCGCGGCTCCCCTGCAGCGCCGCCTGCAGCGGTTTCATCCCCGCCTCCAGATGGCGGGAGATATTCTCCAGCACCACGATGGCGTCATCCACCACGAAGCCGGTGGCAATGGTCAGCGCCATCAGCGACAGGTTGTTAAGGCTGAAGCCGCACAGGTACATGGCGGCGAAGGTACCGATCAGCGAAACCGGAACCGCTACCGCCGGGATCAGCGTCGCGCGCCCGGAGCGCAGGAAGAGGAAGACCACCAGGATCACCAGCGCCACCGAGATCACCAGCGTCTGCTCCACCTCCTCCAGCGAGGCGCGAATAGTCGGCGAGCGGTCCTGGGCGATCTGCAGATCGATGGCCGCCGGAATGGTCTGCTGCAGCTCCGGCAGGCGGGCGCGGATGCTGTCCACCGTCTGGATGATATTGGCTTCTGGCAGTTTGCGGATCATCAGCAGGATCGCCGGTTTGGCGTTGGTCATCCCGGCGTTGCGCACGTCCTGCACCGAATCCGAGACGGTGGCGACATCCCCCAGCCGCACCGCGGCGCCGTTCTGGTAGTGGACGATCAGCGGCTGATAGTCGGCGGCGGTCTTCAGCTCATCGTTGGTCTGTACCTGCCAGCGGTGGGCGCTGTCCTCCAGCGCCCCCTGCGGTTTGCGCACGTTAGCATCGCTGATGGCGGTGCGCACCGCGTCCAGCGACACGCCCTGGTTGAACAGCGCCTGCGGGTTGAGGTCGACGCGCACCGCCGGCAGGGAGCTGCCGCCGACGTCGACATCGCCGACGCCGTCGATCTGCGCGATGGTCTGCGCCAGCTGGGTGGAGGCGAAATCATACAGCTCACCCTGGGAGTAGGTGTCCGAGGTCAGCGTCAGGATCATGATCGGCGCATCCGACGGGTTGGCTTTGCGGTAGGTCGGCCGGCTGGGCATCCCGCTCGGCAGCAGGCTTTGCGCGGCGTTGATCGCCGCCTGGACGTCGCGCGCCGCGCCGTTGATATCGCGGTCGAAGTTAAACTCGAGAATGATGCGGGTACTGCCCAGCGAGCTGGAGGAGGTCATCTCATTGACCCCGGCAATCCGCCCCAGGGAGCGCTCCAGCGGGGTGGCCACCGACGAAGCCATGGTCTCCGGCGAGGCCCCCGGCAGCGAGGCGCTGACCATGATCACCGGGAAATCCACCTGCGGCAGCGGGGCCACCGGCAGCAGCCGGAAGCCGAGAATGCCGCACAGGGTGATGGCCAGCGAGATAAGGATCGTCGCCACCGGGCGGTAAATGAAGAGGGCGAAAAACTTCACTTACGCCTCCTCTTCCTGACGCGGGAAGCGGCGCTTCAGATGCAGCGACAGGCGGTCGAACAGCAGGTAGATCACCGGGGTGGTGAACAGGGTCAGCACCTGGCTGAACATCAGACCGCCGACCATGCCGATCCCCAGCGGACGCCGCAGCTCGGCGCCGACGCCGGTGCTCAGCATCAGCGGCAGGGCGCCGAGCAGGGCGGCGAGGGTGGTCATCAGGATCGGGCGAAAACGCAGCAGACAGGCCTGATAGATCGCCTCCCGCGGCGGCATGCCCTGCTCGCGCTCGGCGGCCAGCGCGAAGTCGATCATCATGATGGCGTTCTTCTTCACGATGCCGATCAGCAGAATAATGCCGATGATGGCGATCACATCCAGCTCGCTGCCCGCCAGCCACAGCGCCAGCAGCGCCCTGACCCCGGCGGTGGGCAGGGTGGAGAGAATGGTGATCGGATGGATAAAGCTCTCATACAGCACCCCCAGCACGATATACATCGCCACCACCGCGGCCACGACCAGCCAGACGGTGCTGCCCAGCGCCGACTGGAAGGCCAGCGAGCTGCCCTGGAACTGGGTGCGGATATCGGTCGGGAAATCCAGCGACTGTTCGGCGGTGAGGATCGCCTCCACCGCTTCGCCGAGCGAATAGTTGTCCGGCACGTTAAACGAGATGGTGGTCACCGGGAACTGATCGAGGTGGTTCACCGACAGCGGGGTAAAGCGCTGCTCCACCGTGGCGATGGCGGTCAGCGGCACAATGCCGCCGTCGCTGCTGGTCAGGCGGATATTATCCAGCGCCGCCAGGCCCGGCGTCGCTTCGGTATCCTGCTCAAGCACCACGCGATACTGATTCGCCTGGGTGTAAATGGTGGAGATCAGCCGCTGGCCGAAGGCGTTGTACAGCGCGTTATCGACGTCCGCCATCGAGATACCGAGGCGGCTGGCGCTGTCCCGGTCCACCTTGATGTAGGCGGCCAGGCCTTTGTCCTGCCAGTCGCTGCTGACGTCGGCCAGCTGCGGCTGAGCCTGCAGGCGGCTGAGCAGCGGCGGCACCCAGGTGCTCAGCGCCTCGAGGGAGTTCGCCTGCAGAGTGAACTGGTACTGGGTGCGGCTCACCGTGGTGTCGATGGTCAGATCCTGGGTCGGCTGCAGATAGAGCGCCACGCCGGGGACGCCGGCCACCGCCTGCTGCAGACGGCTAATCACCGTCTGAACGCGGTCGTCGCGTTCATCCAGCGGCTTGAGGTTGATCTGCAGGCGGGCGCTGTTCAGCGCCGGGTTAGTGCCGTCGACGCCGACAAACGAGGTCAGGCTCTCCACCGCCGGATCCTTGAGGATAATATCGGAAACCTGCTGCTGGCGCTGGGCCATGCTGGCGAAGGAGACCGACTGCGGCGCCTGGAGGGTGCCCTGGATAATGCCGTTATCTTGGATCGGGAAGAAGCCTTTGGGAATAAAGATCCACAGCAGGATCGACAGCGCCAGGGTGCTCAGGGCGACGCCGAGCGTCAGCCACGGATGGTTCAGCACCCGGCTCAGCCAGCGGCCATAGACGGCGATCACCCGGTCAAAGAAGCGCTCGCTGGCCCGCGAGAAGCGGTTCTGCTTGCGCAGCGATTCGTGGCTTAACATGCGGGCGCACATCATCGGCGTCAGGGTCAGGGAGACCACCGCCGAGATAAGAATAGCGACGGCAAGGGTGACAGCGAATTCGCGGAACAGGCGGCCGACGATATCGCCCATAAACAGCAGCGGGATCAGCACCGCGATCAGCGAGAAGGTGAGGGAGATAATGGTGAAGCCAATTTCCCCTGCGCCTTTCAGCGCGGCGGCCAGCGGTTTCTCGCCTTTTTCGATATAGCGCGAGATGTTCTCGATCACCACGATGGCGTCATCCACCACAAAGCCGGTGGCGATGGTCAGGGCCATCAGCGTCAGGTTGTTGATGGAGAAGTCGAGGAACACCATCACCGCGAAGGTGCCCACCAGCGACAGCGGCACCGCGACGCCGGGAATAATGGTCGCCGGGACGTTGCGCAGGAACAGATAGATGATCATCACCACCAGGGCGATGGCCAGCATCAGCTCAAACTGCGTGTCGCGCACCGAGGCGCGAATATTGGTGGTCCGGTCGGAAAGAACCTGCACCTTCACCGATTTTGGCAGGCTCTCGGTGAGCTGCGGCAGCATCTGGCGAATGCTGTCGGCGGTGTCGATAATGTTGGCCCCCGGCTGACGCTGGACGTTCATCACGATGGCCCGCTGCTGGTTGGCCCACGCCCCCAGCCAGCTGTTTTCGGCCCCTTGTTCGACGCTGGCGACATCGCCAAGGCGGATCGGCGCCCCGTTCTGATAAGCGATAATCAGCCGGCGGTAATCCTCAGCGGACTGCATCTGATCGTTAGCGGAAAGCGTCACCGCGCGGGCCGGGCCGTCGAGGCTGCCTTTCGCCGAGTTGACGTTGGCGCTGGTGATGGCGGTGCGCACGGTTTCGCTGGTCAGGCCGAGGGCGGCGATGGCCTGGGCGTTCAGCTTGACCCGCACCGCCGGGCGCTGGCCGCCGGCGAGGGTCACCAGACCGACGCCGGAAACCTGAGAAATCTTCTGCGCCACCCGGGTCTCCACCATATCCTCCACCTGGGTCATCGGAATGGCCGAGGAGGTGACGGCGAGGGTCATGATCGGCGGATCCGCCGGGTTGACCTTGCTGTAGACCGGCGGGTTGGGCAGATCGCTCGGCAGCAGGTTGGTGGCGGCGTTAATGGCCGCCTGCACTTCCTGCTCGGCGACGTCCAGCGGCAGGGTCAGCTGGAACTGGAGTGTGACGACCGAGGCGCCGCCGGAGCTTTGCGACGACATCTGCTTAAGGCCGGACATCTGTCCGAACTGGCGCTCCAGCGGGGCGGTGATGGCGGAGGTCACCACGTCCGGGCTGGCGCCCGGATAGAGGGTGACCACCTGGATGGTCGGGTAATCGACCTCCGGCAGGGCGGAGACCGGCAGAAAACGGTAGCCGATGATCCCGGCTAACAGGATCGCCACCATCAGCAGCGTGGTGGCCACCGGACGCATAATAAACAGCCGGGACGGGCCGCCGGTGCGGCCTGGGGGTAACACCTGCATCAGGAACGCGCTCCGTGTTTACCGCTCTGGCGCGGGGCGGGCTGCGCCTGCTCGCCGCTGCTGGCGGTGACAACTTCCACTTTCGCCCCTTCGGTCAGGCGGTCAATCCCGTCGGTGACCACGCGATCCCCGGCGGAAAGCCCGGCGCTGATGACCACTTTCTGGCTGTCCTGGATCCCCGGAGTGACGCTGTGTTTGCTGACCTTATTCTCATCGTTCAGCACCCACACAAAATGCCCTTCGTTGCCCATCTGCAGGGCGGCGGCAGGGATGACCACCGCGTTCTGCTGGGTGTCCACCAGCAGGCGGGCGTTAACGAACTGGTTGGGGAACAGGGCGTCGTCCAGATTGCTAAAACGCGCCTTCAGCTTGATGGTCCCGGTGGTCGCATCGATCTGGTTGTCGAGGCTCAGCAGCTCCCCGACGCTGATTTTCTGCTTATTGGTGCGGTCCCAGGCTTCGACGCTGAGCGCTTTGCCCGCTTTCTGCGCCTGCACCACCGTGGCGATGGTGCTTTCCGGCAGGGTAAAGACCACGTCGATCGGGTGCGTCTGGGTGAGAACCACAATCCCGGTGGTATCCCCGCTGGAAATCTGGTTGCCAATATCCACCTGCTTTAAGCCGACGCGGCCGTCAATCGGCGCGGTGATGCGCGTCCAGTCGAGCTGCAGCTGGGCGCTGGCGACGGCCGCTTCATCGGCCTTCACGGTGCCGGCGGATTCCACCACCAGCGACTGCTGGGTGTCGAGCTCCTGGCGGGAGACGAGGTTGGTTTTCACCAGCTGCTGGTAACGGGCCAGATCGCGGCGGGCGTTGGCCAGGGTGGCGTTATCTTTCGCCAGCTGACCCTGCGCCTGGGCGAGGGCCACCTTAAACTGGCTGGGGTCGATCTGCGCCAGCAGATCGCCGGCTTTGACCTGCTGCCCCTCCTGGAAGTGAAGGCTCAGCAGCTGGCCGTCGACCCGGCTGCGGACGGTGACGGTATTGGCCGCCGTCACGGTACCCAGTCCGGTAAGATAGCGCGGCACCGCTTGTTCGGTCGCGGTGGCGGCCTGCACCGGCGCCAGCGCGCCGCCAAAGCGACCATGGCGCGCGCCGCCCGGCCCCTGCGGACCCTGCCCGGCGGCGGGCGTCCCGCTGCCGCTCGTTCCACGATCGTGCCAGAACCAGTAGGCGGTCCCGGCGATAATCACTACCGCCAGCGCGGCGCCCCAACGACGTATGTTACTGCCTTTCATTAGTTTACGGTCTCATCCTGAAGCGTTTCGCTGAATGATACTAGTTTAGTGAGGGAAGGGGCCGTAAAAATGGAGGAATTATGAAAAGAAGGTTGAGAAATGTCTGGATAACGGCGGCGATGGCGGGCGGTCTCGCCGCCGATTTCCGGGGTGATATCAACTTTTAGTTTAAAAAAGTAAAAAATAGTTGTATCCGCAAGGGCTTTAATTAGATTTATGCGGTGAATAAATCAGTGCATTTCCATAATAATAAAATATGCACTTAAAAATCAACGTGTTGAATAATCAGGGGTCATTGCTGTGGCAAACGCAAACAAACTCACGCTCTTCATCGTCATTTTTATGCTGATGGGGATCCTCTCCGGCGCGGCTATCCATGCCTACGCGACGCCGACCACTATCTCCGCATGGGCAGACAACATCACGCTGCTGACCGATCTGTTTCTGCGCTTAATCAAAATGGTCATCGCGCCGTTGGTGTTCAGCACCCTGACGGTCGGTATTATGCGCCTCGGCGAGACGGCGACCATTGGCCGGGTGGGCGGTAAGGCGATGGTGTGGTTTATCACCTCTTCGGTATTGTCCATTCTCGTCGGGCTGGTGATCGTTACCTTCCAGCACCCGGGCGCCGGGCTAAACCTGACGGTACCGAAAGAGGCGGTGGATACCGGCCTGGCGGTCAGCGGCATGACCCTGAAAGGGTTCCTGTCGCATACCATTCCCACCAGCATCACCGAGGCGATGGCCAACAACGAGATCTTGCAGATTGTGGTGTTCTCGATGTTCTTTGGCATCGCCGGCGCGTCGCTGGGGGAGAAGTTTAATGCGCCGCTGGTGGCGGCCCTTAACGTGGTGTCGCACATTATGCTGAAGGTGACGGGCTATGTGATGTACGTTGCGCCGCTGGCCATCTTCGCCGCCATCTCGTCGGTGATTGCCTCGCAGGGGCTGGGAATTTTGCTCAACTACGCTTCGTTCATTGGCGGTTATTACCTGGCGGTGCTGCTGACCAGCGCGGTGCTGATTGCCGTCGGCTATATGGTGCTCAAGAAAGAGGTCTTCCGTCTGCTGAACATGCTGAAAGATCCGGTGCTGGTGGCCTTTACCACCAGCAGCTCGGAAGCGGCCTATCCGAAGACCCTCGAGCGGCTGGTGAAGTTTGGCTGTTCGCGCAATATCGTCTCGTTCGTCCTGCCGATTGGTTACTCATTTAACCTCGTCGGCTCGATGGTTTACTGCTCCTTCGCCGCGATGTTTATCGCTCAGGCCTATAACGTGTCGCTGAGCTTCAGCGAGATGACGGTCATGATGCTGACCCTGATGCTGGCCTCAAAAGGCATCGCCGGGGTGCCGCGCTCGGCGCTGGTGGTGCTGGCGGCCACCATTCCCAGCTTCCATATTCCGGTTGCCGGGATCCTGCTGCTGATGGGCATCGACCACTTCCTCGATATGGGGCGCTCCGCCATCAACGTGCTGGGCAACGGCATCGCCACCGCCATGCTGTCGAAAAACGAAGGTCTGCTCACCGACGAGGAAGCGCAGCCGGACTGGGAAGCGGAGAAAGTGGAAGCCTGATCCTGCCGCGCCCTCGCGCAGAGGGCGCCATTCCACACGGAAAAAAAGACCCCTGACAGGCACGTCAGGGGCAATGTGACGAAGTATCAGTTTTCCTCGTAAATAGTCTTTTTTCTTATATAAAGGCGCGCGGTAACGTCTTTATACCGAGGAAGCGTCAGAGTTTAACGTTATGTCTGGCAGCGCTGGCGCTTTTTTAGCATTCAGCGGCTATTTTCAGATTTCCGACAATATAGTCAGGTGAAAATCTTATTTTCTTCTGCACGCTATTTGCCTACCAGCGCTCACGTAACAGATTCATAAACTGGAAAAAGTCGTGGTTATTATTCAGGCTGTATTTTTCCATAATCTTATTCTTATGATAAGCGGCGGTGCGGGGGCTGACGCGCTGCAGGGCGGCGATTTTACTCATATCGAGACCTTCGAGAATACCGTGCACCACGGCGGTCTGGGAGCGCGACAGCACGCGATGCGGGCAGCTGGCGCAGCTGAGCTCCCGGCCTGCGTCGTCGGTGGCCGAAGGCGCCATACAATGCTGGAGCTCGCTTTTAATGATCGTCAGCAGTTGCGGAATACTGGCCGTCTTTAGCGAGACAAAAATGACCCCTTTCAGGCAGTTAATCATGAAATCCTCTTCCGGCAGCTGGTCGTAGCTGTGGAGGATAATCAGCGAACTGCCTTTTTTCCTGTTTTTAATCAGCGTATTGCACAGGTAGATTTCGCCGGGGATCACTTCGCAAATGATGATGTCTTCCCCTGACAGGTCATTATTCCGCCAGGAAAAGCGTGCCCGCTGATCGCCCCGGGTGAGGTCATTGACCATGGCGACCAGCGATTCACGGACAAAGGTGTTACGGGTATTGATGGTGACATTAATGTTTCTCATGGCGTTATTTCCTTACGCAAAAACATAACGCCATGCTGTGACACATCCTCCGGGCGTATGCGGTGTGTTGACTGTATTAAAGTACCTGCAATATGTTTTTATTATTCTAAAGTGAATTATTTACGACGCATTGAACGCTTATCGTTGAAGGTAAATTTCTGCCGTCTCCTGTCTTTCAGATAGGAAATAAAACTGTATACAGAGATGCTGAAGAAAAAAATGCATAGCAATAAAACTAACCACGTTTGCATGGCCATTGTTTATACCTTGTTTGTGTTGCATGGTGTCAGAATTTGCCGCGAACGGCTAATACGTTTTGTTATATGCTTTTCTGTCCAATGAAAATCATACGACATCATCCTTATGTAGTAGCACTATAAGAAAGTTCTTAAGGTCATCGTCAGTCTCATTCCTCTCATTTCTCTCAGAAAATGAGAAAAATTAACACTTGCGAGTCATTCATATCCAGCATGGCCGCCGACATACCCCGTCCATCAGGAGATAAAGGCCAGCCCCTTACCAAAGATGGCGCGTACGGGCAGGTGGATCCCCTGCTGGCGAGCCTTGTGGCGCAGGCGGCTAACCACCACGTCGATGCGGTGCAGGTCAGGCTCGCTTTCATGGGCGAACAGGCAGGCATGGAGATCCAGCTTGCTGCACACTTCGTTGCGATTGCGCATTAAGAGTTCCACCAGGCGATATTCCTGCTGGGTTAACTCCAGCGTCCGGGCGTCGGGTGAGATCAGTTTATCTTCGTGCAGACGCCAGAGCCCGGTGGCGGGGGGTGAGAGGGCGCTGGCCGTCTCCGGCGGCGGGGAGGCCGCCGGGCGATCCTGCTGCAGGCGGGCGCCGAGGGCGGTCAGGGTCTCCGCGAGGTGGGCGAAGTTAACCGGCTTGATCAGGTAAGCATCCGCCCCGAGGCTCAGCGCCTGCAGTTTATCCTGCTGCTGGCCGCGGGCGCTGACCACCACCAGACCGTAGTGGCCCAGCTCATGCAGGTAGCTCAGCACGCTGAAGCCATCCTCGCCGGGCAGACCGATATCTATCAGCACGATGTCCACCGGATGGCTGTGCAGCTGCCGCCAGAAGGCTTCGGCGCTGCACGTCCCCCAGACCTCGAAGCCGCGATAGCCCAGCCAGGCCAGCAGTTCATCCAGCAGATCGGGGTTATCTTCTATTATCGCCAGCCGTAAAGCCATGCGTCGTTCTCCTCTTAAGCAACCGTGGGGAGGGTGAGAATAAAGGTGCAGCCGTCCGGGCCATGCTCGGCCAGCCACAGTTTGCCATCATGAGCCTGCACGATCTGGCGCGCAACATACAGTCCTAGACCGGTGCCGCCCGGCACTGGCGACGTATGTTCTCCGCGCCGATAGCGCTCAAAGATCAGTTCCGCCTGCCCGGCGGGGAGTCCAGGACCGTAGTCGCGAATGCGCAGCTCTGTTTGCCCGGCATCGGCGTGAATATCGATGGTGATTTCGCCCGGCGGCGAATACTTGACCGCGTTATCCAGCAGGTTGGCGATGGCGATGCACAGCAGGCCGGCGTCGGCCTGTAGCTGCGGGCTTTCCACCGCGCCGTGATGGCGAATGTTCAGGTAATGGTCGTGGGAGATAGCCACTACCGAGGCCGCCATAGTGATCACCGTCAGCAGGGCGGTCTGCTGGCGGTCGACGTGCAGATCGTGGGAAGCGAGGCGGGCGTCGGCGAGGCAGTTATCGGTGAGCTGCACCAGACGGGTGGCGGCGCGGCCGATGCGATCGAAGCGCGCCTCCTGGCTGTCCGACGCCGCCGAGAGGCGGAGATTCTCCAGCGCGGCCTGGATCACCGCCAGCGGGGTGCGGAATTCATGCGCCACCATGCCCATAAACTGCCGCTGGTGGAAGCTGGCCTCGCGCTCGATCTGCAGCTCGCGCGCCAGGCGCTGCTTCTGCTCCAGCTGGCGGTTTTCAGCGCGCACCCGCAGGATGGCAATGATCAGCACCGTAATGATGTGGACGATCAGCGCATACTGCCAGAGGGAATAGATCGCCATATGAAACGGGATAATACCGTGGATCGACAGCTGCACCAGCACCGCGGCGGCGACATAAAACGGCGGCAGGAGCCCCAGCAGGAGGGTGTTGCGGTCGATAGCTTTTTTGCGCCACAGCCACCAGGAGGTGAACAGCAGCACCGGAGTGATAATGATAAAGATCACCCCTTCAATCTGCATGGCGAGGCCGTAAAACCCCAGCGGAATGCTGACCTGCAGCAGCAGGTTGAGCGCCACGGCGGCGATCAGCAGCCGGTAAAGCCGCGGCATATTTTTCTTCAAATCAAATATCTCGCTGTGCAGCCACAGGGCGGTGGCATAGCTGAACAGGGAGAGGCTGCTGATCATAAAGTCCTGGAAGGGCAGCGCGGCGTGGCCGAAAAACCACTCCGGGAAGCCGTGCAGGGCGGCTACCAGCGGATAATTGAGCGAGAAGAAGCAGATGCCCCACAGCAGACGCCGGCGCAGGGCCAGGGCCAGCCACAGCGCCACGCCGCTGGCGACCGCCGCGAGGCCAAAATAGAAGCTCCAGAAGGCGGTGTCGGCGGTGGCCCGCTGCAGATAGGCCTGCGGAGAAGAGAGGGAGGCCAGCAGGATCAGGGTGCTGGTGCTCTGCAGGCGAAAGACCATCTCATAGCCGGCGGCGGTGGGCGGCGGAGGGAGGATCAGCACGCTTTCCCGATAGTGGAGATCGCTCTCCCGGGCGATGTCACGGTCGCCAAAGGTCCGTGCGGTCCACGGCGCGTCGCTGCCCAGTGGCCGGTAATAGAGAGTCAGGTGGTCGACGAAAGAGGGACCAATCTGCAGCCAGCGCGACTCGCCGGCAAACCAATCACCCGGCAGCTCGCTGCGCAGCCACAGGGTTTTGCGTGAATAGCCGAAAGAGGGGATTTGCCGGGTGGTGGCGAGCTGGTCCACGGGCAGGTCGGCAAAGCGATCGATGGTCATCTGGCCGCTGTCGTCCGCGTACCATTCGACGGGGATATCTGTTCCCAGTTGTCGGGGCGCCGACTGCGCCTGCGGGGCGATCAGCAGCAAGAGCAATCCGCAGCTGACCAGCCAGCCTGCCAGGAACCGCGGCCGGCAACGCCGGACCGCTGCGAAGATCGCAGACACCCTTTTCAATCACGCCCCCTTGCGGCATGCAAAGATTACTGACCGCAGACGACTGGCTACGGTATGGATAATACGCCCCCGGAAGCGGAGGAAAGTGGACAGGCCTGTCCGGACGAACAGGCCATTTTGCGTGGGAGACCAGGAATATTCCAGCGTAATCTGCAGCGCCGCGATCAGGACAGACCTGCTGCGCGGCAGCGCCGGGCAAGGGCTAGCGGAAAACCACCTGCGCCCAGCGGGCCAGCCCGGCGGTTACTGAGCCAAAATCATCGCCACCGGCCAGCGGAATACCCGGGAGCTTGGCTGCCAGCGCCTTTTTGATCAGCGGTGAGCGGGCGCTACCGCCGGTCAGATAGATCACGTCCGGGGTGGTCTGGCTGCTGTCGAGGGCAAGCTGCACCTGTTCCATAATGCGGCTCAGCGGCTGATCCAGCGCCGCTTCCAGCCCCTGCCGGGCGATGGCGGTGGCCAGCTCGTCCTGAATAAACGGCAGCGCGGTCTCGACGCTGTCCGCGCTGGAGAGGGCGATTTTGCTCTCTTCGGCGCTGCGCACCAGACGATAGCTCAGGCGCTGACGCCAGACCTTCAGCAGCAGGGCCACTTTATCGGCATCCCGGGCGCTGCGCAGCAGGTCATTAAGCAGACGGCCATTGGCGGTGCTGTAGAAGTCGCTCTGCGCCGGGACGTCGTTGATCGCCACCGCGTTCCACCACGGAAGGATCGGCAGCGCGGTGCCTTTCTCCGTTTCGCCGCCCATGCCGAGCAGGGGCATCAGGCATTTGAAGGCCAGGGCAATATCGAGGTCGTTACCGCCGATGCGGCAGCCGCTGTGGCCGAGCAGGCTCTGCTGGCGGTCGGCGCGCTCCCGCCACTGCGGGCCCATCAGCAGCAGGGAGCAGTCGGTGGTCCCGCCGCCGATATCGACGACCAGCACCCGCTTCTCTTCACTGAGGGTGGCTTCGAAATCCAGCCCGGCGGCCACCGGTTCAAACTGGAAGACCACATCGCGGAAACCGGCGCGGAGGGCGGCCCGCTCAAGGATCCCCTGCGCCTGGGCGTTGGCCTCGTCGCCGCCGAGGCCCTGGAAGTTGATCGGCCGGCCTATCACCGCCTGGTCGATCTGCTCGGGCAGCTGGCTTTCCGCCTGCAGCTTGATGTGCAACATCATGGCGCAGACCAGGTCTTCAAACAGGGCCACCTGCTGCGGCTTGAGGCCGCTGGCGCCGAGGAAGGACTTTGGCGATTTGACGAAGTAGACCTCTTCTGGATCTTCAACATACTGATGCAGGGAGGCGAGGCCGAACTGCACGCTGTTGCGCAGCACCTCGATGTCTTCGTCGCGGTTGGCGGCGATGGCCCGGCGCAGCAGCGCCTGGTTTTCGTCGCTGTGGGTCGGCACCTCGTGATGGCGATAGAGCCACTCGCTGACCGCTTCGCGCGTCGGCGCGCAGAGCATGGAGGGCAGCAGCGCGCTGCCGTTTTCCAGCGTCAACAGCTGGGGCTTGTTTTCCCGCATCACGGCCACCGAACAGTTGGCGGTGCCGTAGTCAAAACCAATAAACATCGTCTGCAAAATCCCCATGCCGGTGAAGAAGGGGGGCGACTTTAGCGGATCGCCGTCATGCCGACAACCGGAATTTAAAAGCAAGGCGCTGACGGTGAAGGGCGACTATCATTGAAACGCTATATAAAGGAGAGCTTATGGTGTTGTTACCCTGGACCCCGCCCTACGACTGGGGGTGGATGGTTGGTTTTCTGCAGGCGCGCGCAGTCGCCGGCGTCGAGCGTTTTCATGACGGAGGCTACAGCCGCAGCTTTCGCGTAGCAGGCCACGGCGGGCTGATTCATCTGGCGCCGGACGAGGAGGCGCAGGGCCTGCGGGTGACGCTCTCCCCGGGGCTGCAGCCGGTGGCGGAGATCTGCTATGCGCGAATTGGCCAGCTGTTTGATCTGGCCTGCGACCCGCAGCAGGTCGCTCGTACGCTGGGCGACCTGGCGCAGGCGCGGCCGGGGCTGCGCCTGCCCGGGGCGCTGGACGCTTTCGAACAGGCGGTGCGCGCGGTGCTCGGCCAGCTGGTGAGCGTGGCGATGGCCGCCCGGCTCACCGCCAAAGTGGCGGCCGGCTGGGGCGAACCGCTGGCGGATGCCCCCGGCTATGTTTTATTCCCCACGCCGGAGGCGCTTTCCCGGGCCGATCCGCAGGCGCTGAAGGCGCTGGGGATGCCGCTTCGCCGCGCGGAGGCGCTGATCCACCTCGCCCGGGCGGCGCTCAGCGGCGAGCTGCCCCTGACCGCGCCGGCGGATATCGACGCCGGGCTGCGTCAATTGCAGACTTTGCCCGGGATTGGCCGCTGGACGGCCAGTTATTTTGCCCTGCGCGGCTGGCAGGCGAAGGATATCTTTTTGCCGGACGACTACCTGATTAAACAGCGCTTTCCGGGAATGACCCCGGCCGCCATCGCCCGCTATGCTCGCCGCTGGCAGCCGATGCGATCTTATGCGCTGTTGCATATCTGGTATACCGATGACTGGGCGCCGGCGGCGGAATAGCCGTCCGGGGCGCATACCACTGGTATCGGGACGCTGAAATCCCTATAATTGCCGCGTTTGGCGGTCCGCCGCCACCCTCCATCTCTATCCAGGTTAATCAGGTCGCAAAAATTTATGACTGATATGTCCCATCAGTGCGTCATTGTAGGCATCGCCGGCGCATCGGCTTCTGGCAAAAGTCTTATTGCCAGTACTCTCTATCGCGAATTGCGTGAACAAGTTGGCGACGAACATATTGGCGTCATTCCGGAAGACAGCTATTACAAAGATCAAAGTCATCTGTCGATGGAAGAGCGTGTCAAAACTAACTATGACCACCCGAGCTCAATGGACCACAGTCTGTTGTTCCAGCACCTGCAGATGCTGAAAAGCGGCCAGCCGATTGAACTGCCGGTCTACAGCTACGTCGAGCATACCCGCACGCCGAACACCATTCACGTCGAGCCGAAGAAGGTGATTATTCTTGAAGGGATCCTGCTGCTGACCGATGCGCGCCTGCGTAACGAGCTCAACTTCTCTATTTTCGTCGACACCCCGCTCGATATTTGCCTGATGCGCCGCATTAAGCGCGACGTTAACGAGCGCGGCCGCTCCATGGACTCGGTGATGGCCCAGTATCAGAAGACCGTGCGCCCGATGTTCCTGCAGTTTATTGAGCCGTCGAAGCAGTATGCCGACATCATCGTGCCGCGCGGCGGCAAAAACCGCATCGCGATTGATATTCTGAAGGCCAAAATCAGTCAGTTCTTTGAATAACCTGGCCGAATTGTGTAACGTGCAAAGAGTAGCCCTGTTGCCCTCTCCGCCGCGAAGCGTGCGGGAAGCAGCCTTATAAGGAGAAAGCCCATGCGTCTGTGTGACCGAGATATCGAAGCCTGGTTGGATGAAGGGCGACTGGCCATCAATCCGCGCCCGCCCGTTGAGCGTATTAATGGCGCGACGGTTGATGTACGGCTGGGTAATAAATTCCGCACCTTCCGCGGCCACACGGCGCCGTTTATCGATTTAAGCGGCCCGAAGGCGGAGGTGAGCGCCGCGCTGGACCGCGTGATGAGCGAAGAGATCGTTCTGCCGGAAGGGGAGGCCTTTTTCCTGCATCCGGGCGAACTGGCGCTGGCGGTGACCTATGAGTCGGTCACCCTGCCTGCCGACCTGGTGGGCTGGCTTGACGGGCGCTCCTCGCTGGCGCGCCTGGGGCTGATGGTGCACGTGACCGCGCACCGCATCGACCCGGGCTGGTCCGGCTGCATCGTGCTGGAATTCTACAACTCCGGCAAGCTGCCGCTGGCGCTGCGCCCGGGGATGCCCATCGGCGCGCTGAGCTTTGAACCATTATCGGGCCCGGCGGCCCGGCCATATAACCGCCGTGAAGACGCCAAATATCGCGACCAGCAGGGCGCGGTGGCGAGCCGAATCGACAAGGATTGATAACGTCAACGGGGTGTTGCTGAGGGTGCCATGAGACGAATACTGACAACGCTGATGATCCTGCTGGCGGTCATTGTCGCCGGGCTTACCTCGTTGGTATTGCTGGTCAATCCCAACGATTTTCGCGCCTATATGGTGCATGAGGTGGCAGAGCGCAGCGGTTATCAGCTTGAACTCGATGGCCCGCTGCGCTGGCACGTCTGGCCGCAGCTCAGCATTCTCAGCGGGCGCATGACGCTGACCGCCAGAGGCGCTGAAGAGCCGGTGATCCGCGCCGACAACATGCGCCTCGACGTGGCGCTGCTGCCGCTGCTTTCGCATCAGCTGCAGGTGAAGCAGGTGATGCTCAAGGGGGCGGTGATCCAGCTGACCCCGAAAACCGAGGCGGTTCGCGACAGCGCCGCGCCAGTGGTGCCGCATGACAACATCCTGCCGCTGGCCCCGGAGGACCGCGGATGGTCCTACGACGTGCGCCAGCTGCAGGTGGCCGACAGCGTGCTCTTCTTCCAGCATGAAAACGGCGAGCAGGTGACGGTGCGCGATATCCGCCTGCAGATGGAGCAGGATGAGAACCACCGGGCCACCGTCGATTTCTCCGGCCGCGTCAACCGCGACCAGCGCGACCTGGCGCTGAACTTCTCCGCCACCGTGCAGGGCGGCGACTATCCGCATTCGTTAAAAGCCGACTTTAGCCAGCTCAGCTGGCAGCTGCGCGGCGCCGAGCTGCCCCCCGACGGCATCAATGGTCAGGGGAGCCTGCAGGCCAGCTGGCAGGAAGATAGCAAGACCCTGCGCTTTGATAATCTGAACCTGATGGCCAGCGGCAGCACCCTCACCGGCAACGGCAGCGTGGTGCTGGGAGAGCGCCCGGACTGGTCATTGGATCTGCACGCCACCACCCTGAATCTCGACAGTCTGCTGGCGTCCTCTTCGCCGGCGACCGACAGCAGCGCCAGCCAGCAGGGCCAGAGCCAGACGCGCCCGCTGCGTCCGGTGATCGCCGACAGCGATGAGCGCGAAGATTACCAGAGCCTGCGCGGCTTTACCGGCCGGATGGCCCTGAGCGCCGACCAGCTGCAGTGGCGCGGCCTGAACTTCACCCAGGTGCAGAGCGAGATCAGCAATCAGCAGGGGCTGCTGACGGTCAGCAAAATGCAGGGCAACCTCGACGGCGGCCAGCTTTCCCTCCCCGGCACCCTTGATGCCCGCGGCGACACGCCGCAGGCGACGTTCCAGCCGGCGCTGCAGAACGTGGAGATCGGTTCGCTGATCAAAGCCTTCAACTATTCCTTAAGCCTGACCGGCAAGCTGTCGCTGACCGGCGAGTTTTCCGGAGCGCGCATTGACGCGGATGATTTCCGCCGTCGCTGGCAGGGCCAGGCGCAGATCCAGATGACGGATACCCGTACCGAAGGGCTTAACTTCCAGCAGCTGGTGCAGCAGGCCGTGGAGCGCAGCACCAACGTCCGGGCACAGGAAAATTACGACAACGCCACCCGGCTGGATGCCGTGAGCAGCCAGCTGACGCTGGATAACGGGCTGGTGACGCTGAACCGCGTGCAGGGGCAGTCCGACGTGATGGCGATGACCGGCGAAGGACAGCTCGATCTGCAGAAAGAGAACTGCGATATGCGCTTTAACGTGCGCGTGCTCGGCGGCTGGAAAGGCGAGGGCAAGCTTATCGACCGCCTGAAGCAGACCGCCATCCCGCTGCGCATCTACGGCGACTGGCAGTCGCTGAGCTACAGCCTGCAGGTGGACCAGATCCTGCGTAAACAGCTGCAGGATGAAGCGAAGCAGCGCCTCAACGACTGGGTCGAACGTAATAAAGGCAGCAAAGAGAGCAAAGACGCCAAAAAGCTGCTCGATAAGCTGTAATCGTCCAGACCAGCAGCCCGGGACTACCGGGCTGTGAGCATGTCGTCCAGGTGTGATGTCACATTGATGCCGGGTGGCGGCTACGCCTGACCCCGCCTGGGTTGTGCGGCAGGGGTTATCCCCCGGTTTGTGTCGCCATCCCGTAGGCCTGATAAGCGAAGCGCCATCAGGCATGGGTTTGATTAGCCGTCCCACCGCCCGGGATACCCCGGGCCGTTTTATGCCTGACGATTACACCTCATAATCCAGCTCATCCTGCTTTGCCGGCGGAACGATCTGCACCTTTTGCACCCGATGGCTGTCGACCTGCAGCGTGCGCAGGGTATAACCGTCAATCTCAAGGGTTTCTCCCACCTGCGGCACATGCTGCAGATACTCCATAAGCAGACCGGCAACAGTGTGGTACTCACGTTTATCATCCAGCGGCAGCGGAACATACTGCACCAGATCCTCCAGCGGCATATGACCGTTGACCGTCCACGAACCGTCCGGATGGTGCTGAATATCGTGCCGGGCGTCGATCTCCTCCACCTCGTTGGGCAGATTACCGGCAATGGTCTCCATCACGTCGCTCAGGGTCACAATCCCCTCGACGGAGCCAAACTCATCCACCACAAAGGCAAAATGGGTGCGGGCCTGACGAAACTGCTCAAGGGCGGAGAGGAGCGGTAACCCCTCCGGAAAGACCAGCGGCTGGCGCACCAGCGCCTGCAGATCCAGCGGCTCCTGGCGCAGGGACTGCTGGAGCAGGTCGATAACATGCACCACCCCCAGCAGGTCTTCATTATCCTTTCCGCCGGTGACCACCAGGCGGGTGTGCTGATTTTTTTCCACCAGGCTGCGGATCTCTTCCTCCGGCGCGCTGAGATCGATGCGCTCGATATCATGGCGGGAGGTCATAATACTGCTGACGCTGCGCTGATTCAGGTTCAGCACCCGCTCAATCATCAGCCGTTCCTGCGGATTAAACAGCGGATGATGGTCCTGATCGGCGACAAGCGACGCCGTGTCAGCATCCAGTTCAGCTTTTTCTTTCTGCCCGCTCAAAAGATTCATTACCGCCTCGGTAGTGCGCTGACGCAGCGTCATATTGGCGGAGAGAAAACGACGGCGGTTAAACAGCGCCAGCTGGTTAAGGGCTTCAATCATCACCGAGAAGCCAATTGCCGCATATAAATAGCCTTTCGGAATAATAAAGCTGAAGCCTTCAGCAATCAGACTGAAGCCGATCATCAGCAGGAAACTCAGACAGAGGATCACGATGGTCGGGTGGCTGTTAACGAAGCGCGTCAGCGCCTTGCTGGCCATCAGCATCAGGCTGATAGCGATGATTACGGCGGCCATCATCACCGCCAGGTGGTCAACCATGCCGACCGCGGTGATCACCGAGTCGAGCGAGAAGATAGCGTCGAGCACCACGATCTGCGCCACCACGGCCCAGAATTTGGCCCCTCTGCGTTGGGTGGGATTATCGCTGTCTTTTCCCTCCAGCCGCTCATTAAGCTCGACGGTTGCTTTAAACAGCAGGAACAAGCCGCCGAACAGCATAATTAAATCGCGGGCGCTGAAGCTGAAGTCGTGAAAAACAATTAGCGGTTTGGTCAGGGTGACGAGCCAGGAGATAGAGGCCAGCAGCAGGAGACGCATCACCATCGCCAGCATCAGGCCAGTGATCCGCGCGCGGTCGCGCTGGGCGGGCGGGAGCTTCTCAGCGAGGATAGCGATAAAGACCAGGTTATCGATACCTAACACCAGTTCGATAACGACCAGCGTGACGAGACCTGCCCAGATTGACGGATCGGCAATCCATTCCATATGTATTAAAACCTGTACGACTGCGGTATGTGTTACCCCGATCATGGATAAGATGAGTATAAAATGCAATAACGACGCGGATAGCGCCCTGCCACGGGTGGATATATTTCCAGCAGATTAAGCGAACCGATAAGAATTATGTTCCGGTAAAGAACAGTGAAAAAATAACACCATGGCGGTTGCCCTGGAATAAGCGGGCCAATATCAGAACGTCTGCCGCTGGGTTTCCGCCAGGGCGCAAAAGCGGCGCTGTGCCACCGCTCATCGCAGCGAGAGGTGATGCCCACGCCATGGGGGAAGAGCGAAATTCCTCGCAAAATCGGCATAATTCAGCTCATAAAGGGGCGCAGAATAGGGCGGCTCCTGGTTTTATTCCGCCGATTATGGCTTGTATAGCGACCTGTCCAGCGGTAAATGCTGAAATATATTACCTGGATAAATTTATTATCTATACCTATTCTTTGCGGGCATAGGTGCGGCACGGCAGCCCTGGCGTCCTGGCGCGGCCGGGGGATGGGGATCTCGGCCACATTGCACGGCGCAGAGAAACACACCGCTGAATAACCTGATCGAGAATAAGATTATTCTCACTTCTAACTGTTGGTAAAAGGGAGTTATGTGTATTCTTTTACGTGACAGTGAATTTAAGAATTTGGCGGGCAGATGCCCGGGCAGTATCCGTGTATTATCAGTTTCAATGGATTTGTGACATGTACAATTTTGCAAAACCGCGTGTTTTGCAACCAAACAGGTGAAGATGAATATGGCGAATTTGAAAGCGGTTATTCCGGTCGCAGGACTAGGCATGCATATGCTGCCGGCCACAAAGGCAATCCCAAAGGAGATGCTGCCGATCGTTGATAAGCCAATGATTCAGTACATTGTTGACGAAATCGTCGCCGCCGGGATCAAAGAGATTGTTCTGGTGACGCACTCCTCGAAGAACGCGGTGGAAAACCACTTTGATACCTCCTACGAGCTGGAAGCCCTGCTTGAGCAACGCGTGAAGCGCCAGCTGTTAGCGGAAGTCCAGGCCATTTGTCCGCCTGGCGTAACTATCATGAACGTGCGCCAGGCGCAGCCGCTGGGTCTGGGCCACTCCATTCTCTGCGCCCGTCCGGTCGTCGGGGATAACCCGTTTGTGGTGGTGCTGCCGGATATCATCCTCGACGGCGGCACCGCTGACCCGCTGCGCTATAACCTCGCCGCTATGGTCGCCCGCTTTAACGAGACCGGCCGCAGCCAGGTGCTGGCGAAACGCATGCCGGGGGATCTCTCCGAATACTCCGTGATCCAGACCAAAGAGCCGATGGTGGCGGAAGGGCAGGTCGCACGTATCGTCGAGTTTATTGAAAAACCGGACGAACCGCAGACTCTGGACTCCGACCTGATGGCGGTGGGCCGCTACGTGCTGTCGGCAGATATCTGGGCCGAACTGGAGCGCACCGAGCCGGGCGCCTGGGGGCGCATCCAGCTGACCGACGCCATTGCCGAGCTGGCGAAGAAGCAGTCCGTCGACGCGATGCTGATGACCGGCGAAAGCTATGACTGCGGTAAGAAAATGGGCTATATGCAGGCCTTCGTCACTTACGGAATGCGTAACCTGAAAGAAGGCACCAAATTCCGCGAAAGCATTAAAAAACTGCTGGCCTGAACGCCAGCCTGAGACCGGGCGGCAGGTTCTGAACATCGGTCCTGCCGCTCATAACGTTATGCAGAATTTATTCATAACGTGAATGTTATAACGATTGTAAAGAAAAGTATGGCTTCGGAGACTTCTGGTAGTTTGTCTCGGGCCTCTGTGGTGCAATGGTCGGAGTAGCGGCAATAATGCTTTATGAATAGTCACTTAGTGCGACAATTCCTAAAGTGCAGGGAAAGCGGTCAACGTCAGCCAAAAATAAAACTTGACTGCGATCATGTTTCCGCTTTAAACATCTCACTTGCATGCATAAAAATGTGAAATGAATTGGCATGCGAGCTGGTACAGACATTATGGATAATCCCTGAGCACGGCAGTGGACATCATCGAAGGATCACAGGTATATGAACTGGCAACTCATCTCATTTTTTGGCGATAGCACCGTTTTGCTGCCCAGCGCAGCGGCGCTGTTTATTGTCCTGATGCTGCGTAAAACGTCGCGGTTGCTGGCGTGGCAGTGGAGTTTGCTGTTCGGCATCACCGGCGCCATCGTCTGCGCCTCCAAACTGGCCTTTATGGGCTGGGGACTGGGTATTCGTGAGCTGGATTACACCGGCTTCAGCGGCCACTCAGCGCTCTCCGCGGCCTTCTGGCCTATCTTCTTATGGCTGCTTAGCGCCCGTTTTTCGGCGGGTGTGCAAAGAGCAGCGGTCGCCACAGGCTATGTTTTAGCCGCAGTGGTGGGGTATTCACGACTGGTCATCCATGCGCATTCCGTCTCGGAAGTGATAGCTGGCCTGCTGCTGGGCGCTGCCGGCAGCGCTTTGTTCCTGTCGCTGCAAAAACGTACCACCCATTCGGAAAGCGTGAGTATTTCCTGGGGCGGCGTCGCGTGCCTGGTGATGGTTCCGCTTATCCTGTTACATAGCGGCAATAAAGCCCCGACTCAGTCCCTGCTGGGGCAAATCGCCACCACAGTAGGGCCGTTGGACAAACCCTTTACGCGTACCGAGCTGCACAAGCAGGCCTGGTAATCGCCATTTGTTTTACAGGGGAAATTAAGTTTTCGCCGGTTAATTAGACAAATAAGAAAATAATCTACTATATGCCAGTCAATTGATAATTCATATTTATGAAATAATGAAGTGCTACTACATTGCTATTGTCAACTTGCGTGGATATAGCCGTGGTCAGACGTTTCTTAAATGCGTTCAGAAAGCACCTGTTCCACGTTGGATGAATAACCCAGCAGCGAGAAACTATTAGAAATTGTAGTTGACTGTAGCATCATCATCTGATTTTGAAATGACGTGGGCGTGATAGAAAAGTTCTTTTTTTACAAATAGTTATCTTTACCTGTGCCGGCATAGCTGCGCCAGGCAGATGTTTGGTAGTTAAGAGCGATAAATAATCTTTATTGGCGAGCCGCTTATTTTTCGCCAATAAAACAGCGGATGGGATTAATTGGCAGATATCCGGCAGCAAGACTCCCAATTGTGACCGAAATCCCGTAAACTTAACGCCGCAAAAATAAAGGCCTGACCAATTTATCACCTACAGGCCGATTAAATACGCCGTTCAGGTAGTCAGTGCGCTGGTAGCTGTTAAGCCAGGGGCGGTAGCGTAGCTGAAACCACCTGCTGCAACACAAAACACCGTTCTTTGAACGGCTATAAAAATCGACATACTCTGGGTGATCAGCGCCAAAGATATCAATCATGCTCATCAGATATCCTCATAAAGAGGTCAGGCGCAGCTGCTGATATCACCTGTACACCAACTTTCCGATCACATCGATAGCCTGTACGGTAAAATTCGCCTACATTGTGAGCTGGGTGGATGTGATAAGGGGTACGAGCAGCTTAGGGTAACTGTACTTGCCTCGCCGGTGTTGCACAGTGAAGTCAGCTGGTGCCGCGAGCGCTTTCTATCTTGCTATTCCCCTCATTCTCATTGAGATACGACAGCGGGGCTGAAAATGGATCTTGTACAATGATAAAAATTGCGCGCATTGCCGTGACGTTGGGTTTGCTTTCCTCACTGGGAGCCCAGGCTTACGCGGCCGGGTTAGTAGTAAATGATAACGATCTGCGAAACGACCTTGCCTGGCTTTCCGATCGCGGGGTCATCCATCTGAGCCTGTCGACCTGGCCGCTGAGTCAGGAAGAGATCGCCCGGGCGCTAAAAAAGGCCAAACCGTCCTATTCTTCTGAGCAAGTAGTTCTGGCCCGTATCAACCAGCGACTGTCTGCTTTAAAAGCCGATTTCCGGGTCACAGGTTATACCTCGACCGACCAGCCGGGCACCCCGCAGGGGTTTGCCCAGACGCAGCCGGCAGATAACTCGTTAGGCCTGGCGTTTAACAATAGCGGCGAGTGGTGGGATGTCCACCTTCAGGGTAACGTCGAAGGGGGAGAGCGGATCAGCAACGGATCGCGCTTCAACGCCAACGGCGCCTATGGCGCAGTGAAGTTCTGGAACCAGTGGCTCTCCTTTGGCCAGGTACCGCAGTGGTGGGGGCCGGGCTATGAAGGCAGCCTGATCCGTGGGGATGCCATGCGGCCGATGACCGGCTTTTTAATGCAGAGAGCCGAGCAGTCCGCACCAGAGACCTGGTGGCTGCGCTGGGTGGGCCCATGGCAGTACCAGATATCTGCCAGCCAGATGAATCAGTACACTGCTGTCCCACACACTAAAATTATCGGCGGTCGTTTCACCTTTACGCCGTTCCAGTCATTGGAATTAGGCGCATCGCGGATAATGCAGTGGGGAGGGGAAGGGCGACCGCAATCCTTTAGCAGCTTCTGGGATGGTTTTACTGGGCAGGATAATACCGGTACCGATAATGAGCCGGGAAACCAGCTGGCTGGCTTTGACTTTAAGTTTAAACTCGAACCAACTCTCGGCTGGCCGGTAAGTTTCTACGGGCAGATGATCGGTGAAGATGAAGCTGGTTTCCTTCCTTCAGCAAATACATTCCTTGGTGGGGTGGAAGGGCATCACGGTTGGGGTAAGGATGCGGTAAACTGGTACATTGAGGCACACGATACAAGATCTAATATGAGCCGCACTGATTATATTTACACGCATCATATCTACAAGGATGGTTATTACCAACAGGGATATCCATTGGGAGATGCCATGGGCGGGGACGGGCAACTCTTTGCCGGGAAGATTGAGCTGATTACTGAAGATAACCAACGTTGGAGCACGCGTCTGGTATACGCCAAAGTTAACCCGGAGAATCAGTCGATCAACAAAGCATTCCCTCATGCGGATACACTAAAAGGTGTACAGCTTGGCTGGAGCGGGGATGTTTATCAGTCGGTACGTTTGAATACTTCACTGTGGTACACCAACGCTAACAACAGCGACAGCGATGACGTTGGGGCCAGCGCAGGGATAGAAATACCGTTTAGTTTATAAGGCTGAATGCTGAAAACAGGGGAGATAGGGTGGTAGCGCTGCAGGATGCAGTCAGCTTTTCTCTCTCCATAAGCCGGCAGGGAAGCAACGGCTATGACAGCTGCTCAGGAATTGGCAAATTTTGATTTACTGATGATGTGACATTATGAAGAAAAAACTTGTTAGATTTTCGGCATTAGCGTTGGCAATTGGGTTTTTATCGGGTTGTACCATTATCCCCGGACAGGGATTAAACAGTCTGCGGAAGAACGTGGTTGAGCTTCCGGATAGCGATTACGATCTGGATAAACTGGTTAATGTATATCCGATGACGCCGGGGCTGATCGATCAGCTTCGCCCTGAAAGTGTACTGGCTCGTCCAAACCCACAGCTTGATAATTTACTCAGAAGTTATGAATATCGCATTGGAGTTGGCGATGTGTTGATGGTTACGGTATGGGATCACCCGGAACTGACAACGCCTGCAGGCCAGTACCGTAGCGCCAGCGACACCGGTAACTGGGTGAACTCAGATGGCACCATTTTCTATCCTTATATCGGGAAGGTGCAGGTCGCGGGGAAAACGCTTAGCCAGGTACGCCAGGATATAGCCAGCCGTTTGACCACTTATATTGAAAGCCCACAGGTTGACGTGAGTATTGCTGCATTCCGCTCGCAAAAAGCCTATGTGACTGGGGAAGTTGCTAAATCAGGACAGCAACCGATTACGAATATTCCGTTGACTGTAATGGATGCAATCAATGCTGCAGGTGGCTTATCAGAAGACGCTGACTGGCGTAATGTGGTGCTGACGCATAATGGTAAGGACACCAAAATCTCGCTATATGCCCTTATGCAGAAAGGTGATTTGACAGAAAACCGCTTGCTGTACCCAGGGGATATTCTATTTGTTCCACGAAATGACGATCTAAAAGTGTTCGTTATGGGAGAAGTTGGTAAACAGAGCACAATGAAGATGGATCGTAGTGGGATGACGCTTGCCGAAGCATTAGGCAATGCTGAAGGTATGTCGCAAGCATTCAGTGACGCAACAGGTGTATTTGTCATTCGCCAGTTGAAAGGTGATAAGCAGGGTAAAATTGCCAATATTTATCAATTAAATGCTAAGGATGCTTCAGCTATGGTTCTGGGAACGGAGTTCCAGTTACAACCTTATGACATTGTATATGTTACTACTGCTCCTCTTGTACGTTGGAATCGTGTTATATCTCAGTTAGTTCCAACCATTACAGGTGTGCATGATATGACTGAAACCGCAAAATTCATCAAGGACTGGCCATAATCATGTTTGATTCAATTTTGGTAGTCTGCACGGGAAATATCTGCCGCTCACCTATAGGTGAACGAATATTGCAAAAAGTATTGCCTGAAAAAAGAATTAGTTCGGCAGGTGTTGGTGCTTTAGTTGATAACCCAGCTGATCCATCGGCAATTCAAATTGCAGAGAAGCATGGGGTTTCTCTTAAAGGACACAAAGGTGTTCAATTTACACCAGAATTAGGTAGGAAATATGATTTGATTCTCGTCATGGATAAAAAACATCTTGATAAAATCACTCATATGGCTCCAGAAGTCAGGGGGAAAACAATGTTACTTGGGCATTGGTTGGGGCAGAAAGAAATTCCTGATCCATATAGGCAAAGCCTCGACGCTTTCGAATTTGTCTACCAACTTATTGAACAAGCCTGTGATAGCTGGGTAAAAAAGCTTGTTGGATAATTATTAGGAATTAATTCATGTCATCAGTAATATCTAGTAAAGAAAAAAAAGAGATTTCGACTGAGATTGATTTAGGTCGCTTAATTGGTGAGCTAATCGATCACAGAAAATTAATTTGTGCAGTGACGGCTTTGTTTACATTAGTAGCATTGCTATACGTAATATGTGCAACGCCTATCTACCAAGCTAATGCATTGATTCAAGTCGAGCAAAAACAGGGTAATGCGATCCTTAGTAATTTAAGTCAGATGTTACCAAACAGTCAACCCCCTACAGCACCAGAAGTAGCATTGTTGCAGTCGCGAATGATTTTGGGTAAAACGGTTAATGACTTAAATTTACAGGCTGATGTAAAGGAAAAACATTTCCCATTAATTGGACGAGCTTTGTCCCGAGTTTTTGGAGAAACACCAAGTAAAATTAGTATTAATAGAATATATATGCCACCAATTGATGATGGCAATCCTGAAATGCTTTTGACAGTAACTGGGCCAGGTACATATTCTATTAGTGGGGATGGTTTTAGCTTAGATGGTAAAGTTGGTGTATTACTAAGCTCAAAATATGCCACTTTGATGGTCGAGAATATTGATGCAGAAGTAGGTACTCAATTTAACATTAAATACCTTACTAACTTAGAAGCAATACAGAACCTGCAAAATGTATTTTCCGTTTTTGATCAAGGTAAGGATACTGGAATACTAAACTTAACGTTGAATGGAAGCGACCCTGATTTTATTGTCTCTGTTTTAAATAATATCGCGGGTAATTATTTAGCTCAAAATATATCTAGAGAAGCGGCACAAGATGCAAAAAGTCTTGAATTTCTTAATTCTCAGTTACCTAAGGTTAGAGAGGAACTTGATATTGCTGAGGATAAATTAAATAACTATAGAAGGCAGCAAGATTCTGTTGATCTGTCATTAGAGGCAAAGTCTGCTTTGGATCAAATAGTCAATGTAGATAATCAATTAAATGAGCTTACTTTCAGAGAATCAGAGATATCACAACTATTTACAAGAGAGCATCCTACATATAAAGCTTTGATTGAGAAAAAAGAAACTCTTAAGCAAGAGAAAGAGAGATTAAATCAAAGAGTAGCAAAAATGCCTGGTACTCAGCAAGTTGTGTTACGTCTTAGTCGAGATGTTGAATCTGGTCGTGCAATATATATGCAGTTGTTGAATAGACAGCAAGAGTTGAATATTTCAAAATCTAGCGCGATTGGAAACGTTAGGATTATTGATGATGCAGTAGCTGATACGAAACCGGTCAAACCAAAGAAAATCTTGATTGTATTAATTGGAATCGTATTCGGTGGATGTGTTTCTGTAGGCTTAGTCTTGCTTCGGGTATTTTTACGCCGAGGTATTGAATCTCCAGAAGCAATTGAAGATATTGGTCTTAATGTATATGCAAGTATACCTGTATCTGAATGGTTGAGTAAAAAGATTGAGCAGGGGCGTAGACGTAATAAGAATGATAATGGTGGTTTTCTTGCGTTGGAAAATCCAGCTGATTTAGCCATAGAAGCTATTCGTAGTTTGCGTACAAGTTTACATTTCGCTATGTTGGAAGCTCAAAATAATGTACTAATGTTTTCGGGAGCCAGTCCAGGTGTGGGTAAAACTTTTGTTAGTAGTAATTTAGCGGCAGTCATTTCACAAACTGGTAAGAAGGTATTGTTTGTTGATGCCGATATGCGCCGTGGTTATACTCACAAAATGTTTAATTATCAACCTGAGAATGGTTTATCGGATATCTTATCCGGAAAAATTGAGTTTGCGAATGCAACAAAGTCGGTTGCAACTGCAGGATTTGACTTTATTTCTCGCGGACAGATACCACCAAATCCAGCCGAATTATTAATGCATCCAAGATTCAAAGACTTTATTGAATGGGCTTCAAAAAACTACGAATTAGTCATTATCGACACGCCGCCGATATTGGCTGTTACTGATGCTGCCATTATTGGACGCTACTCAGGAACTAATTTACTGGTGGCCAGATGTGAGGTAAATACAGCGAAAGAGCTTGAGGTGAGTCTTAAACGTTTTGAGCAAAATGGTGTAACAATCAGAGGCTGTATATTGAATGGAATTGTGAAAAAAGCAAGTAGCTATTATAGTTACGGCTATACCTACCACGATTACTCGTATACAGATAAGAATAAATGATATCAGTCTTAAGGTAAGGTCAATGACCTTACCTTATTTACTAGGTTGTTTTGTAAGTTTTTTTGATAAAACAAGAACTCTATGGGACTATTATTAAATGAACTCAAAATCATTAAACGACGTTTTTAATGGCTAAATATTATGACTGATGAATATTTATTAAGAAAAAATCAAAGTCCTCTCGTTATTTCGTTCAGTTCAGTATTTCTTCTTATTGCATGTGCTATCGCATCGCCGTTACTTGCCTTTTATCTTGCAATAATATTACTAGCATTAATTAATATAGCTGAGACTCCTCTTAGGGTTATGATTGGAACTGTTGCTGTTCTTGCCGGGAGTGCTATTTACTCATCACGCGTTATTGGTTTTAGTACAGCCGATGATTTTTACAATACGTATTTACCAACATATTCAATAATTGCACATGGCGGGGATGTTTTTGCACCATACTATACTGGAGGAATTGAATTTGGACTGCCAGTCTATTTTAAGCTATTTTCTCCCTTAGTTACTAATGGTGACTACTACATTTTCTTTTATATAATCACTGCCATTAATTTCTTTGCGTACTATCTTTGGGTTGAAGTCTATTTATTTAAAAAAGTAGTGTTCGAAAAGAAATCGCTGTGTGCAGCATGTGCTTTATGTTTTTTCATACTCTCAGTACAAAGCCAGTTAATGCGACAGACTTGTTCCACAGTATTTATTTTATGGGCATTAGCTTTTTTTGATTCAAGGAAATGGTTAAAAGGAGTGTTATTTACGGGAGTTGCTGCAATATTTCATACATCAGCAATACCAATAGTTATAATTTTTTGCATTTATTTATATGGCAAAAAATATATGAAAAATTGCATGTTGGCTACATTAATATTAGCATCTGTAGCATTTATTTCCGTAATGGATATTATTTTAAAATATAATTTATTAGCAGCAGCAACATATAAGTTCAATTTCTATCAAACGACAACAATAGATGGCCTTGATGTTTCAGCATACTGGAAATTTCTAGTGCCGCTATTTATATTGTCATTTTTTTTCTTTTCCAAAGAGAAAGAACATGACAAGTATAAATCATTGTTGAGATATGGAACTCTTTCCTATATAGCGCTTATGCCAATACCTTTTGCAGCTGATAGGATTATGATGCCGATGACAAATTATATTTTAGGTGTTTTAGTCTTTATGACCTTATATAAAGTCTCAGGACCATTAAGAGGTGTTATTTGTCTCTACAGTGTATATAAATTTTTAACGTTAGGGCCTTTTTATAATGGGTATGGAGTGGATCCATTTTATATTTGGTACTCATATCCATGGTACAACAATTTACTCGGATAGTTTAATAAATTATCAAATATATCTTGAAAATATGCGTAGGGGAAGTTACGTATGTCTGCTGTGAAGATTTCTATAAATTTAACAACAACAAGTGAGAGATTAGATTTGTGTTCTGCGACAATCTGGTCATTTATAAATCAGTCATTGACTCCTGATGCGATCAATTTGTGGGTCTCAAGAACATCATTTATGGCCGATAATGGAATTGAAATAGAGCCTGATTGGATATCTTATTTTAATAAGTTTAATAATATCTTAAAAATAAGATATGTAGATAATACAGGGCCATATAGAAAGTTCATGCCAATATTACAGGAAACTACTGTAGAATCTGATATTATTGTCTATGCCGATGATGATGTTATTTACGGAAGATATTGGTTGGAGAAACTTATCACCAAATTTAAAAAATATGATGGGAAATACGTTGTTGCATCTAGAGTAAGAATAAAAAAATATAACGTATTGAAAAAAGCACAAAGCTATAATATGTATCCTGTCTGTAGTAAAGATACTATAATAAAATCAGATTATATAATAACTGGTGTTGGTGGGGCTGTTTTCCAAAAAAGGCAGATAAGAAATGACCTTATTGGTATAAATAAATATAAAGAAATTTGTCCAAGAACAGATGATTTATGGATTAGTAAATTATTTGAATTATCTGGGAATTCTGTTTGTGTATGTACCGAAGCGTTAAATGATGTTCGTGAAATTCAGCATGCGAGCAATAGTTTAAACTCAATGAATGTATATCATACTAACCATATTGGAGTTATAAAGATAATAGCAAAAATAAGATCTAAAATATTAGGGTATTTAGGTGTCTCATTATCAGAGAATGATCATGCAATGAAAAAGATAGAAAGATTTTTTTCAAAATATAAAAAATAATCGTAAGAATAAAATCTATTAATAATATCGAAATCTTAATATTATATGCATTGATTTAGATGGATGAGACAACTTTATGATAAAAGTTCTTATAATATCGCTTAAAAAAGATATTGAAAGACGTGAAAAATTGCTACAAATATTAAAGGGATATGAGCAATACTATGTTTTTATAGATGCCGTTTTAGGTAAAGAGCTAGACTATCAATATTTACAATCTCTACCAATACATCAAGTCGAAAAAAGAAAAAAGCGATTAGTGATCCCATCAGAAATTGGTTGTACTCTGAGTCATTTGAAAGCATTTAAATATATTATTGACAATAAACTCGAGGCTGCATGTATCTTGGAAGATGACGTGATTCTTGGCCCGAGATTTATTCAATTCATCGAATCTATTAATACTGAAGATCTAAAAAATAATAGGAATGATGTTTTTATTCTCGGTGGTCAAGATGGTATTGATAAATCGAAATATATTGCAAAGAGTTTTTGGTTCAAAAAAAATATTGGAGGCCAAACTTTTTATCGTGTAATGAAAAGCGAGATAAATGTTATCAGGGCTTGTAGTTATATCGTAAGTAGTGATTTCGCAGAAAAAACCATTCAGCTTTTTGAAAGTAAATATTTTTTAGCTGATGAATGGGGATATTTTAAAGATGAACAATTATATAGCGCAATCTATATCTCAAATTTCGTAAATCATCCAATTGATCTTTCTAATAGTAATTTAGAAGCTGGCCGATTAGATGCTTCTAAAAGATATATAGAAAAAAAATCTTTTGTTGTATCTCTAAAGAATACAGTAAAGAGATCATCAGTAATAATGAATGTCTATAGGTTTTCAAAAGATTACTTTTTAACAATCCTGACTTTTTTGAAAAGACTGAGCTTTTAATAATTAGTTTGATATCTATCTAAAATATTAAGGTGATGGAAATCATGAAGAAAATAAAGAGTATTATTTTTAGTTTGTTGTATCTATCATCCTTATCTACTGCTCTTGCTGTTGACTACACTGGTGTTGCTGTTCATCCTTATACAAACAATATACCAGCATCACAGATCGTATCACTTCTAAATTCATATGGTATAAACTCTATCAGAACTGATTACTATTGGGACTGGTCTGAAAAAGAAAAGGGGAAATATGAGGTACCAAATAGGAAAACAGAAGATTTAATATTAGAAGCAGCAAATAATAATATAACGACAGTGATTATTCTCAATCATGGGAATAAATTGTACGGGGATGGGATACCCAGAAATGAAACCCAGATTGAAGCTTTTTCAAATTATGCCGCGTGGGTTGCATCTAAGTTTAAGGGAAAGCAATACATTTTTGAAATTTGGAATGAGTGGAGCCGGAATAAGGAAAATAAATATAATATATTTTCAGCTGAAGAGTATGTTGAGTTAGTTAAAGCCGTATCTAAGAAGATAAAGGCAGTTAATCCTGAAGCTAATATTATTGCTGGTTCATTTAATATCATTGGGAATGATCGCACCTGGGGCGAAAAAATTGTCAGATTAGGTGTTTTGAATTATGTAAATGGTCTATCTATCCATCCTTATAGTTTTATGTCTAATAAAGATAGGGAGCCGAAGAATAATATTGATTCAATTTATAGGGAACAATTAGTATTAAAGAAAATAGCAAATAGAACGGAAGATATACCACTTTATATTACTGAGGTGGGTTATCCTAGCACATGTAAGTATCCACACCTTTCTGAAGATACCGTGGGGAAATATTTATATAAATATTACTCGTATGCTAATAATTTTCCTAATATAAAAGGTATTTGGTGGTATGATCTCATAAATGATGGCAACGATTGTCAGAATAATGAGCATAACTTCGGTTTATTCCGAAGTGATTTGGAATCAAAACCAAGTGCAAAGTATCTTAAGTCATTGAAAAATAAATAACATATATTCTAACTTTATACTATAAGGTATTAAAATGAAGTTGTACTATTATGAATCTAAAGAAGGAAATTTTGGTGATGATCTTAACCGCTGGTTGTGGGACTCTATATTTCCAGGATTTTTTGATTCAGATGAAAATATTAGATTTTCTGGGATTGGTACGATTATTAATACATCCATGCCAAAAGCAAAAAAATGGATAGTATTTAGTAGTGGTATTGGTTATGGATATCCTCCGGAATCTTTTGGTTCAGATTGTTGGGACATTGCTAGTGTGAGAGGACCATTATCAGCAAAAGTTCTTAAACTTGGGAAGGATAAATTTATTACCGATGGTGCGGCTTTACTTGCGACATTACCTGAATTTAGCGCTGTTCCAGAAAATGAGCGCAGCGGAGTTATCTTTATTCCACACCACAAGGCACTTGAAACAGGAAAATGGCTTGATGTATGTAAAAAAGCCAATGTTGAGTTTGTCGATCCTCGACTGGATGCAAAGTATGTAATCAATAAAATTAGACACTCTAAATTAGTACTAGCCGATGCTATGCATGCAGCGATCATTGCTGATTCTATGAGGGTTCCATGGGTACCGCTAAGGACCTCAAAAGAAATTAATACTTTTAAGTGGATGGATTGGACTAATACTATCAATATTGAGTATAAACCAATTAATCTTGGGGTCAGTACTTTTAAGGAATGGATACGTAGTTCCACTTTATGTTTATATGGTGAACAGTATTATGTTCCATCTTTAAATGAAAATGCGTGTATTAAACATTTTGAAAGGAATCGAAATCTTAAACAAAAAAAATGGTGGCGTAATTATGTAAGAATAATTCGTCTATCTTGTTATAAAATTCCAGTGAAAGTTTTATGTCTTCTTGAAAAAGTGAATATCAACTTCGATTATTTCTTTTTTAAAAATGCGGTTAAGAATTTGAAGCAAGCATCAAAACAAAATGGATTGTTAAGTGATGATACTGTATTTTATGGAAATGTTGGAAGATTGAAAGATAATGTTGAAATGATAAAGCATCAGTATAGTGCTAAATGATTTAAGAAAATAAAATATCACGGAGTAGTAATGAGCAAAAATATTATTTTTGTCGATCATACAGCAAAGTTAGGTGGAGCACAGCTATCTTTGCTTGATATTATTAAACATTTCAAGAAGGAAGCCGACGTTCTTCTTTTTGGTGAGGGCGAATTTAGAGCTTTAGTAGAGAGAGAAGGAGCAAATGTTGATACATACGATTTAGATAAAATATTATATCCTCTGAAACGAAATGTTAAGATTGGCCAAATTATCAGAGTGTCATGGGATTTACTTAAATCACTCAAAACTATCAGGAGTAAATTACGTGCATACGATATCGTATATACGAACTCTTTTAAGTCCTTCATTATATCCTTTTTGAGTGTGTATTCGATAAATAATAAAGTAATTTTGCATATTAGAGATGCTTTGACAGAGGAAAATTTCTCTCTTGTCGTTATTAAAATAGTGATTTTTTTATCCAAGTTTAAAAAGGTTAGTGTTATTGCAAATTCTAATTATTCAAAAGAATGCTTTGTAAGTGCAGGAGGCAATGAGGAATCCTGCACTGTTATTCTTAACGCTATAGATCCAATACCATTTTATCCAGTCGCTCCAACAACTTTTTCTGATGAAGTTAAAATACTGTCATTAGGGCGTATATCACCTTGGAAAGGACAGCATATAGTTATTGAGGCGATTCGGAATATACCAAATGTCGTACTCAGGATAGTAGGATCTCCAAATTTTGGAGAGGATGATTATTATCAATATATAAAGAAATTGGTTTCAGATTATGGTATGACTTCTAGAGTTGAGTTTGTACCATTTTCTTTGGATGTAATTGGACAATTAAGCTGGTCAAATATATTTATTCATTCAGCTACGTCTCCAGAACCATTCGGGCGTGTTGTCGTCGAAGCTATGATGGCCGAGAGAATTGTTATCGCATCTGCAATGGGAGGAGTATTAGAAATTATTACTGACTCTAATTATGGCGTTCTTGTTGATGCTAAAAATGCTGAAGAGGTAAGAGAGGCTATAATAAAGATTATAGATAACCCAGAACATTATCTAAGGGTTGCGGCACAAGGTCGAGATTATGCTGTTGATAATTTTTCCTTGCCAGTGTTATATGCTAACTTAGAGCAATTCATTCATAGTTTGAGAATAGAGCGATAAGTCTATAATTATTTCACACTGGGCTTGGTTATGTGTGGGGATATTTTATTTTTCTTGCTATGTTTAGGGTATTAAATTGCATGAAGTCAATAATAAATAAATCTGGTCGAGAAGAAAATAGGCTAAGGAAAGCTATATTAGGTAGTGTATGGTATTTTATTAGTAGCTTGGTTCCTGCCTTAGGGACTTTTTTGATTTTTTCATTAGCATCACGACAAATTACCCCACATGACTTGGGGATGGTTACTTTGGCATTAACAATATCTATTACCCTGACAGGATTATGTGCTATTGGTTTTGGCGATGCTTTAATACAATATCAGAAGCTAAAAGAAGAACATCTAAATACAGTTTTTTGTCTATTGTTTTTTACTTCTACTTTGTTGTATTTTATTTCTGTAGTTGTTGTATACTTGTTAGATATATCTACGTTTGATTCATTTTTTAAAACAATATACCCAATAATTGGATTGAAAATTATTTTTGACTCTTGTGCTATTCTTCCACTGTCAATATTGACAAAGCATATGAATTTTAAAATGATTGGCATCAGAACAATTTATTGTGCAATAGGTTCGATATGCGTCTCGCTACCTATTTTATATTTTGGTGGTGGGGCATGGGCAATGGTCGTTAGTCAACTACTCTCTTCTTTAATCAGTTTTTTCATTTTATGGTTTTCATCCAGAGTAAAACCAAGGGTAAAATTTGACAAGTATGCGTATGCTGATTTAAGAAGTTTCGGCTTTACTACTACTCTCTCTCGATTGGTTACATCGGTTAGTGTTGATAATATATTGATCGGGTTTCTTGGTAATGCTACAACTTTAGGTATTTATTCCTTTAGTCGACGGATTTTCAGTATTGTATCTGATGTATTAAGTGGGGCGTTATCGAACGTTTCTTACCCTCTTTACTCTTCAATGCAAGAAAAATTGGATGAGCTAAAGGTTGTTTATATGAAAACAACCTTTCTATCAGCTACTATTGGCATTCCATCATTTCTTGGACTAATCTTGCTCTCGCCTTATCTTATACCACTTATATTCGGGGAGCACTGGGTAGTGGCTGTTGTCACGGTTCAATATTGTTGTTCAATTGGATTTATTTCATGTATTGGCTCCTTGCAGCTTTCCTTAATGAAGGGATTAGGGCAGACATCTTGGATTCTTAAGTATCAATTATTCCAACAATTAACGACTGCTGCTGTGGCTATTATATTTGCCAAAAGCGGTGCTGAATCTGTCACTATGGCCATAGCAATTAAAACATACTTGATCTGGCCCTATGCAGTATTTCATGTGTCAAATACTCTAAATTTAAATCCCTTCCGATATTTATTCAGCTTTGTGAAACCAATAGTATCAGCAATTGCTATGTTCGTTTTCTTTGAAATTCTTTCGAGATTTTTTACACCTACTGATCATGAAGCGGTTTTTATTATTACTCAGATCGTGATGTGTGCCGTTGTATATATTATTGCAATGCTTCTTATATCAAGGAAAGAATTGATTGAATTGAAGGTGTTATTGAAAAAATAATCAACTAATAATCGAATGTGTCATGAGTTATAAGAAAGTAATGGGTTCATTTTAATCTAATTAACTTTTTATGAATATGACCGGTTGTTTTTTAACTTTAAAGGATTGTAAAATGGTTAAAGATATCAATGTCGGTATTGTGGCTGACTGGTTGGTAGCATATGCTGGTGCTGAGAGAGTAATCAAGGAGTTTATTGATTTGTATCCTTCATCTGAATTATATTCCGTAGTTGATTTTTTATCTGAAGAGGCACGAAAGAATTTTCAAAATAAAAATGCGCAAACAACGTTTATCCAGAAATTCCCTTCATCGAAAACTAAATATCAAAAATATTTACCATTTATGCCCTTGGCTATAGAGCAATTAGATGTTTCATCGCATGATGTTATTTTGTCAAGCAGTCATGCTGTTGCAAAAGGAGTCCTAACTGGTCCCGATCAATTGCATATTAGTTATGTTCATTCACCAATTCGATATGCATGGGATCTACAGCATCAATACTTACGCGAAGCTAATTTAAATAGAGGTTTAAAAGGAATCATTGCTAAATGGTTGCTTCACAAAATACGAATGTGGGATTATCGCACAGCTAATGGTGTTGATCACTTTGTTGCTAATTCTAAATTTATAGCAAGACGTATTAAAAAAGTATATGGGCGAGACGCCGATGTGATCTATCCTCCTGTTGATGTGGAACGTTTTACATTAAATGAGAAAAAAGATAATTACTATTTTACTGCGTCCCGATTAGTTCCATATAAACGAATTGACCTTATTGTTGAGGCTTTCAGTCACATGCCTGATAAGAAACTTTTGGTAATTGGGGATGGATCTGAAATGAATAAGATCAAATCTAAAGCTTCCAAGAATATTGAAATATTAGGATATCAGCCCAATTCAGTAATGCAAGAGCACATGAAGAATGCAAAAGCATTTGTCTTTGCTGCTGAAGAAGACTTTGGTATAACTCCTGTTGAAGCGCAGGCTTGTGGTACACCTGTTATTGCCTACGGGAAAGGAGGAGCACTAGAGACAGTACGTCCTCTTGGCCAGGATAATGCTACTGGGTTATTTTTTGACAAACAGAATGTTACTGCTATTGTGGATGCAGTTAATAAATTTGAAAAATCAATTCCGGATTTACACCCAGTTGATTGTAGAAATAATGCTCTAAAATTCTCAGCTCAACGCTTCAAGGATGAAATGGGAAGTTATATAGAAAGTAAATGGTTAGAGTTTCAGGATGTTAAAAAAATCGTTTATTGAAAATATCTTTCGGTGAAGAGATGAAATGTTCTTCTTTGTAACTATTATAACTGATTGTATTTATAGAATATCAAACCACATATAATATGAGTGATACTAGCATGACAATATACTTACACAGAGCACGAGCAAATGCAAATGCTTCACTTATATCTATGGTTCAACGCTTTTCGGATATATTCATCATATTTTTGGGATTGTACATTGTTTGTTTCTTTAATAATGTCATCTTTAGTTATAAGGAGGTGTTGCTCTATCTATCGATACTGGTCACATTTCAGATGATTGGAGGGATCACTGATTTTTATCGCTCTTGGCGAGGGGTTAGAATATCGGTAGAGTTAACCCTAATTATCAAAAATTGGACGTTGAGCCTATTAATAAGTTTAGGTTTTTTATCTCTAATTCCAAGTTTTGATTATAATTTAAATATATCGGTTCAGTGGTATTTTATTGTGGTTTTGGGTTTTATCTTTTGTCGTTCTTCTATCAGGTTGGGCTCTGGATTATTAAGGAAATTTGGTTATAACACTCGAAATATTGCTGTCGTGGGTAATTTACCAGCTGGGGTGAACCTACTGAGAGGGTTTATCGATGAGCCATGGTTGGGCTTTGTTGTTAAAGGTATTTATGATGATGTGAAATCAAGTGATTTTGATGATATTCCATATGCAGGGAATATATCGGAATTAATTGAAGATGCCCGGGAAGGAAAGTTAGATCGTATTTATATAGCTCTTAAGATGAGCGACGAACGAAAAATAAAAAATATTGTTTCGCAGTTGACCGATACAACTTGTTCTGTGTTATTGATACCGGATGTTTTTACATTTAATATATTACAGTCACGTACTGAAGAAATTAATGGTGTTCCTGTGGTCCCTCTTTTTGATACCCCACTGAATGGAATAAATATGGTGTTTAAGAGATTGGAAGATATTATTGTCTCTTCCTTAATATTAATTTTGATTTCGCCAGTGTTATTTGTTATTGCTTGCATTGTCAAATGTACATCTCCAGGGCCAATCATATTTCGACAGATCAGATATGGTATGGATGGTAAACCCATTAAAGTTTGGAAGTTTCGATCGATGACTGTAATGGAAAATGACGATAAAGTTATTCAAGCAACTAAAAATGATGTTCGCATTACTAAAGTTGGGAAATTTTTGCGAAGCACATCACTTGATGAGTTACCTCAGTTTTTTAATGTTTTATTTGGTCAAATGTCCGTTGTTGGTCCTAGGCCACATGCGGTTGCTCATAACGAGCAGTATCGTTCCTTAATTCAAGGATATATGCTAAGGCATAAAGTCAAACCAGGTATTACTGGGCTAGCGCAAATTAATGGTTGGCGCGGAGAAACGGATACATTAGAAAAAATGGAAAAACGGATTGAATATGATTTGCTTTATATTCGTGGGTGGAGTATTTGGCTCGACTTGAAAATAATTTTCCTTACAGTATTTAAGGGGTTTGTTAATAAGTCCGCATACTGATTTTTCACATACTTTAAAAAATTAAAAATGAAAATTAGTTGGAATATTTATTTATATATTAAATAATCATTTTACTCTATGCGCTTTAGCTGGTTTGAGCTAACATTATCATCACATTTAAGCTGCGAGCGTGTCGCAGTGACCACACCAGACAGGAGTATGTAATGTCCAAGCAACAGATCGGGGTTGTCGGTATGGCAGTGATGGGGCGCAACCTTGCGCTCAACATCGAAAGCCGTGGTTATACCGTCTCTGTTTTCAACCGCTCTCGTGAAAAGACCGAAGAAGTGATTGCCGAGAATCCGGGCAAGAAACTGGTCCCACATTATACCGTTAAAGAGTTTGTTGAATCCCTCGAAACTCCACGCCGCATCCTGTTGATGGTGAAAGCAGGCGCTGGCACTGATAGCGCGATCGATTCTCTTAAGCCGTATCTGGACAAAGGCGACATCATCATTGATGGGGGTAACACCTTCTTCCAGGACACAATTCGTCGCAACCGCGAATTGTCCGCCGATGGTTTTAACTTCATTGGTACCGGTGTTTCTGGTGGGGAAGAGGGCGCACTGAAAGGCCCGTCTATCATGCCTGGTGGGCAGAAAGAAGCTTACGAGCTGGTAGCGCCAATTCTTGAGCAGATCGCTGCACGTGCCGAAGACGGTGAACCTTGTGTCGCCTATATTGGTGTTGACGGTGCTGGTCACTATGTGAAGATGGTGCATAACGGCATTGAGTATGGCGATATGCAGCTTATCGCGGAAGCATACTCTTTACTGAAAGGTGGCCTGGCGCTTTCTAATGAAGAACTGGCAACAACCTTTACCGAGTGGAACGAAGGCGAGCTCAGCAGCTACCTGATTGATATCACCAAAGACATCTTCACTAAAAAAGATGATGAAGGTAAATACCTGGTTGATGTGATTCTTGATGAAGCCGCCAACAAAGGTACCGGCAAATGGACCAGCCAGAGCTCACTTGACCTGGGCGAACCGTTGTCTCTGATTACCGAATCTGTCTTTGCGCGCTATATCTCTTCACTTAAGGACCAGCGTGTTGCAGCGTCTAAAGTCCTGACGGGGCCAAAATCTCAACCGGCTGGTGACAAGGCTGAATTTGTAGAGAAAGTTCGTCGCGCTCTGTATCTGGGCAAAATCGTTTCTTATGCTCAGGGCTTCTCCCAGCTGCGTGCTGCCTCTGATGAATACAACTGGGATCTGAACTACGGTGAGATTGCCAAAATCTTCCGTGCCGGTTGCATTATCCGTGCTCAGTTCCTGCAGAAGATCACTGATGCTTACGAGCAGAATGCGGGTATCGCCAACCTGCTGCTGGCGCCGTACTTCAAACAGATTGCTGATGAATATCAGCAGGCACTGCGTGATGTCGTGGCTTATGCTGTTCAGAACGGCATCCCTGTTCCGACATTCTCTGCCGCCATTGCCTACTACGACAGCTATCGTTCTGCAGTCCTGCCAGCTAACCTGATTCAGGCTCAGCGCGACTATTTCGGTGCCCACACCTATAAGCGCACTGATAAAGAAGGCGTATTCCATACTGAGTGGTTAGACTAATCTATTTATGAAGAGCCGGACCCGGGTCTGGCTCTTTTATTTATGACTTCTATTTTTTATTAGTTATATTGACTCTTTTTATTTATTCCCTTCGTTGATAGTTTCCAGGTTTAATTGTTGTTATATTGTTTTTTATAATAATTCCAATGTTTTTTGTATTCCTATATATCTGTATTTGGTTTGAGTAAATTACTAGGTGTTTAATAACAGGGTTTTAATTAAAGGATATTAATATGTTGCTTCCTGTGATTATGGCTGGCGGTACCGGCAGTCGTCTCTGGCCGATGTCTCGTGAGCTTTACCCGAAACAGTTCTTACGGCTGTTCGGGCAGAACTCCATGCTGCAGGAAACCATCACCCGACTCTCGGGCCTTGAAATCCATGAACCGATGGTCATCTGTAACGAAGAGCACCGCTTCCTGGTGGCCGAACAGCTGCGTCAGCTCAACAAGCTGTCCAACAACATTATTCTCGAGCCGGTCGGGCGCAACACCGCCCCGGCCATTGCTCTGGCGGCCCTTCAGGCCACCCGCCACGGTGACGATCCGCTGATGCTGGTTCTCGCCGCCGACCATATCATTAATAACCAGCCGGTCTTCCACGACGCCATCCGCGTCGCCGAGCAGTATGCCGATGAAGGCCACCTGGTCACCTTCGGTATCGTGCCGAACGCCCCGGAAACCGGCTACGGCTACATCCAGCGCGGCGTGGCCCTCACCGACAGCGCCCACACCCCGTACCAGGTGGCCCGCTTCGTGGAGAAGCCGGACCGCGAGCGCGCTGAGGCCTACCTCGCCTCCGGGGAGTACTACTGGAACAGCGGCATGTTTATGTTCCGCGCCAAAAAATACCTCTCCGAGCTGGCCAAATTCCGCCCGGATATCCTCGAAGCCTGCCAGGCCGCGGTGAACGCCGCCGACAACGGCAGCGACTTCATCAGCATCCCGCATGACATTTTCTGCGAGTGCCCGGACGAGTCCGTGGACTACGCGGTGATGGAGAAAACCGCCGACGCGGTGGTGGTCGGTCTCGATGCCGACTGGAGCGACGTCGGCTCCTGGTCCGCCCTGTGGGAGGTCAGCCCGAAAGATGAGCAGGGCAACGTCCTCAGCGGCGACGCGTGGGTGCACAACAGCGAAAACTGCTACATCAACAGCGACGAGAAGCTGGTGGCGGCCATCGGCGTGGAGAACCTGGTGATTGTCAGCACCAAGGACGCCGTGCTGGTGATGAACCGCGAGCGTTCCCAGGACGTGAAGAAGGCGGTCGAGTTCCTCAAGCAGAACCAGCGCAGCGAGTACAAGCGCCACCGCGAGATTTACCGTCCCTGGGGCCGCTGCGACGTGGTGGTCCAGACCCCGCGCTTCAACGTCAACCGTATCACCGTGAAACCGGGCGGCGCCTTCTCGATGCAGATGCACCACCACCGCGCCGAGCACTGGGTCATTCTCGCCGGCACCGGTCAGGTGACGGTCAACGGCAAGCAGTTCCTGCTGACCGAGAACCAGTCCACCTTTATTCCGATTGGCGCCGAGCACAGCCTGGAAAACCCGGGCCGCATTCCGCTGGAAGTGCTGGAGATCCAGTCGGGGTCGTACCTCGGCGAGGACGACATTATTCGTATTAAAGACCAGTATGGTCGTTGCTAATTTTTTTCGGGACAAAACGCAGAATGACACAGTTAACATGCTTTAAGGCTTATGACATCCGTGGTGAACTGGGCGAGGAGCTGAACGAGGACATCGCCTACCGTATCGGCCGCGCCTACGGCGAATTTCTGAAACCCGGGAAGATAGTGGTGGGGGGCGATGTGCGCCTCACCAGCGAGTCGCTGAAGCTGGCGCTGGCCCGCGGACTGATGGACGCCGGCACCGACGTGCTGGATATCGGCCTGAGCGGTACCGAAGAGATTTACTTCGCCACCTTCCACCTCGGGGTGGACGGCGGTATCGAGGTGACGGCCAGCCACAACCCGATGAACTACAACGGCATGAAGCTGGTGCGCGAGAACGCGAAGCCCATCAGCGGCGACACCGGCCTGCGTGACATCCAGCGCCTGGCGGAGGAAAACCAGTTCCCGCCGGTGGACCCGGCGCGTCGCGGCACCCTGCGCCAGATTTCGGTGCTGAAGGAGTACGTCGACCACCTGATGGGCTACGTGGACCTGGCCAACTTCACCCGTCCGCTGAAGCTGGTGGTGAACTCCGGCAACGGGGCGGCGGGGCACGTGATTGATGAGGTGGAGAAACGCTTCGCGGCGGCCGGGGCGCCGGTGACCTTTATCAAGGTGCATCACCAGCCGGACGGCCATTTCCCGAACGGTATCCCGAACCCGCTGCTGCCGGAGTGCCGCCAGGACACCGCCGACGCGGTGCGTGCGCATCAGGCGGACATGGGGATCGCCTTTGACGGCGACTTCGACCGCTGCTTCCTGTTCGATGACGAGGCGTCGTTTATCGAGGGGTACTACATTGTCGGCCTGCTGGCGGAAGCGTTCCTGCAGAAGCAGCCGGGGGCGAAAATCATTCACGACCCGCGCCTGACGTGGAACACGGTGGACATCGTGACCCGCAGCGGCGGGCAGCCGGTGATGTCGAAGACCGGGCATGCGTTCATCAAGGAGCGGATGCGCCAGGAAGACGCTATCTACGGCGGGGAGATGAGCGCGCACCATTACTTCCGTGACTTCGCCTACTGCGACAGCGGGATGATCCCGTGGCTGCTGGTGGCGGAGCTGCTGTGCCTGAAGAACAGCTCGCTGAAATCGCTGGTGGAGGACCGCCAGGCGGCATTCCCGGCGTCGGGGGAGATCAACCGCAAGCTGGGAAATGCGGCGGAGGCGATCGCCCGTATCCGGGCGCAGTATGAGCCGGCGGCCGCACACATCGACACAACGGACGGTATCAGTATTGAATACCCTGAGTGGCGCTTTAACCTGCGCACATCCAACACGGAGCCGGTGGTGCGCCTGAACGTTGAGTCCAGAGCGGATACGGCGTTGATGAATGCAAAAACCGAAGAGATTTTAGCTCTTCTCAAGTAATGCATTATCCATAATGGAAGCCATAGGGTCAGATTTTAATCGTATTATTGACCTTATGGCTTATTCTTGACATCCCACTGGTCAAAGCGTAAAACCGCCCACAGTATTATTTAAATTCGTGGCTATCCGCCATTACCCAGTTAACTGATTAAAGTGTAATCTCATGAAAATTACTATTTCCGGTACAGGTTATGTTGGTTTATCGAACGGTGTCCTGATTGCGCAAAACCACGAAGTGGTGGCCCTGGATATCGTACAGGCCAAAGTGGATATGCTTAACCAGAAGATCTCTCCGATTGTCGATAAAGAGATTCAGGAATATCTGGCAGAAAAGCCGTTAAATTTCCGCGCCACCACGGACAAGCACGACGCCTATCGTAATGCCGACTACGTCATCATTGCGACGCCGACTGACTACGATCCGAAAACCAACTACTTTAATACCTCAACGGTTGAAGCGGTTATTCGCGATGTCACCGAGATCAACCCGAATGCGGTGATGATCATTAAATCGACCATCCCGGTGGGTTTCACCCGCGACATCAAAGAACGTTTAGGGATTGATAATGTTATTTTCTCTCCTGAGTTCCTGCGTGAAGGCCGTGCGCTGTACGACAACCTGCACCCGTCGCGTATTGTCATCGGTGAGCGTTCTGCGCGTGCCGAACGTTTCGCAGATCTGCTGAAAGAAGGCGCGATCAAGCAGGATATCCCGACCCTGTTTACCGACTCCACTGAAGCGGAAGCGATCAAACTGTTCGCGAACACCTATCTGGCGCTGCGCGTTGCCTATTTCAACGAGCTCGACAGCTATGCTGAAAGCCAGGGGCTGAACAGCAAGCAGATTATCGAAGGGGTATGCCTGGATCCGCGTATCGGCAACCACTATAACAACCCGTCCTTTGGCTACGGCGGCTACTGTCTGCCGAAAGATACCAAGCAGCTGCTGGCGAACTACGAATCGGTCCCGAACAACATTATCGCGGCTATCGTCGATGCCAACCGTACCCGTAAAGACTTTATTGCGGATTCTATTCTCGCCCGTAAGCCAAAAGTGGTGGGTGTGTATCGCCTGATCATGAAGAGCGGCTCAGATAACTTCCGTGCCTCTTCTATTCAGGGCATTATGAAGCGCATCAAGGCAAAAGGTATTCCGGTTATTATCTATGAACCGGTGATGCAGGAATATGAGTTCTTTAACTCCCGCGTCGTGCGCGACCTGGATGCCTTCAAACAAGAGGCGGATGTGATCATTTCTAACCGTATGGCGGAAGAGCTGGCGGATGTCGCGGATAAGGTTTATACCCGCGATCTGTTTGGCAACGATTAATTCTGCCTGTCTGACACTGGCGGCTCCCCGCCGCCAGTATGCTTCTTTATCTCCCCGCTATATCCCTCACTGCGCGTATTTCTCGCACATTCAGATTAACCTCAATAAATTGTGATGGACATTACGATCCTGCTCAAAACCCGTTGCGGGTTGAAAACAGGTCCGATAAGTTAAACTTACCTTGTGAAGAGCTACCGTCACTGTGATGTAGATGCCGGAGATAAGCGCCGGGAGGTAAAACGAAGCCTGCAACGCAGGCTTTTGTTATTTATGCCCTGAGGAAATATGAGGAACAGGGCGCGAGTAACGTTATTTTTTCTTGCCTTAAGGCCACGCCAAAACGCAGAATGAACGGTCATTCTGTCATATCATTTTTTTATCTCTTAATATTATCTTAATCTAAATGCAATATGGAGCGAGTCTTACCACTTGCGTTTATTAAACGTCAGTTTTGTTTTCTTTCTGTCTTTCAGATATGAAATTAAAAAGAAAACAGACACAGCAAGTAGTATGGCAGCGACCACTAAGAAAAATAGGTTTTCCATAATATCTACCACAGCTTTTTGTTGGTTGAATCATTAGCATGTTAAGCAACACGTCAGCCAGGAAGCGCTGAATCGCGATCTCTAACATATCCTGTTCTTAAGAAAATTCCTACAGAAAGTAATGTCTTTTATTTATCAGGAGAAAATGCTGAAGGAGCCATTAAAAATAGTATTGAAAAGAGTGATAGCAGGGGACCGGGCTTAAAGTTGTTGGCTTTTTCGCTGGCGGGCAGATGAAACTGGTTTCAGCACCGTCGTTAAAACCAGTAAAAATTATTCTTTAGCACAAAAAAGTATAGCCTGTGCCAGGCTCGGGTAAAGAAATGAATGATAAAGGAAGACAATACGGGATGCTTATCCGTTGCCGCAATCAGCGGATTGCGGCAGGGCAGAGACAGGTTAGATCTGATAGTAATCCTTATACCACTCCACGAAGTTCTTCACGCCTTCCTTCACTGACGTCTGCGGCTTAAAGCCCACCAGGTCATACAGCGGCTGGGTGTCTGCGCTGGTGTCCAGCACATCGCCCGGCTGAATCGGCATCATATTCTTCTTCGCTTCCATCCCCAGGGCTTCTTCCAGGGCGGTGATATAATCCATCAGTTCCACCGGCGAGCTGTTGCCAATGTTATAGACCCGGTACGGCGCGGAGCTGGTGGCCGGGGAACCATTCTCAACGGTCCAGTCGGCATTGGCCTGCGGGATCACATCCTGAACGCGCACCACCGCCTCGACGATATCGTCGATATAGGTGAAATCGCGCTTCATCTTGCCGTAGTTGTAAACGTCGATACTTTTCCCTGCCAGCATCGCTTTCGTGAACTTGAACAGCGCCATATCCGGGCGGCCCCACGGACCATAGACCGTAAAGAAGCGCAGCCCGGTGGTCGGGATGCCGTACAGATGGGAATAGGTATGCGCCATCAGCTCATTGGCTTTCTTGGTGGCGGCGTACAGGGAGACCGGATGATCGACGGAATCCTCCGTGGAGAACGGCATTTTGCGATTAAGGCCGTAAACCGAGCTGGAGGAGGCGTATACCAGGTGTTTCACTTTGGTATGGCGGCAGCCTTCCAGAATATTCAGGTACCCCATCAGGTTTGCGTCGGCGTAGGCATACGGGTTTTCCAGCGAATAGCGCACGCCGGCCTGGGCCGCCAGGTGGATCACGCGGTCAAACTGTTCTGCGGCGAACAGCGTCGCCATACCCTCACGGTCGGCAAGATCCAGCTGCTGGAAATGGAATGCCGGAGAGGACAGGCGATCAAGACGGGCCTGCTTCAGGCTAACGTCATAATAGTCGTTCATGTTGTCGATCCCGACAACGTCATGCCCTTCATTCAGCAGGCGCTGCGCGATATGAAAGCCGATAAAACCTGCGGCACCAGTGACCAAAAACTTCATATTTTTCCTCCGGGGTGTGGATATCCCGTTCTACATAAGGGCCGATTTTACACTGGCTTGCGGCTGGGATCACTTGCTTTGCCGCGTCTTATCCGCCTGGCGTGAAGTGAAGGGCGCTTTTTTCTGGCAAAATCGTGGTGGCAAAGGCTGATAAATAACAACGTTTCTCATTTGACTGTTAGCTGTCGAATAATAACTTTGTGACCTGTCAGCGGTTTAGCGATTCATGGCGCAATCATAAAGGTCGCCAATCCCCCCGGTATGGCGTAATTTTGTTTAAAGTTATATTTTCGTCAGCGGATGATTTAGCAAATGGGCAAAATCTTTGTAGTGTTTTCTTTGATTTTTTGATGAATATCAATGGATTAGATTGGTTTTGTTTGTTTAGTGAATGTTTATAATGTGTATTATTTGAGTAATCCATTAATCAGTAGGCTTTTTTATTTTTATTCCCCGCGACCAGCGCTATAATCTGCGGACGATTTTCTTTGTGGAATGTGCAGTGTAGAGCATGAGTCGTTTATCCCTCCTGTCGGAACAAAGCGCCGTCGCCATGTGCAAAGGGCCATCAAGCCTGGCCGCGCATTGTCTCCCTGGCGGCGAAAGCGATGTCTCTTCTTATCTTTCCCCGCATCGTGGACGCTCCTTTCTGACGCTTGCTGACACCGGCAGGCCGCCCGTTTCCCTTTCGTCGGTGGCGGAAAGCGCACGCGTGATACCCTGCGTAAATGAGAAAGTCCTGATGGTTAACCCGGCGGCAAATGCGGAAAGTGTGGCGCATCCCGCGGCCAGGTGAGGACAGATGCACATTAAAAGCAGAGATATGTCCTAGGACATATCTCTGCTTTTAGGTTTTCAGGACACCCGTTCCGTCAGGCTGGCTTTTCAGGCCGCTGAGTGAACGTTCTGCCGATAGCCTGAAGCGAAAGAGGGTGGCGTTTAGCCTGAAGCACGGGAGCAGTACGCATTTTGGTTGCGACAGCCAATGGCGGTAGCGTGCCTGAAAAAGGCCATTCCACCCGACGGTCGATTGATTGATAGTAAAATAAAGCAATTATTTATTTAAGGATTTCATTATGTTACTTCCTGTAATTATGGCTGGTGGTACCGGCAGTCGTCTCTGGCCGATGTCTCGCGAGCTTTACCCGAAACAGTTCCTCCGGCTGTACGGGCAGAACTCCATGCTGCAGGAAACCATCACCCGACTCTCGGGCCTTGAAATCCATGAACCGATGGTCATCTGTAACGAAGAGCACCGCTTCCTGGTGGCCGAACAGCTGCGCCAGCTCAACAGGCTGTCCAACAACATTATTCTTGAGCCGGTCGGGCGCAATACCGCCCCGGCCATTGCTCTGGCGGCCCTTCAGGCCACCCGTCACGGTGACGACCCGCTGATGCTGGTCCTCGCCGCCGACCATATCATCAATAACCAGCCGGTCTTCCACGACGCCATCCGCGTCGCCGAGCAGTATGCCGATGAAGGCCACCTGGTCACCTTCGGTATCGTGCCGAACGCCCCGGAAACCGGCTACGGCTACATCCAGCGCGGCGTGGCCCTCACCGACAGCGCCCACACCCCGTACCAGGTGGCCCGCTTCGTGGAGAAGCCGGACCGCGAGCGCGCTGAGGCCTACCTCGCCTCCGGGGAGTACTACTGGAACAGCGGCATGTTTATGTTCCGCGCCAAAAAATACCTCTCCGAGCTGGCCAAATTCCGCCCGGATATCCTCGAAGCCTGCCAGGCCGCGGTCAATGCCGCCGACAACGGCAGCGACTTCATCAGCATTCCGCATGACATTTTCTGCGAGTGCCCGGACGAGTCCGTGGACTACGCGGTGATGGAGAAAACCGCCGACGCGGTGGTGGTCGGTCTCGATGCCGACTGGAGCGACGTCGGCTCCTGGTCCGCCCTGTGGGAGGTCAGCCCGAAAGATGAGCAGGGCAACGTCCTCAGCGGCGACGCGTGGGTGCACAACAGCGAAAACTGCTACATCAACAGCGACGAGAAGCTGGTGGCGGCCATCGGCGTGGAGAACCTGGTGATTGTCAGCACCAAGGACGCCGTGCTGGTGATGAACCGCGAACGTTCCCAGGACGTGAAGAAGGCGGTCGAGTTCCTCAAGCAGAACCAGCGCAGCGAGTACAAGCGCCACCGCGAGATTTACCGTCCCTGGGGCCGCTGCGACGTGGTGGTCCAGACCCCGCGCTTCAACGTCAACCGTATCACCGTGAAACCGGGCGGCGCCTTCTCGATGCAGATGCACCACCACCGCGCCGAGCACTGGGTCATTCTCGCCGGCACCGGCCAGGTGACGGTCAACGGCAAGCAGTTCCTGCTGACCGAGAACCAGTCCACCTTTATTCCGATTGGCGCTGAGCACAGCCTGGAAAACCCGGGCCGCATTCCGCTGGAAGTGCTGGAGATCCAGTCGGGGTCGTACCTCGGCGAGGACGACATTATTCGTATTAAAGACCAGTATGGTCGTTGCTAATTTTTTTCGGGACAAAACGCAGAATGACACAGTTAACATGCTTTAAGGCTTATGACATCCGTGGTGAACTGGGCGAGGAGCTGAACGAGGACATCGCCTACCGTATCGGCCGCGCCTACGGCGAATTTCTGAAACCCGGGAAGATAGTGGTGGGAGGCGATGTGCGCCTCACCAGCGAGTCGCTGAAGCTGGCGCTGGCCCGCGGGCTGATGGACGCCGGCACCGACGTGCTGGATATCGGCCTGAGCGGCACCGAGGAGATTTACTTCGCCACCTTCCACCTCGGGGTGGACGGCGGTATCGAGGTGACGGCCAGCCACAACCCGATGAACTACAACGGCATGAAGCTGGTGCGCGAGAACGCGAAGCCCATCAGCGGCGACACCGGCCTGCGTGACATCCAGCGCCTGGCGGAGGAAAACCAGTTCCCGCCGGTGGACCCGGCGCGTCGCGGCACCCTGCGCCAGATTTCGGTGCTGAAGGAGTACGTTGACCACCTGATGGGCTACGTGGACCTGGCGAACTTCACCCGTCCGCTGAAGCTGGTGGTGAACTCCGGCAACGGGGCGGCGGGGCACGTGATTGATGAGGTGGAGAAACGCTTTGCGGCGGCCGGGGCGCCGGTGACCTTTATCAAGGTGCATCATCAGCCGGACGGCCATTTCCCGAACGGTATCCCGAACCCGCTGCTGCCGGAGTGCCGCCAGGACACCGCCGACGCGGTGCGTGCGCATCAGGCGGACATGGGGATCGCCTTTGACGGCGACTTCGACCGCTGCTTCCTGTTCGATGACGAGGCGTCATTCATCGAGGGGTACTACATTGTCGGCCTGCTGGCGGAAGCGTTCCTGCAGAAGCAGCCGGGGGCGAAAATCATTCACGACCCGCGCCTGACGTGGAACACGGTGGACATCGTGACCCGCAGCGGCGGCCAGCCGGTGATGTCGAAGACCGGGCATGCGTTCATCAAGGAGCGGATGCGCCAGGAAGACGCCATCTACGGCGGGGAGATGAGCGCGCACCACTACTTCCGCGACTTCGCCTACTGCGACAGCGGGATGATCCCGTGGCTGCTGGTGGCGGAGCTGCTGTGCCTGAAGAACAGCTCGCTGAAATCGCTGGTGGCGGACCGCCAGGCGGCGTTCCCGGCGTCGGGGGAGATCAACCGCAAGCTGGGAAATGCGGCGGAGGCGATCGCGCGCATCCGGGCGCAGTATGAGCCGGCGGCCGCACACATCGACACAACGGACGGTATCAGTATTGAATACCCTGAGTGGCGCTTTAACCTGCGCACGTCCAACACGGAGCCGGTGGTGCGCCTGAACGTTGAGTCCAGAGCGGATACGGCGTTGATGAACGAGAAAACCGCCGAGCTGCTCAACCTGTTAAAAGAGGAATCGCTTTGAGTCCTATGTTTTCAGCGATCTATCGCTACCGTGGCTTTATTATTGACAGCGTTAAACGGGACTTTCAGTCCCGTTACCAGACCAGCTTTTTAGGCGCGGCATGGCTGATCTTGCAGCCGATCGCCATGATTTCCGTCTATACATTAATCTTTTCTGAATTAATGCGTGCCCGCCTGGCGGGCATGGACGGCCCTTTTGCCTATAGCATCTACCTCTGTTCCGGGGTGTTAACCTGGGGGCTGTTCACGGAAACGCTTAACAGTCTGGTCAACGTTTTTCTGACCAACGCCAACATTCTTAAAAAGCTCAGCTTTCCGCGGATCTGTTTACCGATCATTGTCACCGCTTCGGCGTTCATTAACTTTCTGATCATTTTCGGTCTGTTTGTGCTGTTTCTGATCGTCACGGGGAATTTCCCGGGCATGATTTTCTTTGAAATCATTCCGGTGCTGATCGTCCAGATGCTGTTCACCCTGGGCCTGGGGATTATCCTCGGCGTGCTGAACGTTTTTGTCCGCGACATCGGCCAGTTCGTCAATATTCTGCTGCAGTTTTGGTTCTGGTTTACGCCTATTGTTTACGTGTCCAAAACGCTGCCGGAATGGGTATCAGGCCTGCTGGCCTATAACCCGATGGCGACCATTATCGGTTCCTACCAGAATGTGATGCTCTATCACCAGAGCCCTGACTGGATGGCGCTGCTTCCGGTCACGGTGGTGTCGGTCATTCTGTTTTTATTTGCCTGGCGTTTATTTAAAAAACATGCCGCTGATATTGTGGACGAGATTTAATCATGAGTATCAAAGTTCAGCACGTCGGCAAGGCGTATAAATATTACCCATCCAAATGGAACCGGGTCATTGAGAAACTGCTGCCGGGCGATAAGCCGCGGCACAGCAAAAAATGGGTGTTAAAAGACATCAATTTCAGCATTGAACCCGGTGAAGCAGTCGGTATTGTCGGGGTGAACGGCGCAGGTAAAAGTACGTTGCTGAAGCTGCTGACCGGTACCACCCAGCCCACCAAAGGCAGCATTGAGATCCAGGGGCGCGTCGCTGCGCTGCTGGAGCTGGGCATGGGGTTCCATCCCGACTTTACCGGCCGGCAGAACGTGTATATGTCCGGGCTGATGATGGGCCTGAGCCGGGAAGAGATCGAGCGCTTAATGCCGGAGATCGAAGCCTTTGCGGATATCGGCGACTACATTGAAGAGCCGGTGCGCATCTATTCCAGCGGCATGCAAATGCGCCTGGCGTTCGCCGTGGCCACCGCTTCTCGCCCGGATATTCTGATCGTCGATGAAGCGCTCTCCGTTGGCGACTCCCGCTTTCAGGCGAAGTGCTACGCCCGCATTGCGGACTTCAAAAAGCAGGGGACCACGCTGCTGCTGGTTTCCCACAGCGCCGGGGATATTGTCAAACACTGCGACCGCGCCATCTTCCTCAAAAATGGTAACATTTGCATGGACGGCACCGCCCGTGACGTGACCAACCGTTACCTGGATGAGCTGTTTGGCAAACCTGATAAAGACAGCGCCAAGAAAAGCGAAACGGCTACCTCGTCAGCCAGTGGCGAAAGCCAGATGTCGCTCGATGAGATTGAAGATGTGTACCACACGCGACCAGGCTACCGTCCGGAAGAGTACCGCTGGGGGCAGGGGGGCGCGAAAATCATCGATTACCATATTCAGAGCGCCGGGGTTGATTTTCCGCCTTCGCTGACGGGCAATCAGCAGACCGATTTCCTGATGAAAGTCGTGTTTGAATATGATTTTGATTGCGTGGTGCCGGGTTTGTTAATCAAAACTCTGGATGGCTTATTTCTATATGGTACCAACTCTTTCCTGGCCTCGGAAGGCCGGGAAAACATTTCGGTATCACGTGGGGACGTTAGAGTATTTAAATTCAGTTTTCCGGTTGATTTAAATAGCGGTGACTATCTTCTGTCGTTTGGTATTTCAGAGGGAAGCCCGCAAACCGAAATGACGCCGCTCGATCGTCGCTATGACTCCATCATTTTGCATGTAACTAAGAGCATGGATTTCTGGGGAGTGATTGACCTGAAGTCGACTTTCAATAGTTACCAATGAAGATGAGAAAAAATCATTCCATGACTACTAATACACATAAATTGGTTAGCGAATTACCTGAAATTTATCAGACTATTTTTGGGCATCCTGAGTGGGATGGCGATGCTGCACGAGACTGTAATGAACGGCTCGCGCTAATTAGTGAACAATATGACAGCTTGTCCAGAGAGTTAGGAAGGCCACTACGGGTTCTCGACCTGGGCTGTGCTCAGGGGTTCTTCAGTTTAAGTTTGGCAAGCAAGGGTGCCAGCGTATTAGGTATCGACTTTTTGCAGCAGAACATTGATGTTTGTCAGGCGCTTGCTGAAGAAAATCCACATTGTGATGTTAAATTTCAAGTCGGGCGGATAGAAGACATTGTCAGCGCTCTGGAAGAAAACCAATTTGATCTCGCCATTGGGCTAAGTGTTTTTCACCACATTGTTCATCTGCATGGGGTTGCTGAAGTCAGGTCGCTGTTAGAGCGTTTGGCAAATCTGACGCAGGCGATGATTCTCGAGCTCGCTGTCAAGGAGGAACCACTCTATTGGGGGAAATCTCAGCCTGAAGATCCGCGTGAACTTATTGAACAATGTGCTTTCTATCGATTGATTGGAAGATTTGACACTCATCTGTCTAATATTTCACGTCCGATGTATATTATCAGTAACCACAGGGTTATTCTTCCGGCATTTAATCAGCCTTTTACTTCATGGCGCGACAGTCCTTACACCGGGGCAGGCTTTGCGCATAAACAGAGCCGTCGCTATTATTTCTCTTCGGAGTTCATATGTAAGTTCTATCGTTTTAGTACAGTAAGTTGCTTACTAACTGATAAGGAGAGCGAGCGTAATCGTACAGAACTCGCCCATGAAGAAGCTTTTCTTAAATCTCCACCATCTGGCTTAAAAGTGCCGGCGTTGTTTACTTCAGGGGGGAATGGAGAAGCGGGATGGTTGGTAATGGAAAAAATTCCCGGAGAGCTGTTAAACGACGTTCTGGCCAGTGAACGGCATATTGATCGGGAAAAAGTTATTTCCGATCTCCTCGACCAATTAGTTATTTTGGAAGAACATGGTCTATATCATGATGATTTCAGAACATGGAATGTTTTAATTGATGATAATGACAGCGCTCGTTTAATAGATTTTGGTTCGATTGGCGATGTACAACAAGACTGCAGCTGGCCAGTTAATATTTTCCAGTCGTTCATTATTTTTGTAAATGAAATATTTTGTGAAAATAAATCCTGGGGGGGCTTCTGGCGTTCCGCACCATTAAGTCCTTTCCAGTTGCCTGAACCGTATTCAAATTGGTTGACAGCATTCTGGAAACATCCTGTTGGTGAGTGGAGTTTTGCTTTACTCCAACAACTCTTTTCAACCAAAGATGCTCTACCGGCTGCGAGCTCCATTATGGACGCTTCTGATCTATGGGTCCGGGCTCAGGAGCCCGTATTGTTGGAAAGTCAAACGCAAATACGCAATACGGATGCGCGGGTTGTCCGTCTCGAGTCGCAAATCAATGAACTCACCTCCCTGATTAATATTATGGGTGAGAGCATTCAGACGTTTGAGACGCGGGAGTATCCGCCACAAGACGTTACTACTAATGTACAGCCGCGTATCGAGATTGAGCAGAGTAAAGCCGTTGATTCAGAAGAGATTATGCGACTTCATACGCAGCTCAATGATGCTCAGCAAGAAGTAGAGAATCTACGTCATGAGATTGCTAAAATTCATTATAGTCGCTCATGGAAAATGACCAAGTGGTATCGGTACGCTGGCTTACAGTACTATCTGCTTCGTCAGTACGGCTTCAAACAGCGTTTTAAGCATTTACTCAAACGAGTACTTAGCAACGTATTTTATTTTTTGCGTGCACATCCACGACTAAAGCAGAAGGTGATCAATCTACTGCGTACAATTGGAATTTATGACTTTGCTTATCGTATGCATCGTCGTATGAATCCTGGTTCACATAACCCTTATCCAAACGACCCACAATACCAGTCGCAGACTGAAAAGCAGATCTTACATCCAGAGTTATTGCCTCCGGAAGTTAACTCAATTTTTAGCGAGCTTAAAAACAAAAGATAAGGTGAGTCACTTGCATATTTTGATTGACGTACAAGGATATCAATCGGAAAGTAAATTCCGTGGAGTTGGTCGCAGCACCTATGAAATGAGTCGTGCGATCATAAAAAATGCTGGCCAGCATCGAGTAAGCATTTTAATGAATGGCATGTATTCGATTGATAGTATAAATGAAATTAAAAAAAGCTGGGGTGATATTTTACCGCAGGAAGAAATGTTTATTTTTTCAGCTGCTGGCCCTACAGCTCTTCGCGACTGTGAAAACCACCCCCGGAGTGTTGCCGCCACACTAGCTCGTGAACTTGCTATTGCTAATATCAATCCCGACGTTGTTTTTATTATTAATTTCTACGAAGGTTTTGACGATAGTTATACCGTCTCAATTCCTCAAACTACAGTGCCATGGAAAACAGTTTGTGTTTGTCACGATCTAATTCCGTTACTGAATAAAGAACGCTATCTGGGCGAACCAAACTTCCGTCAGTATTATTATGATAAACTAGCTCAATACGAAAGGGCGGACGCTATTTTTGCTATTTCCAGATCATCCATGCAGGAAGTTATCGATTACACATCGATTCCGGCAGAAAAAATTTTTAATATTTCATCTGGAGTAAGCGATTCATTTAAAATTAAAGATTATACTCAGGATGAAATCAAAGACTTACGTAATAAATATCATCTTCCTCAAGAGTTTATTCTTTCTTTGGCAATGATAGAGCCACGTAAAAATATTGAAGCGCTGATTCATGCATATAGTTTATTACCGCATGCCCTGCAACAGAGTTATCCCTTAGTTTTAGCCTATAAAATTAGCACCGATGAAAAGGAAAGGCTGTACCGAGTTGCAGAGAACTATGGTTTATCTCGTAATCAGCTTATTTTTACAGGCTTCTTAAACGATAGTGACCTTATCGCACTTTACAATTTGTGCAAAATTTTCGTTTTCCCCTCTATACATGAAGGGTTTGGCCTGCCGCCACTAGAAGCTATGCGTTGTGGTGCAGCTACGCTGGGTTCAAATGTGACCAGCTTACCCGAGGTCATCGGTATGGAAGAGGCTTTATTTAATCCTCTGGATGTCCCCGACATTTGCCGTGTTATGCAAAGGGCCTTGACTGACAGTGAGTTCTACTCAGCATTAAAAGCTCATGCTCCGGCGCAGGCGGCAAAGTTCACATGGGATCACACCGCGCAGCTCGCGTTAAAGGGATTTGAGAGGCTTGTAGATAAGGCTTCCGCATCAGAACCTCTGGATATCACAAGCTTCACCGCACACACCATTAATAGAATTAAAAATATTGCAGAATTAAGTGAAACCGAACGCTTACAGACAGCCTGGGCGATTGCTCGTAATAGCTTTGCTACACATCAGCGCAAGCTGCTGGTTGATATTTCTGTTCTTGTTGAGCATGATGCGAAAACGGGAATTCAACGGGTTTCTCGCAGTATACTTAGTGAATTACTGAAATCTGGCGTTGCTGGTTATACTGTCAGTGCGGTTTATTATCGACCGGGTGAATGCTATCGCTATGCCAACGAATACCTGAATACCCATTTTAACGGGGCGTTCGGGCCTGATGTACCTGTACTGTTTACCAAAGATGATATTCTGGTTGCTACCGATCTAACTGCCCATCTGTTTCCTGAGCTTACTGTCCAGCTGGATTTTATTCGTCTATCCGGTGCCAAGGTTTGTTTTGTTGTGCATGACATTCTGCCTCTGAGAAGACCGGAGTGGAGCGATGAGGGAATGCAACGCGTGTTCCCCATTTGGTTATCTTGCATTGCGCAGCACGCTGACCGCTTGATTTGTGTATCAGCAAGCGTTGCAGAGGATGTAAAAGCCTGGATTGCGGAAAATAGCCATTGGGTGAAACCGACCCCGCTGCTGACCGTCAGCAACTTCCATCTGGGAGCCGACCTCGATGCCAGCGTACCGTCCACTGGCATGCCGGATAATGCCCAGGCGCTGTTAGCAGCGATGGCCGCGGCTCCATCATTTATCATGGTGGGCACGATGGAACCACGCAAAGGACATGCGCAGACGCTAGCGGCATTTGAAGAATTGTGGTTACAGGGCAAGAACTACAATCTGTTTATCATTGGTAAACAGGGGTGGCATGTTGATGATTTATGTGAACGTTTACGTCACCATCCACAGCTAAATAAAAAACTATTTTGGCTACAAAACATTAGCGATGAGTTCCTTACGAAGTTGTATTCTCAGTCTAGTGCGTTAATCTTCGCATCTTTCGGAGAAGGCTTTGGCCTGCCGTTGATTGAAGCGGCGCAGAAAAAGCTGCCGGTCATTATCCGCGACATTCCGGTGTTTAAAGAGATTGCTCAGGAACATGCCTGGTATTTCTCCGGTGAAGCGCCGTCCGATATCGCGAAAGCGGTAGAAGACTGGTTAGCCCTGTACGAGCAAAACGCGCATCCTCGTTCCGAAAATATCAACTGGTTAACCTGGAAACAGAGCGCGGAATTTCTCCTGAAAAACCTGCCGATTATCGCGCCAGCCGCGAAGCAATAATCGCTATCAACAGGGCCGCCCCGGTGGCCCTTGTGATGAGTTCGTTATGAAAATTATTTTTGCTACTGAGCCAATTAAATACCCATTAACGGGCATCGGTCGGTATTCCCTGGAGCTGGTTAAGCGGCTGGCGGTCGCCCGTGAAATCGAAGAGCTGAAGCTGTTTCACGGCGCGTCGTTTATCGATCAGATCCCCCAGGTAGAGAATAAAAGCGATACCAAAGCCAGCAATCATGGTCGTCTGTCGGCGTTTCTGCGCCGCCAGCCGCTGCTGATTGAGGCGTATCGTCTGCTGCACCCGCGGCGCCAGGCATGGGCATTGCGCGACTATAAAGATTACATCTACCATGGTCCCAATTTTTATCTGCCGCATCGCCTGGAACGCGCCGTGACCACGTTTCATGACATCTCCATTTTTACCTGCCCGGAATATCATCCAAAAGATCGGGTTCGCTATATGGAGAAGTCCCTGCACGAGAGCCTCGATTCGGCAAAGCTGATCCTGACCGTCTCTGACTTCTCGCGCAGTGAAATCATCCGCCTGTTCAACTATCCGGCGGATCGGATCGTCACCACCAAGCTGGCCTGCAGCAGCGACTATATTCCGCGCAGCCCGGCGGAGTGCCTGCCGGTCCTGCAAAAATGTCAGCTGGCGTGGCAGGGCTACGCGTTGTATATCGGCACCATGGAGCCGCGTAAAAATATCCGCGGTTTGCTGCAGGCCTATCAGCTGCTGCCGATGGAGACCCGCATGCGCTACCCGCTGATCCTCAGCGGTTACCGCGGCTGGGAAGACGATGTGCTGTGGCAGTTAGTCGAGCGCGGTACGCGGGAAGGGTGGATCCGTTACCTGGGCTATGTCCCGGATGAAGACCTGCCTTATCTGTACGCGGCGGCCAGAACCTTTGTTTATCCCTCCTTCTATGAGGGATTCGGTTTACCTATTCTTGAAGCGATGTCTTGCGGTGTGCCGGTAGTATGTTCCAATGTCACTTCTTTGCCTGAGGTGGTTGGCGATGCCGGCCTCGTTGCCGATCCTAATGATGTAGACGCGATTAGCGCGCATATTTTGCAGAGCCTGCAGGATGATAGCTGGCGGGAAATCGCCACCGCGCGCGGTCTTGCCCAGGCGAAACAGTTTTCGTGGGAGAACTGTACGACCCAGACCATTAATGCCTATAAATTACTCTAAGGGTGTCAGTTGAGAGTTCTACACGTCTATAAGACCTACTATCCCGATACCTACGGCGGTATTGAGCAGGTCATTTATCATCTCAGTCAGGGCTGCGCCCGCCGGGGAATCGCAGCAGATGTATTTACTTTTAGCCCGGACAAAGAGACAGGACCTGTCGCCTACGAAGACCATCGGGTCATTTATAATAAGCAGCTTTTTGAAATTGCCTCCACGCCGTTTTCGCTGAAAGCGTTAAAGCGTTTTAAGCAGATTAAAGATGATTACGACATCATCAACTACCATTTTCCGTTTCCATTCATGGATATGTTGCATCTCTCGGCGCGACCTGACGCCAGAACGGTGGTGACCTATCATTCTGATATTGTGAAACAAAAACGGTTGATGAAGCTGTACCAACCGCTGCAGGAGCGATTCCTCGCCAGCGTAGACTGCATTGTCGCCTCGTCGCCCAACTACGTGGCCTCCAGCCAGACCCTGAAAAAATATCAGGATAAAACCGTGGTGATCCCGTTTGGTCTGGAGCAGCACGACGTGCAGCACGATCCGCAGCGGGTGACGCACTGGCGGGAAACCGTCGGCGATAACTTCTTCCTCTTCGTCGGCGCTTTCCGCTACTACAAAGGGCTGCACATTCTGCTGGATGCCGCCGAGCGTAGCCGGCTGCCGGTGGTGATCGTCGGGGGCGGGCCGCTGGAGGCGGAAGTGCGTCGTGAAGCGCAGCAGCGCGGGCTGAGCAATGTGGTGTTTACCGGCATGCTCAACGACGAAGATAAATACATTCTCTTCCAGCTCTGCCGTGGCGTGGTCTTCCCCTCGCATCTGCGCTCCGAGGCGTTTGGCATTACGTTACTGGAAGGCGCGCGCTTCGCCAGGCCGCTGATCTCCTGCGAGATCGGCACCGGGACCTCGTTCATTAACCAGGACAAAGTGAATGGCTGTGTGATCCCGCCGAATGACAGCCAGGCGCTGGTGGAGGCGATGAATGAGCTCTGGCATAACGATGAAACCGCCAGCCGCTATGGCGAAAACTCGCGTCGTCGTTTTGAAGAGATGTTTACTGCCGACCATATGATTGACGCGTACATTAATCTTTATACGTCGTTACTCCATGAGAAACCAGGCTCTTGAGGCGAAATCGTCGGGCACGCCACTGTTGATATAAATTTCCTTAAAACATCGAAGGCCAAAATGATTCTTCAGGCTTTCGATGTTTTTTGAAGTAATTATCAGGAGGAACTGGATAAAATAAGAGTACGAAAATCAATATTCATGGCCACAGCAATGATTATCTTTCAATAAAGAAAAAATTATGCTTACTTTATTTACCCGTTATTTCTCAGTTGGTATTTTAAATACGCTTATCCATTGGGCTGTATTTTACTTGTTGATTATTTTAGGCACAACCCAGGCGATAGCCAATCTGTTGGCATTCTGCGTGGCGGTGACCTTCTCCTTCTTCGTTAACGCTGCCTGGACCTTCAAGGCCAGGGCCACATCACTTCGTTACCTGCTGTATGTTGTTTTTATGGGCGCAGTGGCGATGTTGACCGGTATGACTGCTGACAGTCTTCAGATCCCACCTCTTGCCACCCTTGTCTTTTTTTCAGCTATCAGTCTGGTATGTGGTTTTCTCTATTCTAAATTTGTCGTTTTCAGGGAATTGAAATGAAAATATCTCTGGTCGTTCCCGTCCTTAATGAAGAGGACACGATCCCTCTTTTTTATAAAGAAGTGCGGTCGAAACTTGAGAACTGGGAAACGGAAATTGTTTTTGTGAACGACGGGAGCAGTGATGCTACCGAAAATATCATCAGCGCCCTGAGTCTCTCCGATCCGTTAGTCAAATTGCTGTCTTTTACCCGGAATTTTGGTAAAGAGCCGGCTCTGTTTGCCGGTCTGGAGCATGCCACAGGCGACGTTGTCATTCCTATCGATGTTGATCTGCAAGATCCCATAGAGGTGATCCCGCTAATGCTGCAGAAGTACCAGCAAGGCGCGGAAATTGTGTTGGCGAAGCGAATCGATCGCCATACGGACGGCTATTTAAAACGTAAGACGGCGGAATGGTTCTATCGCTTACATAATAAAATTAGCTCACCCAAAATTGAAGAGAATGTCGGGGATTTCCGCCTGATGTCGCGTTCAGTTGTGGATAATATCCTGCGCTTACAGGAAAGAAACCTCTTCATGAAAGGTGTGTTATCCTGGGTCGGTGGTTCGGTTGATATCGTTGAGTACGCGCGTGCGGAGCGCATTGCCGGCAAAACTAAATTCAACGGCTGGAAGCTGTGGAATCTTGCACTGGAAGGGATTACCTCTTTTTCAACGTTTCCTTTGCGGGTGTGGACGTATATTGGTGTTATTGTCGCCGGACTGTCGTTTCTGTACGGTGTTTTTATGATAGTCGACACGCTGATTTTTGGTAATCGGGTTAGTGGCTATCCCTCTATCATGGTATCCATACTGTTTCTGGGCGGTATCCAGCTCATCGGGATCGGCGTATTAGGCGAGTATATTGGCAGAATATATTTAGAAACGAAAAACCGACCGAGATATTTATTGAAGGATAAGGAAAGAAAATGATAGGTTGGAAAAAGCATTGGAAAATATATTTATTTTCCCTTCTCACCGTAGTTTATTTTTTCTATGTTTTTAGAAATACCATTATTTCTGATCCGGCTTCATTTTTTCTTGAGGCAAAGGATATTGCGGCGGGTAACTGGGCGCTGGTTGGCTGGAATTTATCTACCGTCAATTTTTATTTCACTGAGATGATACCCTTTGCCATTGCGATTAAGCTATTTGGCCCGCATGTCTCTTTGCTGTGGCTGATCCCAGCGGCTTACTATGCTCTGGTAATGGTACTCTCCTTGTCTATTGCCAGACGTAATAAGTTTGGTATGTCTGTGCTTTTCGTGATGGCATTGCCTTGTACCTTTGCTGTCTTTACGACTATTGATGCCTGTATTCATATCGGGGCATTAATTATCGCTTTAATAACAATAAATAGTATGCAAAGACAGCCTGGCGCGATTGCGATTGCTCTTTTAGCAATCCTCAACGCGATGGCGATTTTTAGCGACAGTTTGTATTTTTATTTTATGACAGCACCGTTACTGGTTTCACTACTTGCCTGGCCATTGTTATTCAAGGAACGTGTTGAATACAAATGGTTATTGATGACGATTTTATCCGTCGTCATTGCCTTTGTTATGAATAAAATCTTGTCGGCAGTCCCGCATTTTTATATCCAGGGCTATACCCCACCGGAATTTGTTGCAATCGATAAATTCTGGTCAAATGTATATTATATGTACTATGGATTGGTCCATCTGTTCGGGGCGGATTTCTACGGGAAACCGATCGGTGATGTTGCGGCACTCAAAAACTTTGTCCGTTTTGTATGTACCTTGTCGGTTCTTATTTTCGGCATTTTTTATTCTCTGCGTACTAAATCAGCACATATTATTGACCGATTGCTGATCGTATCAATTATGGCGCTAGCCGTAGCCTTTGTGTTTAGTAACATACCGGTGGACGTACGCTCAGTCAGGTACCTGGTGCCATTGGTTTTTATGCTGTTAATTTTCATTGCCCGCAATGTGGTGATTAACAGACAATCGGTCCTGTTGGTTCTTATCCCATCATTTCTGATATTCATGGTCAATCTAAGCGAGTGGAAAACAGAATACCGGGACAGCGCCTATGTGAAAGTCGCCAAATACATTGACAGCCATGACTTAGGCTCCGGGTTCGGCAGTTTCTGGTTGACCACTTCTGTGTCCATACATTCAAAGAAGGCGATCAGTATTGCCCCGACCATTGTCGAAGAACAGCAAAAGCGGTTACGACCTTACCATTGGTTATCTAATGAGCAGTGGTACACGGTCAAAGCAAGGTATTATATTGCGAGTTCCGATGAGGAAGTGGCAGCCATGAGCGAGGTTTTTGGCAAAGACTATCGGTTAGAAAGCGTCTCCGGCATCAGATTAATGATTTACCCTGATGCCCGAATCATTACCTCTGAATAGGCCGTGTTAATTCGTCGGCTTTAGTGAGGCAATACAAAAAGCCCTGGCATTTGCCAGGGCTTTTGCGTTTCAGGAAGTGGCGAGAATATCGTTAAAGATTACTTATGCCGTGCCCTTAAATTATCAATCACTTCCCCGAGATCCAGACCCTGGTCCTGCAGCAGCACCAGCAGGTGATACATCAGGTCCGACGCCTCATTCTTCAGCTCGAAGCGGTCGTTCACCGTGGCGGCCAGCGCGGTTTCCACGCCTTCTTCCCCCACTTTCTGCGCAATGCGCTTGGTGCCGCTGGCATACAGCTTCGCCGTGTAGGAGCTCTCCGGGTCGGCGTGCTTACGCTCGGCCAGCAGCTGCTCCAGCTGATAGAGGAACAGCCACTGGTGGCCGGCGTCGCCGAAGCAGCTGGTGGTGCCTTTGTGGCAGGTCGGCCCGATCGGATTCACCAGCACCAGCAGCGTATCGTTGTCGCAGTCCGGCGTGATGCTCACTACGTTGAGGACATGGCCCGAGGTTTCACCCTTGGTCCACAGCCGCTGTTTGGTGCGTGAGTAAAAGGTGACCTTGCCGGTGGCTTCGGTTTTCTCCAGCGCCTCCTTGTTCATGTAGCCCAGCATCAGCACTTCGCCGGATACGGCGTGCTGTACGATGGCCGGCATCATGCCGTCCGTTTTTTCCCAGTCCAGCTGTTCAGTCAACATACCCTTATCTCCACGCCCTGTGCCGCCAGGTACGCTTTCAGTTCGCCAATATTAATAATCTGTTTGTGGAATACCGAGGCCGCCAGCGCGCCGTCAACGTTGGCGTCGCGGAAGGCTTCAAGGAAGTGTTCCATGGTGCCCGCGCCGCCGGAGGCGATCAGCGGCACATGGCACACTGCGCGAACCTTCGCCAGCTGCTGCAGATCGTAGCCGTTGCGCACCCCGTCCTGGTTCATCATATTGAGGACGATCTCGCCCGCGCCGCGCTTCTGCACTTCCTCCACCCAGTCGAGGGTTTCCCACTGCGTCACCCGGGTGCGGCTCTCGTCGCCGGTGTACTGATTGACGTGATATTTGCCGGTCTCTGCATCAAACCAGGTATCAATCCCCACCACAATGCACTGCACGCCAAAGCGGTCGGCAAGGCGGGTGATCAGCGTCGGGTCGGCGAGAGCAGGGGAGTTAATCGAGATCTTATCGGCGCCGAAGGAGAGGATCTGCGCCGCGTCTTCCAGCGACTTGATCCCGCCCGCCACGCAGAAAGGAATATCAATCACTTCCGCCACCCGCGACACCCAGCTCTTGTCGACCACCCGGCCGTCGCTGGAGGCGGTGATATCATAGAACACCAGCTCGTCGGCGCCTTCGTCGGCATAGCGCTTGGCCAGCGGGACGATATCGCCGATGATCTCGTGATTACGGAACTGCACGCCTTTCACTACCTGGCCGTCGCGGACGTCGAGGCAGGGGATTATCCGTTTTGCCAGCATTGAATGGCCTCCGTTACGTTGAATTTACCTTCCAGCAGCGCGCGACCGACAATCACGCCGCGCACCCCGGTGCCGCGCAGGGCGGCAATATCATTGAGATCGCCGATGCCGCCGGATGACTGAAACGCCACCTGCGGGTAGCGGGCGCAGACTTCCTCATACAGCGAGACGTTGGAGCCCGCCAGCGTGCCGTCACGGGAGATATCGGTGCACAGCACATGCTGCAGACCGACCGGCAGATAGCTCTCCACCAGCTCCTCCAGGGTCACGCCGGAGTTCTCCTGCCAGCCGCTGACCGCCACCTGCTTATTGCCGTCGGCGTCGATACGCACGTCGAGCGCCAGCACCAGTCGTTCAGGGCCAAAGCGTTTAAACCAGCCTTTTACTTCCTCCGGGGATTTCACCGCGGTGGAGCCGACCACCACGCGGGCGACGCCGGCGTCAAGCAGGGCCGCGACATCCGCCTCGGTCCGCACGCCGCCGCCGACCTGCACCGGAACGTCAACGCCGGCGACCAGCGATTTCAGCAGCGGGATCTGGCGCTTCGCCGGATCCTTCGCCCCGGTCAGGTCGACCAGGTGCAGGACTTCCGCCCCCTGAGCGGCATAGGACTGCAGGCGCGGCAGCGGATCGCTGCCGTAGTCGCGCTGCTGGCCGTAATCGCCCTGGTGGAGACGAACGACGGTGCCGTCGATTAAATCTAACGCAGGAATAATCATCACATCTCCAGGAAGTTTTTCAGCAGCTGCGCCCCGGCGCTCCCGGAGCGCTCCGGGTGGAACTGCACGCCAAAGAAGTTATCTTTCTGCACCGCGGCGGTAAACGCCTCGCCGTAATTGCACTGGGCGATGGTGTACGGGTTGACCGGCATGGCGTAGCTGTGGACGAAGTAGAAATACGCGCCTTCTTCAATGCCGCGGAACAGACGATCGCCCGCTTTGGCATACACCCGGTTCCAGCCCATGTGCGGCAGCGGCAGGCCGTGGTCGGTCATCTTCGGCACCTCTTCCTCGATAATGCCCAGCAGATCGACGCCGTTGTTCTCTTCGCTGCGCTTGCCGAGCAGCTGCATGCCCAGGCAGATACCCAGCACCGGCTGGGTACAGGCTTTGATCAGGTCGATCAGCTCGCGGTCGCGCAGCTGGTCCATCGCCGCCTGGGCGGTGCCGACGCCGGGAAGAAACAGTTTATCGGCACGCAATACCACCTCCGGATCGCGGCTGACCACCGGCTCATAGCCGTGGCGGCCAATCGCCGATTTCACCGAATTGAGGTTGGCGCACCCGGTATCAAGGATCACCACATTCATTACAGCACCCCTTTGGAAGACGGCAGGGCATCGCCCTGGACGCGGATCGCCTGGCGCAGCGTACGGCCAAAGGCTTTGAACAGGCTCTCCACGCGGTGGTGATCGTTCTTGCCCTTGGTTTTCAGGTGCAGCGTCACCGCCATGGTGTAAGAGAGCGAGCGGAAGAAGTGTTCCACCATCTCGGTGCTCAGATCGCCGACGCGCTGATAGGTGAAGTCCGCCTTATACTCCAGGTGCGGACGGCCGGAGATATCCAGCGCGCAGCGGGCGAGACACTCGTCCATCGGCAGCACGAAGCCGAAGCGGTTGATGCCGCGCTTGTCGCCGAGCGCCAGCTTCAGGGCTTCGCCGAGGGCCAGGCCGGTATCTTCCACCGTGTGGTGATCGTCGATGTACAGATCGCCGCCGACGTTGACCTCCATGCGGAAGCCGCCATGGGTGGCGATTTGGTCGAGCATATGGTCAAAAAAGCCGACGCCGGTGTGGATCTTGCTGCCGCCTTCGCGGTCCAGCCACACTTTCACATCCACCTGGGTCTCTTTGGTGATGCGCTCGACGTGGGCATAGCGGTCGCGGCGGGTCAGCTGCTCGCAGATGGTCGGCCAGTTCAGGGTCTCGCGTTCATAGCGCAGACCGATAATCCCCATGTTATCCGCCAGCTCAAGATCGGTGGCCCGGTCGCCAATCACGTAGCTGTGGGCTTTATCCAGCACGCCCTCTTCCAGCCACGGCAGCACCAGCTGGGTTTTCGGCTTGCGGCAGGCGCAGTTGTCGCCCGGGAAGTGCGGACAAATCAGCACTTCCTCAAAGTTAACGCCCTGCGAGGCGAAGATCTGCATCATCAGGTTGTGTGGGCCATCAAACGCCTCCTGCGGCAGGCTGTCGGTACCCAGACCGTCCTGGTTGGTGATCATCACCAGCTTATAGCCTTCCTGCTGCAGCTTCAGCAGCGCCGGGATCACCTGCGGCTCAAACGCCAGCTTGTCGAAACGGTCCACCTGGAAATCTACCGGCGGTTCGGAAATCAGGGTGCCGTCACGGTCAATAAAGAGATACTTCTGGGTCATACTTTCTCCGCAGTCAAGGCGTCAATCACGCGCTGGCTCTCGGCACGGGTACCGATAGTGATACGCAAACAGCCGCTCAATGAAGGTTGTTTATTCTGGTCACGTAAGATAATGCCCTGATCCCACAAAGATTTAAACACTGCGCTGGAGGCGGTTATCCGCGCCAGGACGTAGTTGGTCTCGGAATCGAAGACCTGCTCCACGCAGGCGATGCCGCGCAGCTGTTCCACCAGGTAGCGGCGCTCGTCGAGGATCTGCGCCACGCGCTGACGCATCGCGGCGATCCCTTCCGCGCTCAGCGCCTGGGCGGCGATATCGGCCACCGGCGTGGAGAGCGGGTACGGCGCGATCACTTTCAGCAGCACGTTAATCACCTCGGCGTTGGCGAGGGTGAAGCCGCAGCGCAGGCCGGCGAGGGCAAAGGCTTTGGACAGCGTGCGCAGCACCACCAGGTGCGGGTAGTCGCTGAGCCAGCCGGCGAGCGTCGCCTGCGGGCAGAATTCAATATAGGCTTCGTCGGCCACCACGATGGCTTTGCCGCGGGTCATCTCCAGCAGGTCGCGCATCGACTGCGGGTCGATAATCTGCCCGGTCGGGTTGTTCGGGCTGCAGACGAAGACCACTTTCACCCCGTCCAGCTTTGCCTCGATGCCCGGCAGGTCGAGCTGCCAGTCGGCCAGCGTCGGCACGGTACGGCATTCGACGCCGATGGTCTCGGCGCTGACGCTGTACATGCCGTAGGTGGGCGGGCAGTAGAGCACCGCGTCTTCGCCTGGCTCGCAGAAGGCGCGGATCAGCAGCTCAATGCCTTCGTCGGCGCCGCGGCTGACCAGCACTTGCTCCGGTTTAACCCCGGCGTAGCGGGCGTAGTTCTCAATCACCGCCTTCGGCTGCGGCTCCGGGTAGCGGTTCAGCGTCTGCTCGGTCAGCTGGAAAGCCACGGCGGTGGGGAATTCGTTAGCGTTCAGCCAGACGTCGCCTTTCCCGCCCAGGCGGCGAGCGGATTGATACGGGGTCAGCGCGCGGACGTTGGCGCGGGCTAAATCTTCAATGCTCATGCTTGCTCCTTCAGGGCGGCAACGCGCAGCGTTACGGCGTTTTTGTGGGCGTCAAGGCGCTCGGCGGCGGCCAGAATCTCAATCGTCGAAGCGAGGGCGGCAAAGCCGTCGCGCGACAGCTCCTGTACGGTCATCCGCTTCTGGAAGTCGGCCAGGCCGAGGCTCGAACAGGTGGCGGTATAGCCATAGGTCGGCAGGACGTGGTTGGTGCCCGAGGCGTAGTCGCCCGCGGATTCCGGCGACCAGTCGCCAAGGAAAACCGAACCGGCGCTGGTGATGCTGTCCACCAGCTCACGGGCCTGACGGGTCTGAATGATCAGGTGTTCCGGGCCATACTGGTTGGAGATAGCCACGCACTGCGCCAGGTCGCGGGCCACGATGATGCGGCTGGCGGAGAGCGCCACGCGGGCGGTTTCGGCGCGCGGCAGGGCGGCCAGCTGGCGCTCCACGGCCTCGGCGACGCGGCTGCCCATCCCGGCGTCCGGGGTCAGGAGGATCACCTGCGAGTCCGGGCCGTGTTCCGCCTGGGACAGCAGGTCAGAGGCGACAAAGTCCGGGTTGGCGCCGCTGTCGGCGATCACCAGCACTTCCGACGGGCCGGCCGGCATGTCGATGGCCGCGCCGTCCAGACGCTGGCTGACCTGGCGTTTGGCTTCCGTGACGTAAGCGTTACCCGGGCCAAAGATTTTATCCACCTTCGGCACCGACTCGGTACCGAGGGCGAGGGCGGCGATGGCCTGCGCGCCGCCGACGTTAAAGATGGTTTTCACGCCGCACAGCTGCGCGGCGTAGAGGATCTCATCGGCGATCGGCGGCGGCGAGCAGAGCACCACCTGCTGACAGCCGGCGATGCGCGCCGGCGTCGCCAGCATCAGCACCGTGGAGAACAGCGGCGCCGAGCCGCCCGGAATATACAGCCCGACGGAGGCGATAGGGCGGGTCACCTGCTGGCAGCGCACCCCCGGCAGCGTTTCGACATCCACCGCCTGCAGCTGTTGCGCGTTGTGGAAGGTCTCGATGTTTTGCACCGCCACCGCCATCGCCTGCTTCAGCTCGTCGCTGAGGCGCTCGCCGGCGGCGGCGATCTCCGCCTCGCTCACCTGCAGCGCGGCGACGGTGGTTTTATCAAACTTCGCGCTGTATTCGCGCAGCGCCGCGTCGCCGTTGGCTTTGACGTTATCGAGGATCTCCGCCACCGTTTTACTGATGCTGTCGGAGGCGGAAATCGCCGGGCGCGTTAAGAGTTGTTGCTGTTGGTCTGCGCTACAGCCGTTCCAGTCGATGATTGTGTTGAAGCTCATGATTGTTTTCCCCTGTGTGTCCCGTGACCGGCTGGCCGATTACTCCATCATCTTCTCAATCGGCAGCACCAGAATGGAGCTGGCGCCCAGCGCCTTCAGTTTTTCCATGGTCTCCCAGAACAGGGTTTCGCTGCTGACCATGTGCATCGCCACGCGCTGCTTGTCGCCCGCCAGTGGCAGAATGGTTGGCCGTTCGGCGCCCGGCAGCAGGGCAACCACTTCTTCCAGACGTTCGGTCGGGGCGTGCATCATGATGTATTTCGACTCGCGGGCCTGGATCACGCCCTGAATACGGGTCAGCAGGCGGTCAATCAGCTGCTGTTTGGCGTCGTCCATTTCGCCGTCGCGCTGGATCAGGCAGGCTTTGGAGCGGTAGATCACTTCCACTTCGCGCAGGCCGTTGGCTTCCAGGGTGGCGCCGGTGGAGACGAGGTCGCAGATGGCGTCGGCGAGGCCGGCGCGCGGCGCCACTTCCACGGAGCCGTTCAGCAGACAGGATTTAAAGGAGATACCTTTTTGATCGAGGTAGCGCTTCAGCAGGTGCGGGTAAGAGGTGGCGATACGTTTGCCATCCAGCGCCGCCGGGCCGTTCCAGGCTTCATCCACCGGGGTGGCCAGCGACAGGCGGCAGCCGCCGAAGTCCAGGCGACGCAGGGTGAAATAGCGCGGGTCTTCGCCCTGGGCGCGGCGGCTGAGCAGCTCTTCTTCCAGCACGTTTTCGCCGATAATGCCGAGGTCGACAACACCGTCCATCACCAGGCCCGGGATATCGTCATCACGCACGCGCAGAATGTCGATTGGCATATTTTCCGCCAGCGCAATCAGACGCTGGGTGTGCAAATTGACTTTAATGCCGCAGCGGCTGAGTAATTCGCGTGAATCTTCGCTTAAACGGCCTGATTTCTGAATAGCTATGCGTAAACGGGTGTTGTCTAACATTGTTCTTTTCCTCTGAATACCTGTCTGAATCTGTCCGAATTTGGTCCAAAAAAAAGCCCCCGGAAGTGAATCTTCCGGGGGCTCTCTGCGCGTTCATGCACCACTGGAAGATCCAAATGTCTTCCAGCACACATCGCCTGAAAGACTAGTCAGGATGATGGTGATGATGGTGGTGTTTAAATTGAACGCGGTTCATAAAAATTCTCTGTGAATGACTATGCATTTGATGTCCTTTAACCTAAACCACTTTCGCCGCAGAAAGCAAGGGCTTTTTTCTATCATTAATTCATTTCACATTGAGCGAAGAAATTGTCAGTTGCCGCTGGCTGGCGTAGCCTGTAATCAGCACAGCGAAAGAGTCAGGAGCCTGGGATGAAAAAGGTCGCGATAGTCGGTTTGGGATGGCTGGGGATGCCGCTGGCGCTGTCGTTGACGGCGCGAGGCTGGCAGGTCACCGGCAGTAAAACCACGCAGGATGGCGTGGAGGCGGCGCGGATGTGCGGGATCGACAGCTATCCGCTGCGCCTGGAGCCGCAGCTGGTCTGTGATACCGAGGACCTCGACGCGCTGATGAACGTCGATGCGCTGGTGATCACGCTGCCGGCCCGGCGGACCGGGGCAGGGGAAGGGTTTTATCTGCAGGCGGTGCAGGAGATTGTCGATACCGCGCTGGCGTACCATATTCCGCGGATCGTCTTCACCAGCTCCACCTCGGTGTATGGCAACGTCAACGGTACGGTGAAAGAGAACTCCCCGCGCCTGCCGCAAACCGCCAGCGGGCAGGTGCTCAAGGAGCTGGAGGACTGGCTGCACAATCTGCCGGGGACCTCGGTGGATATTCTGCGCCTGGCCGGGCTGGTGGGGCCGTCCCGCCATCCGGGGCGTTTTTTCGCCGGCAAGTCGGCGCCGGATGGCCAGCACGTGGTCAACCTGGTGCATTTGCAGGATGTGGTGGCCGCCATCGAACTGCTGCTGCAGGCTCCGAAGGGCGGGCACATCTATAATCTATGTGCGCCCCGCCATCCGGCGCGCGGCCTCTTTTATCCGCAGATGGCCCGCGAGCTGGGGCTGCCGCCGCCGGTCTTCAGCGACAGCCCGGACGGCGGCCAGGGCAAGATTGTGGATGGCAATCGTATCTGCAATGAGCTGGGGTTTGAGTACCAGTACCCCGATCCGCTGGTGATGCCGATGGAGTGATCCGCCAGCGGTGATTCGCATACCGTAAGGGGGTAGCGATGAAACCACTGCTGGATGTCCTCGTGATCCTCGACGCGCTGGAAAAAGAGGGGAGCTTTGCCGCGGCGTCGGCAAAGCTCTTTAAAACGCCCTCGGCGCTGAGCTACACCATTCACCGGCTGGAAAGCGATCTCAATATTCAGCTGCTCGACCGCAGCGGCCACCGCGCGCGCTTTACCCCCACCGGACAGATGCTGCTGGAGAAAGGGCGGGAAGTGTTGCACATCGCCCGCGAACTGGAGATCCGGGCGGTTAAGCTGCAGCAGGGGTGGGAACATACCCTCCGCCTGGCGGTGGACAGCACCTTTCCCGTGGCGCAACTCTCGCCGCTGATCGCCGCCTTTTATCAACAGCAGCCGCTGACACGGCTGCGCTTCACGCTGACCCCCTCGCTGCTGGACTGGCGGCCCTTGACGGAAGGGCAGGCCGATCTCCTGCTGGGGGCGCTCGGCGAGCCTCCGCCGTTAAGTGGCTATGATTATCTTACCCTTGGCGAGCTGGAGCTGCTGCTGGTGGTCTCCCCGCAGCATCCTCTGGCGGAGCGCCGCGCCCCGTTGAGCTGGCGAACCCTGCGGCGTTACCGCGCGGTGGCCACCGGCGAGGGCGGGGCGCTGCTCGCCGATCAGGAGACCCTGACGGTGTGTGACGCCGCGGGGCAGCTGGCGCTGCTGCGCATGGGGCTGGGGTGGAGTTGCCTGCCGCGTTATCAGGTGCAGGGGCTGCTGGAGAGCGGCGAGCTGGTCAGCCTGGCCGTGCGCGGGCTGTCGCCTCGTCAGCCCGCGTGGATCGCCTGGAATGACGCCGCCTGCGGTTTGGCCGGGAAATGGTGGCGCGAATCGCTATTAGCAAATAGTGCTATTTTTACAATTTATCATACGGAAATCGTATAGATATTAGCATCTTAAAAATTATGCTCACGCAATGAACTTCATAACATCTTGTCAACGCCGTTGATATTGTTGCAAAATATGCGGCCTGAAAACCAGAGACTAGCCGACGCTTTTTTTAAAGTGTCGGTTATTTTTTTGGTCGAAAGACACATCATTCAATACCAAGAGGCCGGGCTTCGTACCGGATAGATATTTACTAAAAACCGACAGTCGTTGTCGCTGAGGAATAGAAAGAAATGGGGCAATTTTTTGCTTACGCGCTGGCGTTCACCGTAAAAGGGGATAACTATGTCGCATAACGCTACTCCAAATACCTCTCGCGTGGAATTACGTAAAACACTTACGTTAGTTCCGGTTGTAATGATGGGCCTGGCCTATATGCAGCCGATGACGCTGTTCGATACGTTTGGTATCGTCTCTGGTATGACCGACGGTCACGTGCCGACGGCCTACGCCTTTGCGTTAATCGCTATCCTGTTTACTGCCCTGAGCTATGGCAAGCTGGTACGTCGTTACCCGTCCGCCGGCTCGGCGTATACCTATGCGCAGAAATCCATCAGCCCGACCGTTGGCTTTATGGTGGGTTGGTCCTCGCTGCTCGACTACCTGTTCGCGCCGATGATCAACATTCTGCTGGCGAAAATCTATTTTGAAGCGCTGGTGCCTTCGATTCCGTCGTGGGTGTTTGTTATCGCGCTGGTCGCCTTTATGACCGCCTTTAACCTGCGCAGCATTAAATCCGTGGCCAACTTCAACACCGTGATCGTGGTGCTGCAGGTGGTGCTGATTGCCGTTATCCTCGGCATGGTGATTTATGGCGTGTTTGGCGGCGAAGGCGCCGGTACGCTGGCCAGCAGCCGTCCGTTCTGGTCCGGTGATGCGCACGTGATCCCGATGATTACCGGGGCGACGATCCTGTGCTTCTCGTTTACCGGCTTCGACGGCATCAGCAACCTGTCTGAAGAGACCAAAGATGCAGAGCGCGTCATTCCGCGCGCGATCTTCCTGACCGCGCTGATCGGCGGCCTGATCTTCATCTTTGCCACCTACTTCCTGCAGCTGTACTTCCCGGATATCTCGCGCTTTAAAGATCCGGATGCGTCACAGCCGGAAATTATGCTCTACGTGGCAGGTAAAGCCTTCCAGGTTGGCGCGCTGATCTTCTCCACCATTACCGTACTGGCGTCCGGTATGGCGGCGCACGCTGGCGTGGCGCGTCTGATGTACGTGATGGGCCGTGACGGCGTGTTCCCGAAAAGCTTCTTCGGCTATGTGCACCCGACCTGGCGCACCCCGGCGATGAACATCATCCTGGTCGGCGCTATCGCCCTGCTGGCGATTAACTTCGACCTGGTGATGGCGACGGCGCTGATTAACTTTGGTGCGCTGGTGGCGTTTACCTTCGTTAACCTGTCGGTGATTTCGCAGTTCTGGATCCGTGAGAAACGCAACAAGACGCTGAAAGACCACTTCCAGTATCTGTTCCTGCCGATGTGCGGCGCCCTGACCGTCGGCGCGCTGTGGGTCAACCTGGAAGAGAGCTCGATGATTCTGGGCCTGATCTGGGCCGGTATCGGTCTGGTCTATCTGGCCTGCGTGACCAAAAGCTTCCGCAACCCGGTGCCGCAGTACGAAGACGTGGCGTAAGGCGTAGCGTGATGTGAATGAGAAAAGCCGGAGGGAAACCTCCGGCTTTTTTTCGTCTGCTGTCTGCGTCTTGGGCTGCTTTTTTGCCCGGCGGCGCTGCGCTTGCGCGGGCCTACGGTGATGGTTAACCTTCTGAAATTAAATGGTTATGTAGGCCGGGTAAGTGAAGCGCCACCCGGCAACATATTGGGCACGGAGCCTGATGTATTGCCCGGCGGCGGTGGAGACTGTTATCGGTTTACCACGTTTTCAGACTCCGTAGGCCGGGTCAGGCGCAGCCGCCACCCGGCAATATGTTGGCCACGGAAACGATGGCCGGACAGTTCCGTCTCCCTTGGGGAGAGGGCCAGGGTGAGGGGAAGCAACGCCGTGTGGTCATTGATGTTATCTGTGGCTTCAGCGCACATTGCGCTCCCGGTTAATTTTTCTGCACTCTGTTTTTTGTGGCGCAGGGAGCGCACAGGGGGCGGCCAGTCGCCGCCGCCCCCTGTGCCCCCGGGCTCCGGCCAGCAAAATCGCCGCTACGCGGTACCTTCGACTTATCCCT